>NZ_JBSFMT010000117.1:0-20418 GCF_053599695.1 Streptomyces sp. NPDC000878 | reverse complement strand
TCGGTGAACGGGCGTTGTCCTCAAACGCCGGACGGGCTGGGTATCTGAGCCCGTCCGGCGTTTGAGGACGAGCGCGTTCTAGCGCGACAAGGGGGTCGGGGGCGCAGCCCCCAGGGGATGGGAACGGGTAAGGGCGGCGGGGGCGAGAACTCCAGGTGAGATCCACGCCCCACCGCCACCCCCGCTCGCACACGCTAGTGTCGGTCGCACAAGGGACGTTACTGATCGGTAAGGGGAATCGGCCATGCAGCTCGGGATCAACCTCGGCTACTGGGGTGCCGGAATGGACGCGGACAATCTGGCCGTCGCGCAGGAGGCCGACCGCCTCGGATACGCCGTCTGCTGGGCCGCCGAGGCCTACGGCTCGGACGCCGCCACCGTACTCACCTGGGTCGCCGCCCAGACCGAGCGCATCGACGTCGGCTCGGCCATCTTCCAGATCCCGGCCCGCCAGCCCGCGATGACCGCGATGACCGCCGCGACCCTGGACTCGCTCTCCGGCGGCCGGTTCCGCCTCGGCCTCGGTGTCTCCGGGCCGCAGGTCTCCGAGGGCTGGTACGGCGTCAAGTTCGACAAGCCGCTCGCCCGCACCCGCGAGTACGTGGAGATCGTACGCAAGGCGATGAGCCGTGAGCGGCTCTCCCACGACGGTGAGCACTGGACGCTGCCGCTGCCCGGCGGCCCGGGCAAGCCCCTCAAGCTGACCGTGCACCCCGAGCGCGAGCACATCCCGCTCTACATCGCCGCGATCGGCCCGAAGAACCTCGAACAGACCGGCGAGATCGCCGACGGCGCGTTGCTGATCTTCCCGTCCGCCGCGCACATCGAGGACACCGCCATCCAGTACCTGCGCGCGGGGCGCGAGAAGGCCGGGAGGACTCTGGAGGGGTTCGACATCTGTCCCACCCTCCCGCTCGCCGTCGGTGACGACAAGGACGTGGCCACGCTCGCCGACACCTTCCGGCCGTACACCGCCCTGTACGTGGGCGGCATGGGCAGCCGTAAGCAGAACTTCTACAACCAGCTCGCCCAGCGCATGGGGTACGAGAAGGAGGCCGCCGAGATCCAGGACAAGTACCTGTCCGGCGACAAGGACGGCGCCGCGGCGGCCATTCCGCACGACCTGATCGACCAGACGACGCTGCTCGGCTCGGTGGACCGGATCGCCGACCGGATGCGCGCCTACGCGGCGGCCGGTGTCACCACGCTCACCCTCGCGCCGGCGGGCTTCACGCTCGACGAGCGGATCGCCTCGCTCCGGGCGGGCTCCGACGCCCTGGAGCGCGCCGGACTGGCGTAAGCAGGAGGAAGAGCAGGAAGGGCAGGAAGAGCAATAAAGTTCCGCGGCCGTGGTGGGGGCTCGGGGGGTCTCCCCGCCACGGCCGTCACGGAGCACAACGCGTCGGCGACCCCGCGGTTACGCCCTCCACACCCTCCATGTCCTCGCACTTACGTCCCGACGCGCCCCTCCTGGTCCTCCTTTTGGCGGAGTTGTCCGACACAGCTGTTGCAGCGTCCCTGGCACCGCATTTGACTCGTTCTTTGACTGGTTCTTTGCGGAACCCTGCAGAACGCAGAACTGCGAGAGGTGCCACTGATGCTTTCGGCCAGGAGTCTGTTCCAGGAGATCCTCGACAACGACGATTCCTTCCGTCTCTTCTGCTCCATCGCGGCCAGCGGTGAGTCACAGGGCGGCTGGGAGAACGCCCGTATCGCCGCGCTCGTCCCGGCGGACGAACGCGCCCTCGCCCCCAAGATCACCCGCCATGGCGCGGACGAGGACAAGCACGGGCGGATCTTCAACGCCCTCATGAAGAAGCGCGGCCTCCAGCCCGTCGACGTCCCGGCCGACACCGATTACACGATGCTGCTGGAACGGCAGGGCATCGGTCTTGCGCACGAGAAGCTCAAGGGCGACGAACCGCTGACCGTGCGGGACATCGTCACCTACCTCGCCCACAGCCGCGTCACCGAACAGCGCGCCTCCGAGGAGATGGAGCTGCTGCGCAAGTACTTCGGCGACCACCCCGACCTCGGCCGCGCGGTACGGATGATCTCGAACGACGAGGACAACCACCTCGCCTACTGCCACGAGGAACTCCTGCGCTTCGCCGCCGCCGGGCACGGCCGCGCCATCCAGCGCACGCTGCGCGCGTGCGCGCTCGCCGAGATCCGCGTCTACCGGGACGTCAGCCTCGCGGTCATGGCCCACATGGGACGCGTCCTCGGCTGGCCCCGTCCCAAGGCGGCCGTCCTCGCGGCGGGCATCCGCGCGGTGTACGCCTACGAGCGCGCCGCCGGCTGGCGCCGCATGGTCTCCCTGCGGATGCCGGAGCGGCGGAACGCGCTGGGCGGCCCGGCGACCACGGCACCCGAGTTCGCCTGAGGCACAGCAACAGGGCTACGGCAACAGGACTACGGCGCTACAGCCAGCCCCGGCGTTTGAACATCCGGTACAGCAGGACCTCCACCACCGCCATCGCCGCGATCAGCGCCGGATACGACCACGCCCAGCGCAGCTCCGGCATGTGGTCGAAGTTCATGCCGTAGATCCCCGCGACCATCGTGGGGATCGCGGCCATGGCGGCGAACGCGGAGATCTTCCGCATGTCGTCGTTCTGCCGGACGCTCATCTGGGCGAGGTGGGCCGACAGCACGTCGGAGACCAGGCGGTCCAGGCCCTCCACGGACTCGTTCACGCGCGTGAGGTGGTCGCTGACGTCCCGGAAGAAGGGCTCGGCCTTCTCGTGGACGAAGGGCACGCGCGCGCCGAAGAGGCCCGTGCCCGAGAGCCTGCCGATCGGTGCCGCCAGGGGGCCCGTGGCGCGGCGGAACTCCAGGATCTGCCGCTTGAAGGTGTAGATGCGGGACGCCGTGTGGCGCGAGCCCCCGCCGGACGGTGAGAACACCTCCGCCTCCAGCTCCTCCAGGTCGGTGCCCAGCTCGTCGGCCACCTCCACGTAGTGGTCGACGACGGCGTCGGCGATCGAGTACAGCACCGCCGTGGGGCCGTGCCGCAGCATCTCGGGCTCCGCCTCCAGCCGGTGCCGTACGGCCGCCAGGGGCGCCTCCACGCCGTGCCGCACGGTCACCACGAAGGAATCGCCGATGAAGACCATGATCTCGCCGGAGGAGACGATGTCGGCCTTCGGCTCGTACCCGACCGGCTTGAGCACCATGAACAGCGAGTCGTCGTACACCTCCAGTTTCGGCCGCTGATGCGCGTTGAGGGCGTCCTCGACGGCCAGGGGGTGCAGTCCGAACTCCTCCGTGACCCGTTCGAACTCCTTCTCCGTGGGCTCGTACAGCCCGACCCAGACGAACGCGTCCCCGGACCGGTGCGTGCGGCACGTGTCGAGGGCGTCGGAGAAGTCCGCCGGTCCCTCGGTCCGGCGGCCGTCGCGGTAGATGGCGCAGTCGACGATCACGGTGCGTATTCTCCCGCCGTCCGGCCGGAAAGGCACTCCCGCGTACCACTGGAGGCCGTACGCCTACGCTGGTCCGCATGCCCACGCTGATCCTCGTCCGGCACGGACGTTCCACTGCCAACACCTCCGGAGTGCTCGCCGGCCGTACGCCCGGCGTCGCCCTCGACGAACGGGGTGCCGCGCAGGCCGCCGCGCTGCCCGGGCGGCTCGCCGAGCTGCCCGTCTCGGAGGTCGTCACCAGCCCGCTGCAGCGCTGCCAGGAGACGGTCCGGCCCCTTCTCGACGCCCGGCCGGGGCTGCGCGTACACACCGAGGAGCGGATCTCGGAGTGCGACTACGGGGACTGGTCCGGGCGCAAGCTCGCCGAACTGATGGACGAGCCCCTGATGCAGGTCGTCCAGGCGCATCCGACCGCCGCCGCCTTCCCCGGCGGCGAGTCCATGCGCGCCATGCAGACACGCGCCGCCGAGGCCGTACGTGAGTGGAACGCGCGCGTGGAGGCCGATCACGGCTCCGACGCCGTTTACCTCATGTGCTCGCACGGCGACATCATCAAGTCCCTCGTAGCCGACGCTCTGGGGCTTCATCTAGACCTCTTCCAGCGGGTGTCCGTCGATCCGTGTTCCATCACCGCGATCCGTTACACCCGTCTCAGGCCATTTCTCGTTCGCCTCGGGGACACCGGCGATTTCGCCTCCCTGGCGCCGCGCGAGGACCCCCCTGGCGAGGAGGCGACAGTAGGGGGTGGTGCGGGCGCACCGTGATCGTCGGCAGCAGTAGGGTGAAGCGGTCGCGGCAGCGCCGCCGACGCCCGTTCCAGCCGATCACAAGACTTCTCAGCAGCCCACAGCAGCCGATTCCAATGGAGACAGGACGTGTCCCGTCAGGTGTTCCTCTATGATCCCCCGGACCGCTTCGTGGCCGGTACGGTCGGACTCCCCGGACGCCGTACGTTCTTCCTCCAGGCCACCGCCGGCCCCCGGGTGACCAGCGTGGCCCTGGAGAAGACCCAGGTCGCCGCGCTCGCCGAACGCATGGACGAACTGCTCGACGAGGTCGTACGCCGTAGCGGGGGCAACGCCGCCGTCCCGGCCATGGCCCCCACCGAGGTGTCCGACACCCGCCCCCTCGAGACCCCCGTCGAGGAGGAGTTCCGGGTCGGCACCATGGCGCTCGCCTGGGACGGCGACGAGCAGCGCATGATCGTCGAGGCGCAGGCCCTGGTGGAGCTGGACGCCGACACCGACGAGGACCTCGCCGAGGCCGAGGAGCGGCTCCTCCAGGACGAGGAGAACGGCCCCCCGATGCTGCGCGTCCGGCTCACCGGCGCGCAGGCCCGCGCCTTCGCCAAGCGCGCCCTGGACGTCGTGAACGCCGGCCGGCCGCCGTGCCCCCTGTGCAGCCTCCCGCTCGACCCGGAAGGACATGTATGTCCGCGCCAGAACGGATACCGCCGCGGAGCGTGACGACCACCCGCACGCCCGCCGAACTGCTCGCCAAGGGCGAGCTGACCGTACGCGGGCGCATCAGCGAGGCGTCGAACGCGGCGCTGTACTGCACGGTCTCGTACGAGGGTCAGGAGGCCGCCTGCATCTACAAGCCCGTGGCCGGTGAGCGGCCTCTGTGGGACTTCCCCGACGGCACCCTCGCCGAGCGCGAGCTGGCGGCGTACGAGGTCTCCGAGGCGACCGGCTGGGGGCTCGTACCGCCGACCGTGCTGCGCGAGGGGCCGTACGGCGAGGGGATGTGCCAGCTGTGGATCGACGCGGCGGCGGACGCGGGGGCTCAGCTGCTAGCCCTGATCGACGGCGAGGAGCCCGGCCCCGGCTGGAAGGCGATCGCCTTCGCGGAGGTGGGGGAGGGCAGGACGGCACTCCTCGTACACGCGGACGACGAACGCCTGCGGCGGCTGGCCGTGCTGGACGCGGTGATCAACAACGCGGACCGCAAGGGCGGGCATCTGCTGCCGGGTGACGAGGGGCGGCTGTACGGGATCGACCACGGGGTCACCTTCAACGCCGAGAACAAGCTGCGGACGTTGTTGTGGGGCTGGGCGGGGGAGCCGCTCCCTCCCGAGGCGGTGTCAGTACTCACATCCCTACGGGACGCCCTGACACCGGGCGCACCACTGAGCACCCGCCTGGAGGAACTGATCACCCCCGGTGAGGTGGCCGCGACGCGCGTACGTGTGGAGGCGTTGCTGTCGTCCGGGAAGCACCCGGAGCCCAGCGGCGAGTGGCCGGCGATTCCGTGGCCGCCGGTGTGAGGGTGCGGGGTGTTGGTGCTGGGGGGTGGGTCACGCAGCCCGGCGCTTACGGGGTGCCGCTCTCGGTGGGACGGGAGCCGCCCCAGGCGGCACGCATGCCCGCAGCAAGGCGACCAGGCCCGCCCCTCCAGGGGCGCGGGGAACTGCGCGCTCAACCCCCACCCGCCCGCAGGCGAACGGATCGGGACGGGCGGGGTTTTCAGGGGCGCGGGGAACTGCGCGACCAGCCCCCACCGGGCCGCAGCTACGACACTGAGACTAATCTCGCAAGACCGTCTTCCCGGCCATCTGGACCCCGTCCGGCTCGTATACGGAACATCCGTCCGGTTACGCTCATGACATGCATGCCTGGCCCGCTTCCGAGGTCCCCGCCCTGACTGGTCAGGGCCGCGACCTGAGGATCCACGACACCGCGACCGGCGGTCTCGTCATCCTCGACCCCGGTCCCGTCGCCCGTATCTACGTCTGCGGCATCACCCCGTACGACGCGACCCACATGGGTCACGCGGCGACCTACAACGCGTTCGACCTCGTTCAACGCGTGTGGCTCGACACCAAGCGGCAGGTTCACTACGTCCAGAACGTCACCGACGTCGACGACCCGCTCCTCGAGCGGGCGCAGCGCGACGGGATCGACTGGGTGGGGCTCGCCGAGAAGGAGACCGCTCTCTTCCGGGAGGACATGACCGCCCTGCGGATGCTGCCCCCGAAGCACTACATCGGCGCCGTCGAGGCGATACCCGGCATCGTCCCGCTCGTCGAGCGGCTCCGGGACGCGGGCGCCGCCTACGAACTCGAAGGGGACGTCTACTTCTCCGTCGAGTCCGACCCCGACTTCGGCAAGGTGTCCAACCTGGACTCCGCCGCGATGCGGCTGCTGTCCGCCGAGCGTGGCGGCGACCCCGACCGCCCCGGCAAGAAGAACCCGCTCGACCCGATGCTGTGGATGGCCGCCCGCGAGGGCGAGCCGAGCTGGGACGGCGGTTCGCTCGGCCGCGGTCGCCCCGGATGGCACATCGAGTGTGTCGCCATCGCCCTCGACCACCTCGGTATGGGCTTCGACGTCCAGGGCGGGGGATCCGATCTCGCCTTCCCGCACCACGAGATGGGCGCCTCGCACGCCCAGGTGCTCACCGGCGAGTTCCCCATGGCCAAGGCGTACGTCCACGCCGGCATGGTCGCGCTCGACGGCGAGAAGATGTCCAAGTCCAGGGGCAACCTCGTCTTCGTGTCCGCGCTGCGCCGCGAGGGCGTCGACCCGGCCGCCATCCGGCTCGCCCTGCTAGCCCACCACTACCGGGCCGACTGGGAGTGGACCGACCAGGTGCTGGAGGACGCCGTCGCGCGGCTCGGGCGCTGGCGGGCCGCCGTGTCCCGGCCCGACGGGCCGTCCGGTGACGCGCTCGTGGAGGAGCTGCGCGAGGCCCTGGCGAACGACCTGGACGCCCCGGCCGCCCTGGCCGCCGTGGACCGCTGGGCGGCCCTCCAGGCGGAGCGTGGCGGCACGGACGAGGGCGCCCCGGGCGTCGTCTCCCGTGCCGTGGACGCCCTGCTGGGCGTCGCGCTGTAACGAGGATCGTGTACGCGATGGGCGCTGGGCGGGTCATCCGCCCGGCGCCCCACCGTTGTTCAATCGTTTTCAGCCGGTGATCACCAGACCGACGATCTCGTCGTCCGAGAACCAGACGCGTACGTCCGGTCGGCCCCCGGCGAAGGCGGTGTGCACCGCCTGACGGATCTCGGGGGACGGACGGTCGAGGCTGCGCCAGG
The DNA here is from genome assembly GCF_053599695.1 of Streptomyces sp. NPDC000878. Taxonomy (NCBI): domain Bacteria; kingdom Bacillati; phylum Actinomycetota; class Actinomycetes; order Kitasatosporales; family Streptomycetaceae; genus Streptomyces; species Streptomyces sp. NPDC000878. The sequence continues at coordinate 12,954 of NZ_JBSFMT010000117.1, read as the reverse complement.
CGCCCGCCACGAACAGCCGGAGTCTGGGCGGGAGTTCGCGCGGGTAGGGGAGCAGTTCGTCCCAGTAGCGCTCGGCGCGGCCCGAGCCGACCGCCTCCGGCAGCAGACGCGTGACCGCCGCCCTGATGTCCGGCCGGCTGCCGATCCGCTGGGACACGGGCCGCCCCGGAGCGTCCTGCTGCGGGGAACCCGTGGCCCGCAGCACCGTACGGGCGGCCTCGGGCGTCATCGGGGGCCGGGCCGCCGCCTTGAGCATGCCCTGCAGCGCGGCCAGGGCGCCGGCCACCGTCGCAGCGGCGGCGGAGGTCCCGGAGAACCTGTCCGTGTACCAGGCGATCTCCTCGGGGCCGCCCTGGAGGTCCCCCGGCCGGTCCCGTAAGCCGCCCGAGGTCGTGACCTCGGCGCCCCAGCCCTGCGCGTCCACGCGGGCCCCGTGGTTGGAGAACGCCAGCCGGGACCGGTCGGGGCCGTGATCACGGCCGTGGGTGCCGGGCGGCGGGGCGCCTGCGCCGACCAGGACCGCGCCGGAGCACGGGTTGGACACGTTGAACGGGTTGCGCCATCGCTCCGGGAACCCGTCCGGGCGGCGCTCGTACACACCGTCGTCGAGCGACTGGGCGCCGTTGCCCGCAGCGGCCACCACGAGGATGCCCCGGGCGGTGGCGTGACGGACGGCGGCGTGGTCGTCCGGCCACCATTCGAGGGCGATACAGCCCCGCTGGTCGTCGCGGGGTTCGAAGCCGAAGCGCGGTCCCGGCCGGTGCAGTCCGACCAGTACGAGGTCCCCGGGGCGGAGCCGTTCGGCGGCGGCGTGGATCGCGGCGGCGGTGCCGAGCCCCTGGACGGACGCGGCGGCCGTCACCGCGTCCGGGACGATCCCGGTGATGCCGTGCCCGTCGCGGCCGGCACCGAGCACGCCGATCACGGACGTACCGTGGTTGCGCCAGGCCAGGTCGGCCGACGGGGTCCCGGCGACCACGCCCGCGAGCTTGGCGGCGAGCCCCTCGTGGCCGAGCTGCCAGGCACCTCCCACGTCGATCACCGTGACGCCCCGCCCCGAGCCGCCGGGCCGCTCCCAGGCCCAGTGGGCGTCCACGCCCTTGGGCGCGGGCTTCAGGTAGCCCTGACGCCCGGTGAGGTCGGGGGTCACGGTCGCGCCCTCCGCCGCGCTCGCTCCGGTCGCCCTCGACGCGGCCGGTAAGGCGCCCGGTTTCACATACGCCGTGTCGATACCCGGCAACTCGGCGATCCCGGCCCGCAGTTCACGAACGCGCTGCTCACCGCCCCGCACCCGGTAGAACAACGCGAGGTCGGGCAGACTCGCCGTTCCTGTGCTCCCCGAACGCCGAAGGCGCTCCTCGCTGCCGAACAGCGGTTCCAGGACGAGCTGTTCGGCGTCGAGGAACATGCCGAGGGCCGACACATCGGCATCGGCCGCCGAACGCACACCGTCGGGCCGGGCCCGCAGCCGGGCCTCGGGGCCGGCGACGACGATCAGCTCCTCCTCGGTCCCACGACAGCTGAACCCCGGCTGTACCTGGTCGGTCATCGCAAACCGCTCCCTTCGGCCGGTGCGGAGCACACCCTGCTCCTCCGGACGCGACTCGTCCATTGCTGTCGAGGTGCTGTCGACTTCTCTGGGGCGAGCTGTGGCGCGAGTCGACATGTGATGTGGTGTCAGGGTCAGTTGACCCGCAGGACCGGCCAACTGCCGGTCCCTTCCCGGAAGGAAACCCCGTGGCACCCACGCACGGTTCCTTCGCACGCCATGTCAGCCGTCGCGGATTCCTCGCGGCGGGAGCCGCCACCGTCTCCGCCGCCACCCTGGCCGCCTCACCGGCCGTCGCGTCCCCGAAGGCCTGGCCGACCCTGATACCCCTGCCGAACGGCTTCCGTCCGGAAGGCATAGCCACCGGCGCAGGCCCCTACGCCTACCTGGGCTCGCTCGGCGACGGCTCGATCTACCGGGCCGACCTGCGCACCGGCGCCGGCGAGATCATCTCGGCCGGACCCGGCACCCCGTCCGTCGGGCTCGAACTCGACGGCCGGGGACGGCTGTTCGTCGCCGCCCGCGCTCAGGGCGCCCGGGTCGTGGACACTCGTACCGGCGCTGTCATCGCCTCGTACACCTTCACCTCGACGACCCCCACCTTCGCCAACGACGTGTTCCTGCACCCGCGCGGGGCGATCTTCACGGACTCCTTCCAGCCGCACCTGTACGTCGTCCCGCTCGGCCGTGGCGGCGAGCTGTGGAGCAGTGGCAAAACAGTCGTACGGATCACCCTGAGCGGCGACTGGAGCCAGGTGCCCGGCGAGGTCGTCAACGCCAACGGGATCACCGCCACGCCCGACGGAAAGGCACTGCTCGTCGTCCAGTCCGGGGTGGGCGGACTGCACCGGGTGGACCCGCGCACCGGGGTCACCAAGCTCGTCGGGCTCGGGGACGCGGCCCCGCTCACCAACGGCGACGGCCTGCTGCTCATCGGGCGCACGCTGTACGTCGTACAGAACCGGCAGAACGCGATCGACGTGTTCACGCTCTCCCCGGACGGCAGCAGCGGGGTCTTCCGACGGCGGATCACCGACCCGGACTTCGATGTGCCGACCACCGTGGCCGCGTACCGGAACCGGCTGTATCTGCCCAACGCCCGGTTCTCGACGACGCCGACGCCCGAGACGACGTACGCCGTGGTCGCCGTGGACCGCTGACGGACGCGCCGGTACGTCACGTACGGCGGAAGGGCCGGTGCGCGTGGTGCGCACCGGCCCTTCTCGTCGCTCCTTGACTCCTTGGCGGAGATCACTCCTCCGGGGAGTCCTCGTCGTCCGTGCTCGGCAGCTGGGGTGGTTTCGGCGGCTGCGGCTTCGGGCGGGGGCCCGGGTTGTCGCGGAGGTACGACGCGCTGTCGGTGCCGTCCGCGGTGGCGTGGCCGCCGGGGGCCGGGCCCGTGCCGTCGCGGCGGCGCAGATAGCGTTCGAACTCGCGGGCGATCGCCTCGCCCGTCGCCTCGGGCAGCTCGGCGGTGTCCCGGGCCTCCTCCAGCGTCTGCACGTACTCCGCGACCTCGCTGTCCTCGGCGGCCAGCTGGTCCACGCCCACCTGCCAGGCGCGCGCGTCCTCGGGCAGCTCGCCCAGCGGGATGCGGACGTCGATCAGGTCCTCCAGGCGGTTGAGGAGGGCCAGCGTCGCCTTCGGGTTGGGCGGCTGGGAGACGTAGTGCGGGACCGCCGCCCAGAGTGAGACCGCCGGGACGCCCGCGTGCGTGCACGCCTCCTGGAGGATGCCGACGATGCCCGTGGGGCCCTCGTACTTGGTCTCCTCCAGATCCATCCGCTGGGCCAGATCCGCGTCGGACGTGACCCCGCTGACCGGAACCGGACGGGTGTGCGGGGTGTCACCGAGCAGCGCGCCCAGGATCACCACCAGCTCCACGCCCAGCTCGTGCGCGAAGCCCAGCAGCTCGTTGCAGAACGAGCGCCAGCGCATCGACGGCTCGATACCCCGGACCAGCACCAGGTCACGGGGCTTGTCGCCGCCGATCCTGACCACGGACAGCCTGGTCGTCGGCCAGGTGATCTTGCGGACGCCGTTGTCCAGCCACACGGTGGGGCGGTTGACCTGGAAGTCGTAGTAGTCCTCGGCGTCGAGCGCCGCGAACACCTCGCCCTTCCACTCCCGGTCCAGATGCGCGACCGCACTGGAAGCGGCGTCGCCGGCGTCGTTCCAACCCTCGAACGCGGCCACCATGACTGGGTCGATCAGCTCGGGAACCCCCTCCAGCTCGATCACCCAGCGCCTCCTTCCGACGTGCCCTCGTTTGACCACCCAACCTTACGGCGTGTGGCGGGGGCGCCCGCAGCCCCCTTGCACGGGGGAGTGAACGGATCACTGCCCCGATGGACGCCCGGAAACACCACTCCTGAGCCACCCCGCACCACCCCTCACATTCATCCGAGCGTTCGGGGTGCGTTCAGGAGTACGTCCAGAGGTACGTCCGGGGGTACCTCTACAGGGTCGACCTCAGCCATTGCTCCACGCTCGCGATGTGCACCGTCGCCCACGACCGCGCCGCCTCCGCGTCCCGGTCGCGCAGGGCGCCCAGGATCGCCCGGTGCTCGTGCAGCGTGCGGCTGACCGCGTCCTCCTGGGTCAGCCCGCGCCAGATCCGGGCCCGGGTGGTGGGCCCGGACAGACCGTCGAGGAGCGAACAGAGCACCGAGTTGCCGGAACTCTGCACGATCCCCCGGTGGAACTCCAGGTCGGCGGCGACCAGTTCCTCCACCGACGGCGCACCGCCCAGCCGGTCCAGCTGGGCGGAGAGCGCGTCCAGTTGCTGCTCGCTGACGCGCTGCGCCGCCATCGCGGTCGCGGCCGGCTCCAGGATGCGGCGCACGGCCAGGAACTCCAGGACCGTGTCGTCGCGGTGGAAGTCGACGACGAAGCTCAGCGCTTCGAGGAGCAGTTGGGGGTCGAGGCTGGTGACGTAGGTGCCGTCGCCCTGCCGTACGTCGAGAATCCGGATGAGCGACAGGGCGCGCACCGCCTCCCGCAGGGAGTTGCGGGACAGGCCGAGTTCGGCGGCCAGCTCGCTCTCCTTGGGCAGCCGGTCGCCGGGGCGCAGCGACCCGGAGACGATCATTCCCTTGATCTTCTCGATCGCCTCGTCGGTGACTGCCATGGCGGGCCTCCCTGCCGTTCAGACCTGTTCAGACATCCGATGTCTCAGGCCATTATGGGGGTTCAGTGGGCTGAACGGGACACAAAATGCGATGTCAGCCCGTACGAGGGTCCCCCAAGCGTGGCCGGAACTGTACCTGCGGGCTGCCGGGGCGGGTGTCAGGCCAGTGCTTCCAGGTCGGCGAGGGCGGCGGCCTCGTCGAGGGTGGTCAGCGTCCGGTTCCGCATCAGCACCCTGCCGTCCACGACGGTGTCCCGGACGTCCGCCGAGTGCGCCGCGTACGCGAGCGTCGACCAGGGGTCGTGCCGGGGCCGCAGATGCGGGGCGTTCAGATCGAGCACGATCAGGTCGGCCCGCTTGCCCGCCTCCAGGGAGCCCAGCCGGTCGCCCAGGCCCAGCGCCTTCGCGCCCTCGACGGTCGCCATGCGTACGGCCTGTTCGGCGCCGACGGCCGTGGGGTCGCCGCCCGCCTTGTGCACCAGGGCCGCCTGCCGGACCGCGCCGAGCACGTCCAGGGTGTTGGAGCTGACGGCCCCGTCCGTGCCGAGCCCGACGGTCACACCGGCGCTGAGCAGCCGGGGCACCGGCGCGATACCGCAGCCGAGCTTCAGGTTCGAGACCGGACAGTGGGCGACGGACGTGCCGGTGCGGGCCAGCGCCGCGATCTCCGGGCCGGTCAGGTCCACGGCGTGGGCCAGCAGCAGGTCGGGGCCGAGCAGCCCGAGCGAGTCGAGCAACTCCACCGGGCGCTTGCCGTACTTCACCTCGACGGTGGCGACCTCGGTCGCGTTCTCGGCGGCGTGGATGTGCAGCAGCGCGCCGAACTCCCTTGCCAGGGCGGCGATTTCGACCAGCTGGTCGGGGGAGAGGGTGTAGGTGGAGTGCGCGAAGAGGATCGGGCGGTTGCCGAGGCGCGGGGTTCCGCGTGCCTCCAGGTCCTGGCGGGCCCAGGCCAGCCGGTCCTCGTAGGCGATGCCGTCGGGCGGCTGCGGTACGTCCATGAAGGTGGGGCCGGTGTGCAGCCGCCAGCCCGTCTCGCGGGCCGCCTGTTCGGCCGCCTCGTGGAACCAGTACATGTCGAGCGCGGAGGTCACCCCGGCGCGTACGCTCTCGGCGACCGCGACCCGGACGGCCGCCGCCACGTTCTTCGGCGAGAGCAGCTGGGCCTCCCACTTCAGGACGCGCTCCAGGAAGCCCTGGAGGGTGACGTCGTCGGCCCGGCCACGCAGCAGCGTCATCGCCAGGTGGGTGTGCGTGTTGACCAGGCCGGGGAGGACCAGGCAGTTCGTGGCGTCAAGGGACTCGTCGGCTGTGAACCGGGTTGTCAGCTCCTCGGCCGGGCCGACGGCGACGATCTCGCCGTCCCGGACGGCAACAGCCCCGTCCTGTACGACGGTTCCGGCCTCGTCCACGGTGAGGACATCGCCGCCGTGCACCAGCAGGTCGATCGGCTCGCTCATGCGCCGTACTCCCCGGCCTCGTCCTCGTCTTCGTTCTCCGCCAGCAGGCGCAGCGCCTCCAGCGACACCACCGCGCCGCGTTCGACGCCCTCCGCGACGACCTCGCGGTGCGGGTTGTAGCCGCCGGTGACGGTCTCGTCGACCAGTTCGTCGGCGTTCGCCCCGTCGATGACGACCACTCCGCCCGCGACCAGTCCGCGCAGCGAGGCCGTCACCAGAAGTGCGCTCAACTCCATCTCGATGGCGGCGAGTCCGGCGCCCTCGTAGGAGAACAGGGGGAGCAGACCGGGCTGGAAGGCGGCCCGTGTCCACACGATGCCCCGGTGGTGCGGGGCGCCCGTCTCGCGTGCCGCCCGCTGGAGCGCGAGCACCGCCTCGGGCGAGGACACCGCCGGGTACTCCGGGGGCAGCAACTGCTGGGTGACACCGTCGTCCCGGACGGCCGCCTCGGCGATGACGAGGTCGCCGTCGCCGATCCCCGGCCGCATCGCACCGGCCGTACCGAACCGCAGGAAGGTCCGCACACCGGCGTCCGCCAGCTCCTGGAACAGCAGGATCGCCCCCGGGGCGCCCACCCCGTGCGAGGCGACCAGCACCGGCACGCCCTTCCAACTCCCGCTGAACACACGGTATTCGCGGTGGTACGACACCTCCTGCGCGCCCTCCAGCTTGGCGCCGACGAGAGCGGCGCGCAGCGGGTCGCCGACGACCAGCGCGCGCGGCGGCAGCCCCGTGCGGGGTATTCGGGTGACGGGCAACAGGTCCTGCGTCATGAAACGGCTCCGGGAGAAGGGGACGTGGACGTGGAAGGCGTACGGCGACGGCGGCGGGCCGTCGTCAGGAACAGGGCGCCGAGTGTCACGACGTACGGCGCGGCGTCGGTCGCCTGCTGCGGCAGGCCGAGGCCCTGGAGGCGGAAGCCGGCCGCCTCCGCGAGGCCGAACAGCAGCGCCGCCAGCAGTACACCGAGCGGCAGCGCACGGCCGAGCATGACCGCGACCACGGCGATCCAGCCGCGCCCCGCCGTCATGTTCTCGGAGAACAACGTGACGTTGCCCAGGGCGAGTTGGGCCCCCGCGAGCCCGCACAGTACACCGGACACGAGCACGGCCGCGTACTGGTACTTGACCGGGCTCACGCCGAGCGTGGCCGCCGCGTCCGGTGCCTCACCGACCCCGCGCAGCCTGAGCCCCCACACATGCCGGGACAGCATCAGCGCGGCCACACCGACCGACGCCCACGCCAGATACGCGAGCGGCGAGAAGCCACCGACCAACGGCAGCCCGGCCAGTGACGGATCGTCAAAGGTGCCCTGCACGCCGAAGACGGTACGGAGGAGGAAGCTGGTCAGGCCGACTGCCAGGAGATTCAGGGCGATTCCGAGCACTACTGCGTCTCCGCGCAGGGTTACCGCGCCCACGGCCAGGATCAGCGAGTACGCGGCGGAGGCGAGGGCCGCCGCCAATACGCCGAGCCAGGGGCTGCCGGTGAACCAGCTCGTGGCCACGGCCGTGAAGCAGCCCATCAGCATCATGCCTTCGAGGCCGATGTTGAAGACGCCCGCCCGTTCGCAGATCGCCCCACCGAGCGCGGCCAGCAGGATGGGCGTCAGCGCGCGCAGCGCCGACATGAGGAGATCGGAGTCGAAGAACATCAGACCAACTCCCCTTGCGGGCTTTGTGGGTTCGGCGAGCCTTGCGGGGCGGGCTTGTCGTCACCCTTGCTCCCGCGTCTGCGGGAGAAGCGCGGGAAGCGCAGCCGGGCCGCCAGGAACACGATCACGATCGCCTGGAGCACCTGGGTCAGCTCGCGCGGCACCTCGGTCGTCCGCTCCATCGACAGGCCGCCGACCTGGAGCATGGCGAAGAAGAAGGACGCGAGGACCGTGCCGACGGGCGCGGCGGCGGCGAGCAGGGCCGCCGTCAGACCCGTCCAGGTGTAGCCGGGCGCGGTGAGCGAGCCGTCCAGGAAGCGGTACGGGAAGCTCAACACGCCTATGGCGCCCACGAGTCCGGCCAGCGCGCCCGACACCGCCATCAGCCGCAGCGTCAGGCCCGTGCGCTCGACGCCCGCGTACGCGGAGAAACGGGCGTTGAGACCGGTCATCCGCATCTCGTAGCCGACCGCGGTGCGCCGGTCGGTGAACCAGTACGCGGCGGCGGCCAGGACGACCAGCAGCAGCCCGACCGTCACGGTCGACGAACCGAACGTGGGCAGCGCGACCCCGTCCGGCAGCTGGCGCGTCTGGGGGAGGCTGGAGCCGGGTTCCTTGAGCGGATAGCGGGCCAGATAGGAGGCGAAGGACGCCGCCGGATAGCTGAGCAGCAGGCTGCTGACCAGCAGCGGTACGCCGAACCGGTTCTCGCACAGGGCGGCCAGGGCCGCGTATCCGGCACCGGCTGTCATGCCCGCGAGCAGCGCGAGGACGACGGTGAGCGGCGCGGGCAACGGCGAGTACAGCCCCGTCACGGCAGCCGCCATCCCGCCGAGCACCAACTGCCCGTCCCCGCCCAGGTTGATGAGCCCGGCGCGCAACGGCACGGCCAGCGCGAGCGCCAGCCCCAGCACGCTTGTCAGGGTGGTCAGCGTCGACCCGATGCCGTCGGCGCCGAGCGAACCGCTGAGCACCGCGCCGTACGCGGCGACCGGATCGGCGCCCGTCCCGACGAGGAACAGGGCGCCGATGACGACCCCGGCGAGCACCGAGAAGGCGACGGGGGAGCGAAGTGCTCTCGCTATATGGGTTGTTGGCGATGTTCGGGGTGTCTGTTCCATGTCAGTCTCCGACCTCCACCGCGGCCACCGGGGTCACCGGGGCCGAGTGATCGGCGCCGCCGGCCATCGCGAGGCCCAGCGTCCGCTCGTCCGCCTCGGCCTTGTCGTACGACGCCGTCACGCGGCCCTCGTACATCACCAGGACCCGGTCCGCGAGCCCCCGGATCTCGCTCAGCTCGGCCGAGACGAGCAGGACGGCGTGGCCGGCGTCGCGGTAGGCGATCAGCTGGTCGTGGATGTTCTGGACGGCGCCGATGTCGACTCCGCGTGTGGGCTGCTCGACGAGCAACAGCGGGGCGTCGTGGGCGAGTTCGCGTCCGATGAGCAGCTTCTGCAGGTTGCCGCCGGAGAGCGAGGACGCGGACACCTCCGGGGAGGACGCCTTGATGCCGAAGCGCTCGATCAGGCGCCGCGCGTGACCTCGTACGGCCGCCGGTGGAAGCAGTCCGCGTGCGGACAGCGACGTACGGTGGTGGCCCATCGCCAGGTTGTCCGCGACCGACGCGGCGGGCGCCGTACCGACGGCGTGGCGGTCCTCGGGGACGTACGCGAGGCCCTTGGCGCGGCGTTCGGTCGCCGAGGCGTGGGTGATGTCGTCGCCGAGCAGCGCGACCCGCCCTGCGGTCACCGGCCGTAGTCCGGCCAGCGCCTCCACCAGCTCGCTCTGGCCGTTGCCCGCGACGCCCGCGATACCGACGATCTCCCCTGCGCGGACGGTCAGTTGGACGTCCCGTACGCCGTCCGTGGCGAAGCCGGTGACGTCCAGGACCACGTCGCCCGGGGTGCCCGGGGCGTGGACGCGGTCGAGTTCCACGGCGCGGCCGGTCATCGCGGCGGCGATCTCGTCGGCGGACGTGTCCGCGGTGACCAGGCGGGCGACGACCCTGCCGTCCCGCAACACCGTGACGTTGTCGCTGCCTTCGAGGACCTCGCGCAGTTTGTGCGTGACCAGGATGACCGTACGGCCCTGTGCGGCAAGGGACTTGAGGACCGCGAACAGGGCGTCCGCCTCGGCCGGGGTGAGGACGGCGGTGGGCTCGTCGAGGATCAGCGTCCGGGCGCCGCGGTGCAGCAGCTTCAGGATCTCCACGCGCTGGCGCAGCCCCACGGGCAGCTCGCCGACCCGGGCGTCCGGATCGACCGCGAGCCCGTGCTCCTCGGCCAGCTCACGCACCCGGCGGCGGGCCGCACCCCGGTCCACCAGGCCGAAACGGCGCGGCTCGGCGGCGTACACCACGTTCTCGGCGACCGTCAGCGAGTCGAACAGCTTGAAGCTCTGGTGGACCATGCCCAGCCCGGCGGCCATCGCGTCGCCGGGGTCCGAGAAGGAGACCTCGTGTCCGTCGACGAGCACCGAACCGGCATCCGGGCGCTCCATCCCGTACAGGACGGACATGAGTGTCGACTTGCCGGCGCCGTTCTCGCCCATCAGGGCGTGGATCTCGCCGCGCCGGACGGTCAGGTCGACGGCGTCGTTGGCGAGCGTGCCGGGGAACCGCTTGGTGATTCCCCGGAGCTCGACCGCTGTCTCCCGCACGTCAGCTGGCGGCGGCGGGGTCATCGACCGTCAGCTCTCCGGACACGATCTGGTCGCGCAGCGCCTTGACCTTCTTCAGGACGTCGGCGTGCTTCGCGATCACGCACTGGGAGTCGGCCACACCGTCCTCCAGACCCGTGAGGCTGATGCCGCCCTCCTTCAGACCGTACGAGGTGGTCGTGCCCGTCTGACCGCCGAGGACCTGCTCGACGCCCTTCTCCACGGCGACGTCCGTGCGCTTGATCACATTGTCGACGACCGTCCCGGGCGCCGAGGGGCACTGGTTGACGTCGACGCCGTACGCGAACGCGCCCTTCGCCTTGGCCGCCTCGAACACGCCGTAGTTGCCGGCCGCCGCAGCCGCCATCAGCTGGTCGTAGCCGTCGGACAGCAGATCGTTCGCCTGCTCCTTGGCGCGCGCCGAGTCGTCGAACGGCGACTGGCCGCCGACGAAGCGCGTACCGGTCTTGGTCTTCGGCGCGACATGCTGGGCGCCGGCCGCGAACGGGTCGCTGAAGCGGCGGAACACGGGCGTGTCCAGCACGTCCACCGCGCCGACCTTGCCGCTCTTGGTCAGCAGCCCCGCCTCGGCGCCCGCGAGGAAGACACCCTCGTGCTCACGGAAGACACCGCAGCTGACGTTGTCGAACGCCTTCGTCGTGCACGCGTCGATCATCAGGAACTGCTGCTTGGGGTGCGCCTCGGCCTGCTGAGCGACCAGGTCCGCGAACTCGAAGCCGACCAGCACGACGATGTCCGGCGCCGCGTCCACGGCCGCCTGCACGTTCTGCTGCTGGGAGGCCGTGTCCGTGGACTCGAACACCTTCTCGGTCCCGCTGTGCGCTTTCGCGGCGGCCTTGACACCGGTCACGGCCAGCTTCAGGAACTCGTTCTGCCCGACGGCGTCCGGCGTGACCAGCGTGAACGACGTGGCGCCCGCACTGCTGTCGGAGGACGCGTCGTCCTTGGCGGCGTTGCAGGCGGTGGCACCGGCGACGAGCAGCGCGGTCATGGCGACGAGCGGGAGCGAGCGACGGGATCTGCGAGTCATCGGGGACCTTCCGGGGGAACGTACGGCACAGCCCGCGCTCTGCGCTGAGCACGGGAGGGGCGAGGCGAGGAGGCGAGTCGAGGAGGAGAAGAGAAGGAGAAGGGGACGCCGAAGGGGACGGGTCAGCGTCGACAGCCGTCGCTCGCGCACCGGCCGTGGTCGAGGAATCGGCGCTCGGTGAGCAGCACGTGTCCTCCTTCACATGGGCCTTACGGGTGCGGGTGCTGGACTCTAACACCGGGAATCGGCCACCCGCCCAGCTGTCTCGAACTGTGGTTCTCCGAGGTCATGTACGGTGTCGCGCACCGATCGGAACTTCAGGAGCGTCCCGCCATGTCCCAGGAACTGCGCGCCGTCGGCTGGACCGGAAACAGCCTCGCGCTCATCGACCAGACCCTGCTCCCGCACCGCAACGAGACCATGGATGTCCGCGATGTGGACACCCTGGTGGACGCGATCCAGCGGCTCGTCGTACGCGGCGCCCCGGCGATCGGCGCGGCGGGCGCGTACGGGGTCGCGCTGGCGCTGATCGAAGGCGAGCGCGAGGGCTGGACCGAGGAGCAGGTACGGGCGGCCGTGGCGCGGATCCGCGAGGCGCGGCCGACCGCCGTCAACCTCATGGTGTGCGTGGACCGGGTCATGACCCGCTTCGACGAGGGCCTGGAAGCGGTGCTCGAAGAGGCCGCCGCCGTCCAGCGCGAGGACGTCGAGGCCAACCGGACGATGGGCGCGCACGGCGCCGACTGGCTGCTCAAGCGCCTCGCCGCGAGCGTCGGCGACCGCCCGCTGCGCATCCTCACCCACTGCAACACCGGCGCGCTCGCAACGGCCGGATGGGGTACGGCACTTGGCGTCATCCGCGAACTGCACGCACGCGGTCGGCTGGAGGTCGTGTACGCCGACGAGACGCGACCGCTGCTCCAGGGCTCGCGCCTGACCGCCTGGGAGCTGGTCCAGGAAGGCATCCCGCACTACGTCCAGGCGGACGGGGCCGCGGCGGGCACGATCCTGCGTGGCGAGGTCGACGCGGCGATCGTCGGCGCCGACCGGATCGCGGCCAACGGCGACACCGCCAACAAGGTCGGCACGGTCGGGGTCGCACTCGCCTGCGCGGACGCCGGGATCCCGTTCCTGGTGGCGGCGCCCACGACCACGGTCGACCTGGCGACGGCCACCGGCGACGACATCCACATCGAACTCCGGGGCGAGAACGAGGTGTTGGAGTGGTCGGGCGTACGCACGGCTCCTGCCGAGTCACGCGGCCACAACCCGGCGTTCGACGTGACGCCGGGGCGGCTGGTGACGGGACTGGTCACCGAGCGGGGCGTGTTGGAGGTCTCGGCCGGTGAACTCCCGGGCGACCGCCTTTAAGTAGCGAGTCCCCGCGCCCCGATAGGGGCGCGGGGCTGTATCGATCTGCGGCTCCGCCGCGGGGCGCGACCAGCCCCCACT
>NZ_JBSFMT010000116.1:0-20867 GCF_053599695.1 Streptomyces sp. NPDC000878 | reverse complement strand
CGGGTCTCCCACATGGCCGTCCCGATCTCTGCTTTCAGGATGGCGAACCAGCTTTCCGCGGCGGCATTATCGTAACAAGAGCCGACGCGCCCCATCGACTGCCTCATGCGCAACTTGCGTATTTCGCTACGGAATTCATCACTCGTGTACTCGCTGCCGCGATCCGTATGCATGACGCAACCCTGCTCCAGGCCGCCACGCCCGGCCGCCATCCGCAAGGCGGCGACCGGCAGCTCGGCGCGGTGGTGGTCGGCCATCGCCCAGCCGACCACCTCCCGCGTCGCGAGATCGATACAGGTCGCCAGATACAACTTCCCTTCCAGCGTGCCGAGTTCAGTCATGTCGCCGACGAGCCGCATCCCTGGCCGGGGCGCGGTGAAGTCCCGGCCGATCAGGTCGAGCGCGAACACCGCCCGCTTTGCCTGCCGGGTCAGGCCCCGCCGTCGGCGGCGGGTGATCCCGACGATCAGGTGCTTGCGCATCAGCCGCTCGATCTTCTTGGAGTTCACCACCCGCCCGGCCCGCCGCAGGGCGGCGTGGATCCGCGGGGCCCCGTAGGCACCGCGAGATCCGGCGTGAAGCACCCGGATCTCGCCCACCAGTACCTCCTCGGCCCGCTCCCGCACCGTCCGGGCCAGCCGTGACGCCCTGTGCGCGTAGTAGGTGGAACGGGGCACTGCCAGCACACGGCACAGAAACGCAACACTGCGGCCTGCAGGATTACCCTCCGACGCCTTCTCCGCACCGATGAAACGACACCGTGCCGCGGTGTCTACCTCATCTTGTCCTGCGCGAAGAAGGCGGTCGCTTTTCCCAGAACCTCGATCGTGGCCTCCTGCTCGCGGACCTTCCGCCGCAGCCAGACCAACTCCTCACGCTCCGCAGTGGTCAAAGCCCCGGCGGGCCCCTCACCGCGGTCGACCTTCGCCTGCTTCACCCACCCGCGCAGCCCTTCCGGACTCACGCCCAGATCCCTCGCGACCTCGGTGACCGTCTTCTCCGAGGACAACGCCAAGGCGACCGCGTCCCGCTTGAACTCGGCCGTATACCGCTTACTCATGTTGCTCTTGCTACTCACTACCTGTGACTGCTTCCTCTGGGACCATCCGTCCCAGTATCAAGCTGTCCGGTCGGCAGGGGGAACCTCAATGTGCGCAAACTTCGTCACCTGCGATGGGCGATCTGTATGACCACGGCTGCGGCGGTCCTCTTCATTGCATGGTTCGTGGCACTGGCCTGCTCGACTACAGCGTGAGACCCCAACCGCTCCGGCCGACGGGATGCCCCATCCCGCGAGGCGCATCGCCGTGATGGGAAGCACGACGACGAAGATCCTCTTCGCGTAGCGCTGTACCTGCACGCGACGGCGGCACGGCGAGCTGCTCCTCCCGGCAGTGTCCAAAACCCGCCCGGGGTCTTCTCGGGCCCAGACGCACGGAGCGGCCCCGTCCTGCGAAGGGGGCGGGGCCGCAACGGGTTGTCAGCACACCTTGGAAGGGTGTCCCCTCGGTGCCGGCGGCGCCTGCCGAGTTGCGGCAGCTGGCCCGCGCACGGGAAGGCCGCATGAGGAACGCCCGGATGCCCTAGGTGTTGCGCGAGTCTTCGCGGCGGCCTGGCGTTCGTCCAGGTCACCACGGGCGTACTGGCGTGGTCGGGGCGCTGACATCCCCGTTGCGGCCGCTTTGCCCATGCCCTAATCCGTACTTAAGAGCGTTCCGACGGAGCGGATGCTGCTCGGGATCTTCGAGTACGGGGCTGCGATGCCTCCGGCCAGCCGGGTCGACTGAGACCTTCGCACATTGCGGCGCGCGGTCCTGGTATTCGGAGTGGTAGCGGTTGCGTGGGTGCCGGACGGATGCCTTCGCCAGACTTGGCTTTGACGCCTCGATGCAGAGCGGCGGCGTCCGGCGCCTTCGCGGCCGCCACCACGAACGAAGGGTGTTGCCGCTCGTCGGCGCTGGACGGACACCTGCCCATGCCTGGGCCTTGAGGCCTCCAGCCAGAGCGGCGCCGTTCAGCGTCGGCGAGCGTCAACACCCGTCGCTTGATCACTCGTTGGTGTTGGTGGTGCGAGCCCATCGCACGGTGACCTCTTGATACGCCCGAGCCGTTCGAGCTCCTGCGCAGACCGAGGCCCGTGAGGTGCGCTGGTGCCACGAACGGCTAGTGAGGTGTCGGCCCGACCCTCTTGCGGTCGAGGCCTGGGATTAGGTCGCTCGCGTGGCCCGCATGCGCTCGTGACCAGCGCAAACACCCGGCACGTAGGGGAGGGAACACTTTGATCTACTGCGGAATTGACTGGGCAGAACGCACGCACGACGTCGCCCTGGTCGACGACACCGGCACTTTATTGGCCAAGCGGCACATCACCGACGACGCGGCCGGCTACCAGGTCCTGCTGGAGTTGCTTGCCGAGTACGGCGGCACCGAGGAGAACCCGATCCCGGTGGCGATCGAGACATCCCGCGGGCTGCTCGTTGCCGTGCTGCGGAGCGGAACGCGGAAGGTGTTCGCGATCAACCCGATGGCGGCTGCCCGCTACCGCGACCGCCACTCCGTCTCGCGCAAGAAGTCCGATCCCGGCGACGCCCTTGTCCTGGCGAACATCCTGCGCACCGACATGCATGCCCACCGGCCCCTGCCGGGCGACAGCGACCTCAGTCGTGCCATCGCCGTCCTGGCCCGCGCCCAGCAGGACGCTCTGTGGAATCGGCAGCAGATCGCCAACCAGCTCCGCTCCCTGTTGCGCGAGTACTACCCGGCCGCCCTGGAAGCCTGCGCTACCTGGGCCAACGGCCTGTGCCGGCCCGAGGCCCGTGAACTCCTCAAGGCCGCCCCGACCCCTTCACGAGCCGCACGGCTGACCCGGACGCAGCTCCAGGCCGTGCTCAAGCGGGTCGGCCGCAAGCGTGGTATCGACGCGGAAGCCGACCGACTGCGCGACGTCTTCCGTGCTGCGTGGGCCCACCAGCCGCCGCTGGTCGAGGACGCGCTCGGCAAGCAGATGCTCGCCCTCCTCATCCAGCTGGAAGCCGCCTGCACCGCCGCCGACCAGCTCGCTGAGGCGGTGGAAGAGGCGTTCCCTCAGCACCCGGACGCCGAGATCCTGCTGAGCTTCCCCGGGCTCGGCATCCAGCTCGCCGCCCGGATCCTCGCTGAGATCGGGGACGACCGCGCCCGCTTCGCCGACGCCCGCGGCCTGAAGGCCTACGCGGGCTCCTCGCCCATCACCAGAGCCTCCGGCAAGAAGTCGTCCGTCACCCGTCGGTGGGTGAAGAACGACCGCCTCAACCACGCGGGATATCTATGGGCATTCTCAGCCCTTCGACACTCGCCCGGAGCTGGCGCCCATTACCGGCGACGCCGAGAGGTCGGGGACTGGCACGCGGCCGCCCAGCGCAACCTCTTCAACCGCATGATCGGCCAGCTCTACCACTGCCTCCAGCACCGCAAGCTGTTCGACGAGAACACCGCGTTTCCCGCAGCACCCGTGCTCGATGTCAGCGCGGCATGACCGGCATCAGCTCCCTCATGCCTTCCGGCAGGTCACGGTCCTCTCGCCAGGCCTCGCTGATCGAGATGAGGGCCTCCCACGACGCCTCGGCGACGGGGCCAGGTCGACCCGTCGCAAGCTCGGCAAGCAGCCGACCACACAGGTGGGACGTCACTTGGTACAGCGCTTGGCTAGTGCTGTGACCGCATAGGTTCGCCGGGTTGGCGGTCGAGGCCCACCGCACAAGGATTCCGCGTCAGTTTCGCTGGAGCCGAGGAGAAAGCCGCCCAACTGGATACCGAAGCAGCACGACGATCAACCGCCGTGGAGCTTGGCATGCCGACCCCCGGGCAGATCGCCACACGAACCAGTGGAATCACGGCGCCCCAGCAGAAGCCTGGCTTGCGGACGCGAGGCGACGCGCCCTACCCTCGCGCGGTGGACACGACCATGGTGCTGAACCTTGTCCCCCTTTCGATCTCCCTCGCGGCACTCGTCGTGTCCATACTCCTGCCCCTCTGGCAAATCCGCTTGGCCAGAGGTGGGAACCACCTGCCGGTGGTCCTAGACGCCTTCAAGGAGACGCGCAGCGCGGCGTGGTTTGCGGCACAGGAATACGTGCTGACGGCTCTGGCCGAGGAACACGCGGCTGATTGCGGCCACCGCGGCCTGCCGGTGCGGGCACGTACCCACGCGAACACCATCGGACTGTTCTACGACGACCTGGGGAAGCTCGTCGCCCACGGCATGATCGACCAGACCTTAGTCATCGGCGCGTACGGCACGAACATTGTGCGCCTTTGGGACGCCCTGGCTCCGTACGTCTACACGGAGCGGCGATCGCACGGACTGCACTTCTGGATCTACTTTGAGGACCTCGCAGCACGGACAGCCGCCACACATCCCGACCTCGTTTACGCCGACCTGCGCCTGCGCTCGCGCCCGCCCCGCCAGGAACCTGACGCGGTAGGGCCGGGTTAGTGCTGTGACGGCATGGGCTCGCCGGGTTGCGTTCAGGCCGCTGTGGTGAGTGGGCGTCCTCCCCAGCGGATGCCTTTCTCGCTGCGGATGCGGGCGCGTTCTTTGCGTTCGGCGGCCAGGACGTCGTGGTGGCGAGCGTTGGCGTTGCGCCAGCGCAGGTAGGAGTGCAGGGCCCGGGTCTGTACGGTGTGGTTGGGGTGGTTGGAGTTGGCGATGGTGAACTGCCTCAGCGGTCCGAAGTGCGCCTCGATCGGGTTGGCCCAGGACGCGTAGGTCGGGGTGAAGCACAACTCGACCTTGTTCTTCTTCGCCCAGCGGCGGATGTCGGTGCCCTTGTGGGCGGACAGGTTGTCCATGATCACGTAGATCGGTGCGCCGTCGGTCCGGGCGGCGCGGATCGACTTCAGCGCGGCCAGCGTGTTCCCGGCGCCCTTCTTGCGGCGGTTGACGCCCCACAGGCGGTCGTCACCGACGGAGTAGCAGCCGTGGAAGACTCCGTGGGTGCGGTGGTAGGTGGCGGGCAACCGGTCGGGACGTCGTTGTTCGGCCCAGCCCGAGCCCGCGGTGGGGCGGATGCCGAGCGGGCCGAACTCGTCGAAGGCGAAGACCCGGTCCGGGAAGCGGTCCAGGACGTGCTCGATGCGGTCGAGTTTGGCGTCGCGGTCCGGGTCGGGGGACTCCTTCCACGTCTTGGTGCGCTGGAAGGTGACACCGCGGCGGGCGAGCAAGCCGCGTAACGCCTCGCGGCCGATGCGGATGATCCGGCCGTGGACTTTCCGCAGGTAGGCGACGAGTTTGCGCAGTGACCAGCGTGTGAAGGGCTGGCCGAGCTTGACCGGTCGGGTGGTGGCCGTCTGGATGACGAAGTCCTCGTCGTCAGTGCTGAGCAGGCGGGGACGGCCTCCCGCCCACCGAGGGTCCAAACAGGCCAAGCCGATCTCGTTGAACCGGTGAATGACGTCGCGGACGGTGTCCTCGTCGGCCTGCACCAGCTGGGCGATCACCGGCACCCGGTTCCCGCCGGCCGAGGCCAGCAGCATCGTCGCCCGCCGATATCGCACCGAATTCGTGCTGCCCCGGCGCACGATCTGCTGCAGCCGTTGCCCTTCCTGGTCGGTCAGTCTGCGCACACGGACAGGCTCAGCCACCGCGCCTCCAGCGGTCGGAACAGACATCACCGCACATCCAACCGCCACGACCGCCAACCCGGCGAACCTACGCGGTCACAGCACTAGCCTCCGCAACGCGAGCCAGATCCGACTCGGGAGCGTGCGGCGGCTCTCCGTCGACGCGGATGGTGAGGGCCACGGCAGCGTATGTCCGTCCGTGGATGAAGTCCCGCAACTCGATCACCCGCTCTCGCGTCGGCAAAGAGCCCTGGCCGGAGGCAGATTCGGTCACACGGAAAGGCTACCCATGAGGTCTTCGTTGTTCGACTCCCGACCCCAGCCGCTTGACGGCATGGCAACGTGAGGTGTCTGGCTGGAGTTGAGGAGAGGGAGGGGCGGGATGGGCGGCGCGGACGCCCCGGGGATCGGGGTGCGCTCACCGATGTTGCGCGTCGGCGGGGCCGCCGCGCCAGGCCGCCGTCAGTGCGGCGGTGACGTCAGGCGGGGGACGTCGGCGGGGGAGAGGTCGGGGCGGGCGCGGTGCCAGCGTGCGGGGTGTCGCCACCGGCCGGAGGCGTCGCGGGCGACGTCGACGCCGACTTCCACCACCAGCTCGGGTTCCACCAGCGTGACGTTCAGCTTTTCCTGGCTGCCCCACCCGACGGAGAACGACCACCCTGTCCACGGATGCCCGCGCCGCCCTGCAGTGAGCAGGCCGGCGACCGCAGCACCTGCCGCCTGGGCGAGGGTGGTGGTGCGGCCGACGTACTGAAGGCGGCCTTCGGTGTCGTACCTGCCGAGCAGCAGCGTGCGGGGAGCGGCCAGGGAGCCGGTGATCGCGCCGACGATAGCCGAGCTCGTCTCGCGGACCTTGTATTTCTCCCAGCCCCTCACCGACGGGCGGTAGGCGTCCTCCAGCCTCTTGAAGACCACCCCCTCCATCCCGACCGACGCCGATGTCAGCCACTCGCGCACCGTGTCCGGGTCGGTGGTTGACGGGCACAGCGCCCACGGCGCCGACAGCCGGCGGGCGGTGAACATGGACTCCAGCGCCGCCCGGCGCCGCCGGTACGGCCACCTGGTCGTGTCCGTCCCGGACAGGCGCAGCAGATCGAACGCGACGAAGTGGGCCGGCCACTCCTCCGCCGCTCGGGCAGCCCCGGCGCCGCGCCGGGCAAGCCGGTTCTGCAACCGCTCGAACGTGAGGCGTCCCGCGGCGTCCCATACGACCAGCTCGCCGTCCAGCGCGGTCGCGTCCGGCAGCCGCATGGCCCCGCCCACAACCTCCGGAAACGACGGCCCTATGTCGGTGCCGCGCATCGAGCGCAGCAACACCCGGCCCGCATCGACGGACACCAGAGCCCGGAATCCGTCCCATTTCGGCTCGCCCGCCCAGCCCGGCCGCAGATCGGGCCCGGGCACGGGAGTAGTCTGCATCGGCTCCGGCAGCGTCCACGTCACACCGCATGCCTTCCACTCGGCCGGTACGCCACCTGGGTGGCTGCGACCAACGGCGGTCGGCCTGGTGGGGCGCACCCGACCCCGGAGTCCCGCTCGATCGCAATGCTGATCCGATGTCCGGTCTGACGCATCGGCTGGGAGAGCCAGTAACCGCCTTGCGTACGCGATATGTAACTAAGCGTGCACAACGGGTACGGTCTGCGCATCCCTATGGGGGAACACGACGCTGAAGTTCCCCCCGCGAACTGGACAGCGGGTGTTTACGCTGCCGGGACGAGGTTCTGCCTGAGCAAGGATCTCGTTTCGAGCGGGGTGACGTACCCGTAGTCGGGGTGCCGACGGAGCCGGCTGCGGTTGTACTCGACCTCGACGTAACGGAAAACGTCGGCCCGGGCGGCCTCGCGGGTCTCCCACATGGTCGTCCCGATCTCCGCTTTCAGGATCGCGAACCAGCTTTCCGCGGGGGCATTATCGTAACAAGAGCCGACACGCCCAATCGACTGCCTCATGCGCAACTTGCGTATTTCGCTGCGGAATTCGTCACTCGTGTACTCGCTGCCGCGATCCGTATGCATGACGCAACCGTGCTCCAGGCCGCCACGCCCGGCCGCCATCCGCAAGGCGGCGACCGGCAGCTCGGCGCGGTGGTGGTCGGCCATTGTGAGCGGTCACGTTTTTCGGCTCTGGCGAAGATCTTGTGACGAACTGGGTGCTCGAAAAAGGGGTGGACGCCCCCGGGATACTGGTTGTCATGGCCGTCACCCAGCAGCTTGCCCGAGTCTCTGCGGAGTATCTCGCCGCCTGCCGGACACGCGCCGAGGAGTCCTTCGATGGTGATCACCAGTGGGACCCGCCGACAGCTGACTGCCTTGACCTTGACTGGGTCCCAGCCATGTTGGATCGTGCGTGCGAGATCGCCGGAGTCGGCGAATTGCACCTCGCCGCGCTCAGGCAGGCCACCGACGGCGGCCTGGCGATGGATGTCGGTTTCCTCAACGCTCACCCTCATGCCATCGGGCCCTTCGGGCCTGCACCGGCCGCCCTTGAACCGTTGGCAGTCAGGCAAGTCTCCGGTCTGCTCGGGGAGATCGACCTCCAGGCCGTTCTGGCTGTGCTGCCGCTCGACATCCGTGAGGCAGGAGCGCTGATCGGCCACGGAGCCGAAGGCCTCATCGACGGGCCCAGAACGTATCTGATGGACCATTTCGATGCTCTTCGCGAGTTCTATGCAGGAGCCTCGAAGCGGGGCCTTGCTGTCGTCTCATGGTGGGACTGACTTCCCGAGGTGGGCTATTGGTCGATGGTCTGTCTGACGGGCACGGGCAGGATCAGTCCGCGACGAGTATGCGTCGGCGGAGCAGGTCGAGGTTGGCGCGACCGTAGCCCTTCCGCTTGATCAGCTTGACTCTTGTCACCTGGCCTTCGACCTGCCCGGAACTCCAGCCAGTGGACAGGCCGGCGACGACGGCGTCCTGGTCCCGGCGGAGCCCCGCGACCAGGGAGTGCAGCGCGGGCAGGTCGTCGGCTTGGACGCGGTCCATCCAGGCGGGCAGCAGGTGGCCCCGCAGATCACGCATCATGTCGGCGAAGTCGCGGACGTGCTGCGCGACGGCGTCGAGGTGTGGGCAGGCGGCCCTGATCTCTTTGAGTTCTGCCGCGTCGGCGTCGGCGAGGTGCCCGGAAGTCGTCATGATCCAGCGCACGATTCGGCGGGGCTTCGGTGTCGGCCGCGGTTCGGGAGGAGGTGCTGGCGGCTGCCTCGGCCTGGGGCTATGGGACTTCTTGAAGGGGCGGAAGTAACGGCGGACGCACTGGATGTCGCCGCTGAAGCCCTGCTCGCGTAGTTCGCGGTGGAGCTGGGGAATGTCGTGGCAGCCCTCGTTCCACCGTCGGTGCAGGTAGGGCTTGTAGGCGTCCAGAATCGAGTTCCGGTTGACCGCCTTGACCAGGAGTTCGTTGAGGCTCTGGGCGCGGGCGAAGCGCCGTACGGTCGAGTGGTCCAACCGCAGCTCGCGGCGGATCGCGGCCAGCGACATCCCTGCGGACAGCCTCTGCTGGATCGCCTCGTACCGGTCGGTCGTGCGGGCGATCAGCCGCCGTGGTTTTCCCGTGACGTCGAGCGTGCCATCGAGCGGGATGAACGGCACGACCTCCACCGGTGACGCAGCGGTGACTCGGCTCTCCTCAGATGCTTTCTCGGTGACCGGGGGCAAGGCGAACGCGGCCCGGATGCAGGCATGGTGGGCGCCGACCGTCTTCTCCACGGCCTCGGCAAGGTTGCGCCAGAGATGCCAGCCGTCCGCGATCTGTTGTGCCTGCGGGGCTCCGGAACGAGCACCCTCGGCGTAGGCGCCGGCCCGGTCACGGCAGATGATCTCCACCTCGGGGTGGCCGCGCAGCCATGCGGCCAGCGGCTCGGCATCCCGGCCAGCAAGTACGTCGAGTGGCCGGCGGGCCTCCAGGTCGACCAGGAGGGTGGCGTAGGTATCGCCCTTGCGCAGAGCGAAGTCGTCGACGCCCAGGACACGGACCGCCGAGGCAGGCGGGTCCGGCAAGGCGCGCAGGAGATTCAGGAGCGTGTCCTTGGCGACCCGGATCTTTAACGCGGCAGCCAGACGAGCGCCGGGGCGGCCCGCCAGGCACAGCGCGATCGACACGAGCACGCTTCGTAACAGCGGTGTGTAGCGGGCGTGCGGGCTGGTCAGCCCGGGGACCTGCTCGGCGAACGTCACCGCCGGACAATAGGAGTTGAGGCATTTGAACCGGCGCACCGCCAGTTCGATCACGACGGACGCACCGCCCAACGGAGCATCGGTCAGCCGACGGATGTAGCGACCGTGCACTCGCCACGACGGCATCCCGCATCCCGGGCATCTCGCCGGGAGCGACTGGCAGGCCGCATGTAACGTGACCGTCCCTGCTGCCCGCTTGACTGACTCCACCACCACATCAGCTAAATGAGGTAGCAACCGCCCCAAACCCCCTGAACCGCACACCCGGTAGATGCCCAGTTCAGCCGGACAGCATCACAAGATCGTCGACAGAGCCGAATTACGTGACCGTCCACAGTGGCCGGGACAACCGGCGGGGCATGAGCAGGGGGCATCGACGAGTAGACCATCGCCTCGGCCCTACTGGTGCGCCTCCCCAAGTCGCGCACCAGGCGGCGACTCCGCATCAGGTGGGCGAAGAGGCGCTTGACGATCGTCGACACCAGCGCGAGCGCGGCCAGGCAGTACTCGACGAGGCTGCCGGTGAAGCCGCCGCCGGCCCGGACCGGGGCCAGCAGGTGGTGCGCGTCGGCGGCTACGAGTTGTTCAGGAGGCGCCACCGGCATGGGCCCAGCGCCCCCGACCACTCGATCGGGACTCCCGTTCGACGCTCATCTCTCAAGAGCGGAAGGGCAACTGCTGCTCACCCTCGTGGGCGGTTATCTGGTCAGCCAAACGGCTGTGTCACTTTGTAGGCAGCTGTCGTGGATCGGCGCGCTGGAGAGGAGCACGTCTGTGTGGTCAGGTAGGGCGATCTGGTGCTCGGACAGATTGATCACGCATCGGAATCCCGGCTCTCGGGTGAAGGAGAGGACCTCCTCCTGGGCCGTGGAATCCCAGGTCATGCTTCCGTCGCCCAGTGCGGGGTGCGCACCGCGGAGGTGAAGAGCCTTGCGGTAGAGCTCCAGCATGGACTTCTCGTCGCCGCGCTGGGCCTGCACGGTCAGGCTCTTCCACGCGGTCGGTTGCGGCAGCCAGGGCTCTGCTGTGGCCGCCGGGGGGCTGTATCCGAACGGTGGGGAATCGCCGGACCACGGAATGGGTACCCGGCATCCGTCGCGGCCACGGTCGGTGCCCCCCGAGCGTTTCCAGGTGGGGTCCTGTAGGAGATCTTCGGGGAGATTTTCGATCTCCCACAGCCCCAGTTCCTCCCCCTGGTAGATGTAGGCCCCTCCGGGAAGGGCAAGGGTCAGCAGTGTGGCTGCTCGCGCTCGTCTGGTGCCGAGTTCCTGGTCGAAGGGTGTGTCCTTGAGGAAGTCGGACAGCGCCCGTACGGGCTCGTCGGGCTGGGGCCTGCCGTAGCGGGAGACGTGTCGCGCCACGTCGTGGTTGGACAGCACCCACGTCCCCGGTGCGCCGACGGCGCGGAAAGCCACGAGGTTGGTGTCGATCGCCTCGCGCAGGTGGTCCGCGCGCCAAGGCGCGGTGAGGTAGTCGAAGTTGAAGGCCGTGTGCAGTTCGTCGGGGCGTACGTAGCGGGCCAGCCGGTCGGGGGCACCCATCCATGCCTCGGCGACGAATACGCGTGGTTCTTCGTAGGAGTTGGCGACTGCGCGCCAGCAGCGGAAAATGGCGTGCACGCCTTCCCGGTCCCAGTGCGGGTGCCCGCCGTCGGCCGCCATCCCGATACGTTCGATGTCCGAGTGGCCCAGGTCGGGCAGACCCTTTTCCTTGACCAGCCCGTGGGCCACGTCGATACGGATACCGTCCACGCCGATGTCGAACCAGAACCGCAGGACGTCCTCGAACTCTCTGCGTACCTCGACGTTTTCCCAGTTGAGATCCGGTTGTTCCGGTGCGAACAGATGGAGGTACCACTGCCCGGGTGTTCCGTCGGGCTCGGTCACCCGAACCCAGGCGGGGCCGCCGAAGCCACTGCGCCAGTTGTTGGGCGGCAAGCTGCCCCCCGAGCCGCGCCCCGTCCGGAAGACGTACCGGTCGCGTGCGGTGGAACCCGGTCCAGCGGCCAGGGCCTCGCGGAACCAGTGATGCTGGTCGGACGTGTGGTTGGGAACGATGTCGAGGAAGACCTTGAGGCCGAGTTCGTGCGCCTCCTTCATCATGCTCTCGGCCTCTTCCAGGGTGCCGAAGGCCGGATCGATGGAGCGGTAGTCCGAGACGTCGTAGCCCCCGTCGGCCATGGGTGAGGGATACCAGGGGTTGAGCCACAGTGCGTCGACCCCCAGTTCCACGAGGTAAGGGAGCCTGTTCCGCAGCCCGGCGATATCACCGATGCCGTCACCGTTTCCGTCGGCGAAGCTGCGGATGTACACCTGGTAGACGACCGCGCTGCGCCACCAGTCGTGGGAGGCGGCGGAGGTCCGGGGGCGCTCCTGCGGAGTCCCGGGCGGAGGAAAGGGGTGGCACGACGGGGTCATGTGACGGCTCCTGCGGTCAACTCGACGAAGGCGCGTTCCTCCCGCGCCACCAGGAAGGCCGCAGGGACGACGGGGAGACGCCACCGGCGGGGAGTGAGAGGGACGACCTGCGAAGCGTCTGCACCGGGACAGGCCGCTCGGCCATAACCGTCGGCTTCCGTTCCAGGGACGGGCGGCTGACGAGATGGCGTGCTCCGACGGACTGGCGGCAGGCATGCGAGCGACGGCCGCTGACTGGCCATCGCCCCTGACCGGGACCCATGCATCGTGACTGCGTCCTCCTTGAACCGCAGCTGGTGATGTTCGCACTATGAGGGGCTGCATCCTCAAGGCATTCAAGGCATGATGCCCCTGTTTGTGATCTATCGCGACCAGGTGTCGCCCCTTGGAGTGACATGCGAATCGCGCGGAAAGCGGCGGCAGGTGAACTGGACGGCACAGGGGCGGCGGCACGGTGTACCGGCGGCCGTATGCCACGGGGGAACTCTGTTGGCCCCGCACTTTCCGGCTGTCCAAAGGCCCGTCAAGCAGGCCGGGCGCGCATCCCGTCCGTCGTCAGGATGTCGCGCGTCCGACGGCGCCGCAACTGCGGCGGTGCCGCCCCAAAACCACTCTCTTGGCTCAGACACGCGCTGCTGATGCGGGCGTCCCGTGACCGCGCCACGCGCGCCGCGTCGGAATGCGATTGCCCAACGGCCGCAGCCCGTGAAGCGCGTGTTTGCCCCACAGCCGTCAGCAGGTTCTGCGCTGGCGGCGGGCAGTCCTAGGTTGCCCGCATCGCTGTTCTGCCTCACCTTGGCTCTGTTTGCCGCACAGCGGCATCGGCACATACGCCCGCTTGTGGCTTTCCGTCTTTCCGCTGCCGAGAGGAGACGCCGCCTACGTGCAAGGGTTTCTCTGTCGGGTCCGGCGAGACTGGAAGGTGACGGGCATGGCCATCGGCATCTCGGTGATCGGGACAGGATATCTGGGGACCACTCATGCCGCGTGCATGGCGGAGATGGGCTTCGAGGTGGTGGGGGTCGATATTGATCAGGAGAAGGTGGATCTGCTGTCGTCCGGCAGGGCGCCGGTGTACGAGCCGGATTTGCAGGAGCTGCTTTCCAAGCACGTGGTGGGGCAGCCTGGATCAACCGGTTTGCTGCGGTTCACGACGTCATGGGAGACGGCTGCCGCACGTGCGGATGTTCATTTCGTGTGTGTCAGTACGCCCCAGCGTCACGGTGGGCTTGCCGCGGACATGAGCCATGTGGAGGCGGCCCTCGAGGCGCTTTCTCCTCATCTGAGCCGTCCGGCGCTGGTAGTGGGCAAGTCGACCGTTCCGGTGGGAAGCGCTGCCCGGCTGGCCGAGCGCCTGGCGATGCTGGCACCGGTGGGGAAGGAGGCGGAGCTTGCCTGGAACCCCGAATTCCTGCGAGAGGGCCACGCCGTGGGTGACACGCTGCGACCGGACCGTTTGGTCGTGGGTGTACGCAGTCGGCGCGCCGAATCCCTCCTGCGGGCGGTCTATGCCAAACCTATTTCCCTAGGAGTGCCCTTTCTGGTGACGGATTTCGCCACGGCCGAACTGGTGAAGGCTGCGGCGAATTCCTTCCTTGCCACGAAGATCTCTTTTATCAACGCCATGGCAGAGGTATGCGAAGCCGCAGGCGCCGATGTGCTGCAGTTGAGTGAGGCGCTGGGGCACGATGCGCGGATCGGTAAACAGTTCCTCAACGCCGGCCTGGGATTTGGAGGCGGTTGTCTTCCCAAGGACATCCGCGCCTTCATGGCCCGTGCGGGCGAGTTGGGTGCCGATCAGGCTCTCACCTTCCTGCGTGAGGTCGACTTGATCAACATGCGCCGCCGGACACGTATGGTTGACATGGCCCGCCAGTACTGCGGCGGTGAATTTCTGGGTAAACGGGTGGCGGTACTCGGGGCCGCTTTCAAGCCGAACTCTGACGACGTCAGGGATTCGCCGGCACTGAATGTCGCAGCTCAGATCCAGCTGTACGGCGGACAGGTCACCGTGTACGACCCCAAAGCCAACGACAACGCACGGAGAACCTTCCCGACACTCGACTACGTGGACTCGGCCCAGGATGCGGCTCATGAAGCGGACATCGTGCTTCATCTGACCGAATGGCAGGAGTTCCGGGACATGGAACCCGCGGCCCTTGACGGGGTGTGCCACAAACGGATCCTCGACGGGCGCAACTGCCTGGATCCCGCACGCTGGCGGAAAGCCGGATGGACGTACAGGGCGCTCGGGCGCCCATCACTCTGAGATGCCAGGGGGCTGCTCCCTGGAGCCGGTCACGGCCGGCAGGGAGACCTCCACTCCTTTGCGAGTGCCCCAGGCGGTGTCGCGCAGCGTGCACAGGGAGTAGACCCGCACCCACAGCAGAACACCCATGTGCAGCAGGCCGTACAGCGGAGCTAGCAAGAAGGTTCCCAGCCGTTCCGGCCAGGGGATCCGGGTACGGTCACCGGACTCCAGATATCTGGCCGACCAGGCGTAGCTGAGGAGCATCGCATGCATGAGGTACACCAGCAGCAAGGCGCCCTGAGCATTGATGAGCATCATGACCATGGCGAAGATCAGCACCCCTGTGAAACAGGTCCAGGAAATCAATTCCAACAGCGCCAGCCAGAATCCCGGCCTGCTGATCTGTCCGACCCGGATGATCCACAGCGATTCACGGAAGAACGATTTGTTCCACCGCACCTGCTGCCGCAGGTAGTGCCTGACGTTCTCGGGAACCAGAGTCCAGGCCACCGCATTGGCCTGCAGGACCGCCTTGCCGGTCAGCAGGCAGTAGTTCGTCATATGCCGGTCGTCGCCGAAGGTGGACAGCCGACCCAGGAACCGCTGGTTGAGGAAGCCATGAAGGTGCTCACGCACCACGGTCCCGCGGTAGAAGGCAAGCGACCCGCAGCAGCACAGGACCGCCCCCAGCAGGCTGTACGCGGCACGCTCATACAGGAACGCATTCGCGTAACGAAGATCGATCAGCCGGGTGAGAACGTTCTTGCGGGCATTGAGGGCCAGTACCAGTCCGGTGACGGCGTTCACCTTTTCCGAGGCGAATGGAAGCATTCCCCGCTCGATTGCGTACTTGTCCAGCACGGTGTCCGAATCGATGCCCAGGTAGATGTCCGTATCGGCATGAAGCCGGAAACCGGCCGCCAGTCCCTGGCGTTTCCCCTTGTTCTCCGTAAATTCCACCACTTGGTAGTCGATTCCCGCGTCACGGAACCGTCGGACCACCTCGGGCGAGAGCGCGTAAGCCAACGCACGGGAGTCCGTCGAGGCATCATCGACAACCACCAGCGTGGTCGGATGGCGGGTCTGATCCAGAACGCTGTCGAGACACTTGGCGAACGCTTCCGGGTCCTCGTTGTAGACGGTGATGATCGCGCCGACCGTCAGATCGTTCACCTTCGCCAGGTCCTCAGGGGCTGCGGCTGTCTGCGGCCGCCGGACGAGAGAAGCCCCCAGTTTGGCGAACATCAAGGCAAAGACGGCGGTCCCGTAGACGGATGCCATGCTGCCGCCCTGCGTGATCAGGATGATCGCCACGACCACCAGCATCGCGGCGGCCGAGATGAAACGACTCATCGGTGACCACGCCGAGCGTGGAAGCGGGTCAACAACAGCCCGAGGGCAATCAGAGCGAAACACCCCAGGACGATCCACAGGGGGAGGAGCGCGCCACCCGCCAGAGCACGGTTCACTTCGGTATTGGCAAAGTTGGCATTCATGGCGCCGGCCTTCCTCTCGATACCCGGGCTGGCTGGCGGGGATATCCAGGATCTGCACTCACAGACATGGCGGTTCCGCGAGCGGTTTACGAGGTGATTCGACAATGAACACTGCACGTACCGGATTCTTGGATGAACAGCACGCCGAATGGAGCGAATTCGAGGCCATGCGCCTCTTCGCGACGCTCCTCATACACGCACAGTCCGACCCAGGCGCTGCCTGACCGACGGAGACACCGCCTGTGAGGCGGCTTGGAGCGGACGGCCTGTCCACTTACTGAGCAACCAGCCCTGGGCCGCGCCACTCAGTCTCCATCCGATGACACCAGCCTACGACGTATGTCATGAATTGTCGGCCTGGGATGGCAAGCTGCTGGGCGCTCTGCTGTAGCGGGCCACCTCGGCGGCGCCCAGGTACTGTCGTGGACTAGAGCGCATCCTCGATGCCCTCGCGGACCGGTACCGGCTCCGTCAAGGGCCGCTGGCCTGTCAAGAGTTGGCCGTCATGTTCGGCCGGACGCGGTGCCGGCCAAGGTGGCGCTGCGTTCGAAAGGCGAAAGCGGCTGGTCGCCGGGGTTGGCTGGCCGAGCCCGCGCCGGGTCGGTTCACGCTGGCTGCGGGCGTGAGCGGGTCAGGCGGCGGGTGTGCATCAGGTGGGCGAAGAGGCGCTCGACGATCCACCGCTTGGGCAGCACCACGAACCCCTTCTGGCCGTCACTGCGCTTGACGATCGCCAACACCAGTGCGAGCGCCGTGAAGCAGTAGTCGACGAGGCTGCCGGTGTAGCCGCCGTCGGCCCAGACCAAGGCCAGCCGGTGGTGCGCGTCGGCCACCTGCTTGAGCGCCGCCGGCCGGGTTGCGCAGCCGCCAGCCGCCAGCCGTCCTCGTCCGTCGGTGTGTGCCAGGAGGGGGCAACGATTGTCATGGTGTCGCCCACCAGGAGACCGTTGGCGACGCGCTGGGGGATCACGACCTGGTCGCCGGGGGCGAAGCGGGCGTGGGTGATGTCCCGCCTGGCGGTCACAGTCTCCAGGCAGCGGGCATGTGCGAGGGGCCGGGAGCGTCGGGCACAGCAGGGTCCTTCCACGAGCAGCTCGGGGGCGGTGGAAGGTCAATACTCCGGAGCATCCCCGGTTTCGGTAACTGGGGAATGCCGGGTATGAGCGCAGGTCGGCTATCGGCGCCGATTCTCCGGCCCGCGGTCCTGTTGGGTCGGCTGCTGGTTCAGCCGGCTCACCACCGAGCACATCGTTGACCGGGGCAACGCTCGCCGTGGAGCTCGGGCGGGTCCTTGCCAAGGGCCCCTCGCCTTTGGCAGATCCATTCCGTCGGCTCGTCGAGCGCCGGAGCGGTCGCGCGGCCACCGTTCCGGCCGACAGGACCGGGTGGCTGTTGCACAACACGTACCCCGGCCGGCGCCCTGAAGGCGTTGGGGCCGTAGTGCGCGCTGTGTCGCCGAGGGACATCGCCTTGGAGTTTCCTGCTGCCGTCGTCAGGCCAGTGCTCGGACTCCGCCAGCCCGTGGGAGCAACTGGCATCGTGAAAGCCGGGGCTTCGAGGCCGGTAGAAGACCGGATCCGCTGATTCAGCCTCGAATCTCGTGCCCCTCGACTTCACCCCTTTCCAGGACGGCGCGTGATGGGCAGGGATCCGCAGAGGGTAATCCCGTTTCTTAGTACTTTCCGGCGACACGGACGGCGAGCAGGCTGGCAGCGTCCGTCTCTTGGGGCACGGCGCACTGCAACTCTCGTTGGATCTTCCGGATCGCGTTTTCGTAGGACTCTGACCGGTCCCCACTGTCGATGGCCTCCCGGTATGCGGTGAGTTCCTCAAGGACGGCGGGATTCTTTCCGTAGTCGTGCTGGGGAAAGAGAGGGTCAAAAGAGGAGAAGATTTCTCCGCCCTCTGCATAGGAGATCCATTTTGACCCCGTCTCGCTCAATCTTGTGGACAGGGCGACCGTACCGCGCGAAACGGACTGGAGGATTTCATCGCGTGCGAGGTAGGACCCTTCGGATTCAATGGCGAAGGACCAGTCGCCGTGGGCGCCGGCGCGAAGCAGCGGCCCACTGTTGTCGAGAATTCCGCTGCTGTGCAGATCATCCACGTCCAGGCCGGGAACGTCTGCCTCGTCGATGTCTTCCCCGAACGCTTTGACGGCATCTGCCTCGAGACGGGTCAAAGGGATCGGATGAATCTCTCCTCCGGACACCCTGTTGAGAAGCTCGGCGGGGGAAATCCCTCTGGCGAAGAGGGCGCAGTACCCGGTCTCGTAGAGCTGGGAGTTCGGGAAGATGCTGGCGCTCACGGTGCCACCTCGGTCGATTGTCCATTAATACGTGGTCCGGCCCGCCGGGCGGCGGGCCGGACCACGTATTCCGTGCGGGTATTACCCTACCGGCTGGCCGGCGTCCACCCAGTAGGGGTCGTTCTCAAGGAGACGCCACTCCACTGTCTTCCTTCCGAGGTCGCCTCCCACGCCCTCATTCTGTGCCTTGGGCATGCTGGCGCGGGCGCACTTCGCGTTCGCGGCAGGGAGTTGGCCCTGATTGAGGCCGGGCCAGATGACGGACAGGTACACCTGGCCGTCACGGGTCTCGGAAGTGACCATGTACTGCTGGCAGGCCGCTCCCGAGGTGACCCCCAGCTGCCTGCCGCTCTCCTTCGACTTGGCGAAGGGGAACTCGTCACACTGGACCGGCGGCGGCGTGTTCGCGTACGGCTTGAACGTGCTGTCGCAGACCACGGCGCGGTTCTTGTCCGCTTCGCTCTGGATGGACTCGCGGTGCAGCGGCTGCCCGCGGCCTTCCCAGCCCGGGTGCGTGGACATGCTCGCCTGGACCGTGCCGATGAACGAGCGGGCCTGAGGGTACTGCGTGCTCACCACGAAGGTGGGGGTGAATGCCGGTACGACACAGCCCGCGTAGCCGCTGACCTCGGCGTCGCAGCGGACCTTGTACTGGCCGCCGTTCTGCTCCCCGTGGCCGCCCCACCTGGTCGAGCCGAAGGTCCCTCCGATGTTGATGGTCAGCACGTAACTGATGAGGAAATCTTTGTTCCCCGTCGTGCCGGTCCATGAACGGGTGAAACCGCCGTCGATTGACCCGCCGACGGTGATCGGCCGAGGCTTATTCCACGGGTCCGCGTTCTGCTTGCAGCTGGTGTCGAGTGAGCAGGTCGCGTCCACCTGCACGGTCATCACACTGGAGGTGAGGTCAGACTTCGTGAGGTCGAACTTCATGTATTCGAAGAACTCGGGGATTGCGTTCTGGGTGTCGATTTCCTGCTCAAGAGTGCCGTAGGCGCTGCCCAGGACCACACCTGTCGTGACGTCCATCATGATGATGACGACGCCGTGCCGCGAGCACAGGGAATCACGGGTCACATAGACTTGATTCTCTGGTTTGTCTCCGCACCATACGACGCTCGCTGCAGATGCGGAGGAAATTCCCTGTGTCTTGGCAAGCTCATTCGGAGTCTGCCATTCGAAGCATACGGCCCGCTTCTGGCCTGCTTTCCTGAGGTCCTTCAGGTTGCGCTTGGTCTCGGCGCAGGTGGACTGAGGTGATGTCTGATTCACTTCAGGGAGGGTCTGGAAATCCGACGGCTGATCTGCTCCGCTGCGTGCGGAGGGTGTGCCGGTCGGTCCGTTTTCGGCTTGTGCGGCTGATGGCCGGGCCGAAGGGGTGGTGTTGGCGTTGGCTGTGACGGGCGCGAGTAACGCAAGAATTGATGCTGCGACCACTGCCAGAGATCTTCTGTTTCGGGTGCGCAAATTTCCCCCAGGTCGTCGTACGGACGCTTACGTCCGTCTCGACAGCACAGGCAATCACGGCATGATCACTCCGTCAACAACTAATTCCGGACAGTGAATACCCGGTGGACGGCGGCATAGAAGATGGGTTTGGATTGCGTGGACCTCTGCAC
Source organism: Streptomyces sp. NPDC000878 (assembly GCF_053599695.1). Lineage (NCBI taxonomy): Bacteria > Bacillati > Actinomycetota > Actinomycetes > Kitasatosporales > Streptomycetaceae > Streptomyces > Streptomyces sp. NPDC000878. Next base: position 1,000 of record NZ_JBSFMT010000116.1, on the reverse strand, counting down.
GTGTTGCGTCGCCGCGATTCCTGATTCCCCTGTTCACGTAGCGAAAGCGCTCGACGGTACGGGGTTCGCGGCGTCGGCTGTCGCGCAGACGGGGCCCCGGAGGGCGTTGACGCGACGGCGGGCGGCTACACTCCAGCCGTAGATCGTGATCTCGATGGTGAGGGGCGCCGAGGCGAGAGTCGGACAGCGTCGACCATCTGGCCGAGACCGCCCACGCCGTCGGCTCCTTCTCCCTCTACCCGAGTTCACCGAGACGGAGGGCGTCCCTTATCTCGCTGAGCTTCGCGGTCGTCGCCGGGGTCTGCTCCTGCGCTTGTTCAGCGAGTCGGAGGGCATCGTCAATCTCGCTGAGCTTCGCCGAGGACAGGACGGCCGCCCGCTCTATCAGGTCGTCCCGTGACACAGTGGTCAGCCACGTGCAAGGGGTGAAGCCTGGACGCGGGAACGCGAGCCGCAGCACGCCTTCGAACGGCACTCCTTCACCGGCGCCCACCATCACTTCGATGCCCAGACCGCTGATGTCGATGCCCGCCGGAGCGACGACCTGCATCACCCGGATCCCGGATGCGTCGTCTCCCGACAGCAGTACGACCAACCTCCGCTCGTCGAACTGGACCCACCAGACTTCGCCACGTTGCACAAGTCCTCCAGACACAGGACGGCAGACAGACGCTGCGCGAACCTGACGCGCTGTGGAGACGGGTGCGGCCACTGTTGATCATCGGTGTGTGAAGACTGAAGATCACGCGGTGGCCGCAGGTCACAGCGTAAACCCTGCCCACTGGCAGGAGGCGTTCGAGGGCCTGATGAGCCGGATAGCGGGACGGTTCACGCGGGTCGAATCCCGGCGCCGAGCCCGGAAGTTGGTACTCGGCCTGCTGTCGGACCTGCCGCGCAAGAACTGCTGGGTGCGCCACGAGGCGCCATGTGACCGGGTGGGGGTGCGAGACCTCCACCGCCGGGCCGTCGCAGCGGCTGGGTAGAAGCTGAGGGCAGTCTG
>NZ_JBSFMT010000115.1:0-21425 GCF_053599695.1 Streptomyces sp. NPDC000878 | reverse complement strand
ATCGGCACGATCTTCTTCAACGACTCGGAGTGGACGGGCAGTCCGCCGTCGCCCTGGGTCTTCGGATCGGTGAGTCCCTTCGGGCTTCGCCCGAAGCAAGCGAGCGGTTGCGCTCCGCGCAACCGCGGAGCTCCCGCTCCGCGTGAGCGCCAGTCAGGGCACTGCGTGCCCTGACACCAACTCACGGGCTGCACCCGCGCGTTGGGCGCGCCGCGCTCCGCGCCACGCGCCACGGCCGCGCTGCGGCCGATCCCGCCCTAGCCCCGATCCGGGGCCTCCGCTGCGCTCCAGCCCCAACAGTCCACGCCCCACGGGGAACCGTGAGGAAAAGCGGCAGCAGTGAGGGGAGGGGGCGAGCGGGAACGCGAGTGCGGGCCGAATCGGGAAGGGAAAAGAAGGGTGACAGAGGGTCAGGACAGCATGGAAACACCGGGTTGGGAGTGGAGTTGAAACCACGATCACGTGACCTCCCGTCAGGCTGCTTTCCGGTCCGATAGGGACAGGCTAACAGGATCGCGCCACGTTCGAGGGATTTTCTCGCTTGTGCTGCTTCATTTTGAAGCACGAGATAGACTCTGGACTCAGAGCACGCCACCCCGGAACGCTCAGAGGCTTATGGAGATCCACCGCAGACCCTTTCCGGTGATCCGGTGAGGCAGAACAGCCAGCCAACCGAGCCAGTCCAACCGTAGCCCTCAAAGCTCATCTAAGTGCAGGTTTCCAGTTCACCGCCGCTCGAATCGACCGGACGACACCCAGCAGAAGGCAGACAGAAATGTCGACCACGAACCGCGCAGATCAGCGCGAGGCAGCCCAGCGAGAAGCAATTGACGCGGTCCTCCGTGCCCTCGAACTGCCTGCAAGATCGCTGGTGCCGGAGCGAGGTCTGCGGACACAGGTGATCATGGCGACCGGGTCCGGGAAGACCCGGGTGGCGGTCCGCAGTGCGGAGGAGCTCCACGCGGGCCGTGTGCTGGTGCTCGTGCCCTCGCTGGATCTGCTCGCCCAGACCGAGGCCGCGTGGCGCGAGGGAGGCCGCAGGGGCCCGATGATCGGCGTCTCCTCCCTGCGGGGTGAGGAGGCCTCCTTCCCTAACACCACAGACGTGGACGAGCTGGTGGAGTGGACGAGGGGCCTGGACAAGGTCACCGTGTACGCCACGTACGCCTCGCTCGGTCTGGGCACGCTGGAGCGGGCGCACGCCGTCGGCCTTTCGGCCTGGGACCTGATCGTCGTGGACGAGGCGCACCGGTGTTCCGGCCGGATCGGGAAGCCGTGGGCGGTCGTGCACGACAACCAGAAGATCCCGTCCCTGCGGCGGCTGTACATGACGGCTACGCCCCGGGTGTGGCAGCTCGGGGACGAGGACCAGGACGGCGCGCCCGGCGAGCTGGTGGCGAGCATGGAGGACGATCCCAACTCGCCCTTCGGCAGCAGGTGTTTCACCCTGACGTTGTCGGAGGCGATCGACAGGGGAATCTGTGCGCCGTACCAGGTGGTGTGCGTGGACATCACCGACACGCAGTTCCAGGCCGCCATGCTGCTCGGTGCCGAGGGCCGTTCTGACGAGATGCGCGGGGCGCGGCTCGCTGCCCTGCAGACGGCGTTGGTGAAGGCGTCGGCGGAGGAGGCCTTCAAGCGCACGCTCACGTTCCACCATGTCGTGAAGGAGGCCGAAGCCTTCTCGGCCGGGGTCCCTGATGTCGTGGCGCAGCTGCACGACGACGATCCGGAGCTGTATCCGGCGACGGTGTGGGCGGACTGGCTGTGTGGCGATCACAAGCCGCTCCACCGCCGGCGGGTGCTCGGGGAGTTCGCCTCCCTGATCGCCGCCGACGGCACGGTGGTGGAGAAGGCGTTCCTCAGCTCGGTGAAGGTGCTGGGCGAGGGTGTCGACACCAGCAACTGCGACTCCGTGTACTTCGCCGATGTGCGCGGCTCGATGCCGGACTTGGTCCAGGCGGTGGGCCGTGCGCTGCGGATGCAGCCGGGCGAGGGCAAGATGGCGTCGCTGGTCGTGCCGGTGCTCCTGGGGCCTGGGGAGACGGCGGACAACATGCTCACGAGCCGGGCGTTCGGCGGGCTGGCGAAGCTGCTGGAGGCGCTCAGGGCGCACGACGCCCGCATCGTGGAGCAGCTCGCTGAGCAGCAGGCCCCGAGCCGCTACAAGCCCGCCCAGAAGGAGTCCAAGGCCAAGCAGGGCGGCGGGGACGGGTCCGGTGGTCCGTCGGCTTCGGCGAAGGCGTTGTTGAAGTTCTCCACGCCGCGCGACCCGGCCACGCTGGCCGCGTTCATCAACCTGCGCGTCCTCAACCCCGAGCACGAACACTGGCGCCGTGGTGTGGAGGCCGCCGTGCTGTACGCGCGGGAGGCTGGCGACCTGAAGGTGCCATTCACATACCGCGTACCGAAAGGGCCCGAGGCGGTGGCAGCGGGGTGGCCGGCCTCGCTGGCCAACTTCCCTCTGGGGCAGTGGATCGCGGATGCCCGGAGGTTCTTCGCCCGCGGGGACATAGACGAGGACCGTGTCGCGCAGTTGGAGAAGCTGGGCATGGTGTGGTCGCACTTCGATGTCGCGTGGGAGGAAGGTCTGTCCGCCGCCCGTGGGTGGGCTGCCGAGAGCGGGCACCTCCTGGCGCCGCTGGACGCCACCTACCAGGGCGCGAAGGTGGGCATCTGGCTCAAGAACGCCCGGGCCGCCGCCCGGAAGGCCGCCGAGATCGAACGGCGGCATGCCGAAGGGCTGCCGGTCGGTTCAGTGGCCGGCGCGCTGTCGGAGGACCGGCGGGAGCATCTGGAGGAGATCGACGCGTCGTGGTGTCCGGTCTGGCCGGTGGAGTGGCAACGGGCGTTCCACCTCACCCGGCAGCACCTGGACGAGGGCCGCGAACTGCCCACCGAGCCAGGTGACGTCATGCGCCAGGGCGAGGACCTCGGCTGGTGGGTGCGGGCGCAGAGGCTCGGCTTCGACAAGCTGAGCACCGTGCAGCAGTGGATGCTGGAGCAGGTCCTCGGGATCACACCCGCGAGCGAGGACGAGAAGCCCAAGGCACGCCGTACCCAGGCCGACAAGTGGGCGCTCAACTTCGCCGCCGCCAAGCAGTTCTACGAGCGTGAGGGGCACCTTCAGGTCCCGAGGAAGCACGTCGAGCGGATCGTCGGCGAGGACCAGGAGGAACGGGAGCAGAAGCTGGGGGCCTGGATCGGGAATCAGCGGAGCAGGGCCGCGACGCTGACGCCGGAGAGGATGGAGCAGCTGTCCGCCATCGGCATGCGGTGGACATAGCGCATGGGCGGGCACCTGTGGGGCAGGGCAATGGGTCCCGGCCGCGCACGAGGGAATTCACGATCGTCCCGGACAGCGACAACAGCGCCGCCGTCTGCGCGCCGGTGACGAGAGAAAGTTCCAGCTACCGCAGTGCAACGGACAGCTGTAGTCACCACCGTCTAGGCTCCTCCCGTATCCGGAACACACGGGGGTGGCGGATGGATCCAGTGGTACTCGGTGGCAGGCTGGCCTCCAATCTGGTCGGCTCACTGATCAGGAAACTCTTCGTGGCGGACGGGCCTGGTGCTGGACTGGTCGACAGGCCCGTGCGACTGAAGAACCTGGTCTCTTTCCGTGGTGAGAAGCGCACGCTGGGCGAGAAGGACGTACACAAGCTCGCGGCCCATCTGGTCCAGGAAGCGATCGACTCGCCCGGCGAGCGTCCCTTCCGCACCCAGGAGCGAGTCGCCGTCGCTGATGCACTGGCCCGAAGGCTGCTTGCCCTAGGGGATCTGGACATGAGCGACATCCAAGCCGTGCGGCTAGGCCAGCGGGAACTGGCGCGCACGTTGCGTCACCAGGGGCCCGAGCCGGATGGGCTGTCATCCGACGCTCAGTTCTTCCTCGACTCCGCGACGGAGTGGGCCTGCCTGCAGATCCTGGAGTTCTTCACCCGCCGCTCGACTTTTGTGGCTCGTACCCTGGTGGAACAGACCCGGACGCAGGCGGACCTCATCGCGAAGGTCGATGAGGTACTTGCCCGTACCCCGCGCCCGGGCACTCGGGACACAGCCTTCGAGCACGGCTACCTCAACTACGTTGCCAAGAAGCACGGCAAGCTCACGATCTACGGCATTGATCTAAGCAACTCGCCGAATCGATGGCCGCTGGACGCCGCATACCTCAGCCTGGATGTGATCCGTCACCGGGAAGAACCCGGCTTCGGGCCGGAGTCGGCCTCCCCCGTCTCCGCCCCTGCCCCCGCCGATCAGGCGCTGGCCGAACATGACCGAGTGCTGTTGCGCGGGGTTGCAGGATCGGGCAAAAGCACGCTGACCCAGTGGCTCGCGGTGTCGGCGGCGACCGGCCCCGCGGACCGTATGGCCTACCTCATCGGTCGGATCCCGTTCGTGCTCCCCCTGCGCACTCTCACCCGGCACGGCGAACGCCTCCCCGCCCCCGCACACTTCCTTACCGCCGTCGGCTGCCCCCTGGCCGGCACCCAGCCGGAAGGCTGGGAGCACCGAGTCCTGTCCAGCGGGCGCGGACTCGTCCTGGTAGACGGCCTCGATGAGGTGCCGGAGCCCGAACGCGAACGTACAGGGACGTGGCTACGCGACCTGTTGGAGGCCTACCCCGGCAACCGCTGGCTCGTCACCTCACGTCCCTCGGCCGTGCGCGAGGACTGGCTCGCCGCCGATGGATTCACTGAGCTCGGTCTCTCCGCGATGAGCCCGTCGGGTGTGGCAGCCTTCATCAGTCGCTGGCATCGGGCGGCCGTCACCGGCGCGCCCGACGAGGACGCCCTCCTGGCCGCCTATGAGACCCAGCTGCGCGATGCCGTCCGCACCAAACCGGACCTGGGGCGCCTCGCCACGAATCCGTTGATGTGCGGCCTGATCTGCGCCCTGCACCGTGACAGGCATGGCTACCTTCCACACGGCCGCAAGGAGTTGTACGACTCAGCGCTCTCCCTGCTGCTGGTTCGCCGCGACCGCGAACGTGACATGGTGACCCCGCAGCTGAGCGAGGAGCCCCAACTGCAGCTCCTCCAGCGACTCGCGCACTGGCTCATACGCAACGGCCGAACAGAGTTGGACCGCAGCCGGGCAGAGAGCATCATCGCGGAGGTGCTCCCGGCGATCCCAGCGGCGCAGGTCCTCGGGGACGCCGATGCCGTGCTGCGCCACTTCCTGATCCGCACCGGCCTGCTCCTCTCCCCCACCCCGGATTCGATTCATTTCGTGCACCGCACATTTCAGGACTACCTGGGGGCGCGGGCGGCCGTGGAAGCCGGCGACTTCGGCCTGCTGGCGGAACACGCCGCCGACGACCAATGGGCGGACGTCATCCGCATGGCGGTGGCACAAGCCCGGCCGCGTGAAAGGGCCGAGTTGCTGAATCTGCTGACGGCCTCCTCGGACAAACGTGTCCGCCTGCTGGCGATGGCGTGCCTGGAACACGCCACGGAACTCGACCCGGCCGTGCGACGCCAGGTCGAGGTGGCAACAGCAACGCTGCTGCCACCCCACACGGACGCCGAGGCCAAGGAATTGGCACAGATCGGGCCGCTGATCCTGGAACTGCTGCCAGGCCCGCACGAACTTTCCGACGACGAAGCCGAGGCCGTAACGGCGACGGCAGCGCTGGTCGGCACGGAAGCGGCGGTGCCCGTGCTCGCGCAATACCGGAACCATTCCGCGCAGAGGGTCCGGATCAATCTAACGCGGGCGTGGAATCTCTTCGATGCAGAGGTGTACGCCGACGAGGTGCTGAGCCACGTTGACACCCACGACCTGTTCCTCTTCGTCACCTCGCCCGCACAGGTACTCGCCCTGCCCCGCCTGGGCGATCGGACACGAGTAGGCGTAATAGGAGACCACGCTCCTGCAGGGATCCTCAAGGCCTTGCCCGAACGGGTGGAGTCCCTCGGCCTCTACGAAAACACCCTGCTGAACGACGTGCAGCCGTTCGGCTCTATGCCCTGCGTCCGCCACATCAATCTAGCGGACTGTCCAGGAGTTGAGGACCTGACGCCCCTGGCGGAGACGGGGCTGATCTCACTGTTTATCCGAGACCTTGGAGGGACAGCCGGGCTGGGCCGCCTCTCCACTCTCCAATCGCTCACCGCCTCGACACCTCTGCCGGGCGGGCTGTCCACGCTCCCGCAGGACGCTCCTCTGACCAGCTTGTCACTGGGCGGGGACGCTGTTGCGGAGACCGGGCTGCGCGGTCTGAGCACCTGGCCGACGCTGGAGTACCTCATCATCCAGAACGATATCGGCGACCTCGGCCCCAGGGACTGGGCCGAGATCGCCCGACTCCCGTGTCTCAGCTCAATAAGCATCGCGGCGAAATACCTCCCCGGGCTCCTCTCGTCTCCGCACTTGCCCACACTCGAGACTGTCAATGTGACGAACATTCGCGAGGACACTGATCTCACGCTGCTGTACGGCAGCTGCCCACAGGTCCGCACGCTCAGGTTGTACTCGGAGGAGCCCTCCACAGGGCTAGTAGCGGCCCCCTACCAGGCCCTTTTCCCCGAAGCCGAGGTCACGGTCCAACCCATCCGCCCTCTGCTCTTCTGAGGCAGTCCGGCACAGCGAAGGGCGCAGCGCTCGATAGCGCGGGCCCGAGGATTCCGTCCCGCCCGGCGCTGTGCGCGGTGACTATCCGGCCGCCCGAGAGGGAGACCCGGTCGATGCCGTACGCCGCATGCTCGGCAGGTAGCTGCCGTCGTGCCCGGAACCCGGCCGCCCGCGATTCCGGGCACGACGGCGATATGCCACTCCGCTGTGGTTGTCCGAGCGGCTCTCGGGACGCCAGGCCAAGGACATCTCCACCTGGAGGGCGTGCCCTTGGTAGTGGGAGAGCCCTTCTCAGAAGGGAGGTTCGTCGCTGTATCCACCTGGTTGGGCGGGGGTTTTGGCGGGGGAGCCGGTAGCCCATGGGCCGTCTGCCGGGTGCGATGCAGAACCACCCCACCCGCCGGAAGCCTGCCTGGCCGGGGGCACCGGCGCCGGCGCAGCGGGTGGAGGTGCCGGTGCTTCGTCCGGCTCGAGGCCGTCAATGTCGTCGTTCCACAGTCGGCGCAGATGTTCGCGGCAAGTCGTCGGATCGTTCTCGTCCCAGCGGCCGTCGTCCGGCTCCGGCCAGCGACGGCCATCGGGATCCCGATGTTGCATCTGGCACAGGGCTCGCAGGAGAGCGTCGACTACTGGCCATTGGCTGGTGGTCTGTCCCTGTAAGAGACGCCGGATGGTTTCTCGGCTCACCTTGTAGGCGTCGGGCATGGTGCCGGTGAGCGCCTCGATCTTCGGGAGCGGGGGCCGTCCGGCTTCCCGTTAATGGAGGTAGAGCTCGGCAACGAAATCCCGCTTGGGGCCGGGCGGCAGAACATCCTTACCGGGCATCCGCAGCATTCGTGGCATCCGGCAACTCTGTTGTGAACAGGCACCCCCATGACGGCCAGCCATCCTCGCGATTGGCACCCGACGGCAGCAGCTTGGTCACCCGGTGACAGCCATGATCACTGCGGCTGCGCAACGTGAGCAGGGACAGCCGTCCTGATCCTTGCTGACGCCCATCCAATGCCATCACCGCACCCATTCACACCCGGCACCGACGGACGGAGGTTCTGAGCAGCCTGCGCCGGCGGAAGCGCCCGTGCCGGAGCAGCGCGACGCGGGCGGCACAGGGGCGGACGATGAGCGTGAAGCCGAGGCGGCCCGCGGCCTGGCGCGCATGAAGCGCCTCACCGAACTGACCCGGAAGCACACCAAGGCCGAACTGCTGCGCATGGCCTACGCGGGCGGCCTGGTACGCCACAACTCCCCCGAGCAGTGGCGCAAGGACGAGATCGCCTCCGCCGTCGTGGACCAGGAGCTCAGGGCCGCTGCCCGGGTCGGAGCCGACCGGCCTCCCGCCCCGCCCGCGGCTGTCGTCCCGGCGAAGCGGCCGCCGGTACGGCACCACCATGACGAGTGCGACAAGACGGTGTACGAGGGCGGCTCCTGCACCTGCGACCTCATCGAGCAGTACGGCCCGCCCTCCGAACGGGACGACTACTGAGACGGCCTCCAGCCGCTCCCTCACCGGACCCCGGGCCTGTCGAGGCCCGGGGTCTCGTGCTGTGGCCCGGCCGGCGGCATCGCCCTACGCGGTCCAACCGGTGAGCTGTTGGCGGTAGTCGGAGTTGAGCCGGCCGGTCTGGATGTCCCCGTCAGGGGTCAGGACGTAAGGCTGGTGCGCCCCCATGTCGGCCAGCAGATCTGCGACGAGAGCGTAGGCCGCGACCACGGCCTCCCGCTTGTCGGTGACGATGGCACCAAGGTCCACCGTGGTCTGTGCCGGGCTTTCCGGGAGCGGCGCAACGGTGCCGTCGCTCGGGTAGCCCTCCTCTGACGCGACCAGGCGCACCGGCCCGTCACCGCCGTCGAAGCGGTGGAGCGCGGCGGACAGCACCAGGTCACCGACCGCTCCGGTCTCCGCCGCCCAGGCTGCCGCAGCCTGAACCAGAGCCACGAGACCGAGTTCGAGCCCACGGTTATACAGCCGCTTGGGGCCGTCGTCGTTGTAGTGGTCGCTCTGAAAGTTGAGGGGCAGAGCCGCGTAGAAGCTGCCGTCCTGGTGGAGCTGGCCGGTTGGTGTGCCCTCGAAGCGGGCCTGGCGGCGTCCGACCAGCGCGGTGCCTTCCGGCATCGCGCTGATGGTCACTCCTTCACAGGCGAGCGTGCGGAAGCGGGCGAAGGCTGCGTCTCGGTCCGCCCGTGTGCTCAGGGGGCAGGTGCCCCGGGCGGCCGGGACCGCGGCCAGGCCGACCCAGGCGGGAGAGAAGGTCGCCCTGGGGCTGCCGCCGTGCTCGGTACTGGTCAGATAGGCCGACAAGTAGCCAAAGCCTGCGTCGGCGACCTGCTTCAGGCGGTCGACGTCGTCGGAGGCGGCCTGGAAACGGTCACGGTAGCGCTGGGCGATCTCGGATTCGGAGAGGGTGCGGGTCGTGGTGCCGTGCCGGACGTGGACCCGGAAGTGGTAGTCGTTGCCCGGGGCCGCGACGGCGTGCGGGGCCTGGGTGCTTCGGGGCACGGTGAGCAGCCAGTAGATCTTGCCTTCGTGGGCTGCGGACCTCACGGCCCGTACGCCGACGTTGGGCACGACGGGCTGGATCCAGTTCGCGAGCACCGAGCGGATCCACTCTTCACCGCGACCCGGGACCTGGTCGAAGGGGGCCAGGGCGTGGGCGTGATCCTGCTTGCCGTCGTCGACGCCGATGACGACCATGCCGCCGGCGGTGTTGGCCATGGCGGACACGTCCTTGGCGAGTTCCTTCTTGTCCGCGTCGGCGCCCTTGTAGAAGTCCTTCTTCCAGTCGAGGTCGACACTCTCGGGGATGTGGTTCTCTACCGCACGCTGCAGATCGTCCTCGGTGAGGTCGTCGGGGTGTCGTCCCAGGGCGGCAGTGAGTCGTGCGGGCAGAACCATCGGTACTCCAGTGTGTTCACCACATGCTGCTGACGATCGCCAGCCAGATCACGCTAAACGGGATCACCGGGCCGTCACCACGCATTTCCGGAAGCGCAGTTCATTCGTCTTCATCAGTGGCATACGCGCTGGAGCGCATCGCTTCGCGGAAGGCCTCATCGTCGTACTCGACACTGACGTACTCGGGCTCGAACACGTCGTCGTCCGGGTCGATGCTCTCGGATGACCGCATCAGCTTGATCAGAAACTGCTGAGCGTCGGCGAGCAGGTCTGGGTCGTCCAGCCAGACACCGAACTCAAGACCGAGCCGCGAGCTCTCGGTTCCGTTCGTGCTTCCCAACCACAGTCGTTTGGGTGTGAAGCCGGTGACATCGACAACACCGGCAGGGGTTCCGTCCTCGTCATGCCACCACAAGTGCCCCAGAAGGAACATCTTGGCGTGGATGAGAGGTACGGGACGGCTTCCGGTCTTTCGGAATCCGAACGAGCGGATCGTCGGGACACGCAGGCCCTCGGTCCGGGGCGCGTAAGGGCCGATCACCGGAGGCTGACCGTCGTAGCTCGAGACCAGCTCGGTCATCTCGGCAAAAGAATCGGCAGGGAAGCCATTTCCCTGCTGGGCGTACTGCTTGAGACGCTCGAACTTCTCCTTGCCCCGCTTCTTCAGCTCCTGTTTCGTGACGACCACGCACGCGGACGGGAATCGATCGATGGCGCTGAGAAGAGCCGGGTCGTCCAACCAGGGCACGCATCCGAGGACTGCGGCTCCGAGGGATCGGAACTGCCTCCAGCGGCCCTCGGGATCGGTGCGGAACTCATCCATACCGGCGACCAGCCCACTCAGCACGTCGGTGCCGAAGTAGGCGTTGCTGCTCCGCTGGCCGATCTCAGCCTGGTAGTGGAACGCCTCTGGAAACTTTGGCCCGTCGTCGCTCATGGTCTCACCCTCGTCTCAAGTTGAGCACCCTGCGCGCATCGGGCTGTGGCCGAGTCGGAGCCGATGGTGCAGCGCGTTCTCCGCAGTTCCGGATGTGGGGAATTCTGACCAGGTCAGGGGTGCGATGCGCTCCTTGTTTCAACTGCCGGCCGCTGCCGCGCCGTTCTCGGCGAGTGCCTCCGGAATGAAACGGGAGTAGCTCTCGCGCAGGTGCTGCGTGACGCGGTCGTCGGTGGCCTCGTAGTTCAGCTGCTTCTGGAAGAACAGCAGCTTCCTCTCCGCCGTCTCCAGGATCTCGCCCCAACTCTTGACCCAGACTTCGTAGTCGTGGTGGTCGTCGGCGAGGCCCTCCGGTTTGTCCTTCTGCCGGATGTCGCGAAGGATCTTGTCCGAGTATTCGTAGGTGATCAGATAGAAGCGCCATTTACAGTCGACACCGCTGTACTGCGGGTCGTCGACGATGGCACGGGCGTAGCCCTTGATCTGGTCGAGCTCCTTCTTTCCCACCTTGACGTTGGGGCGCTTGAGCTCGATGACGAGCCGTTCGGTGGAACTGTCGTCGCGCCGGCTGCGGAACATCAGGATGTCCACCCGGCCAGTGCGCCCGTCCGGCTGCGTGACGGTGTCGAGCCGGGTCTCCAGGACAACGTCCCCACCGAGTTGTTCTTCCAGGTGTGCTTGGAGCACGTTGGTGAGCCCGACCTCGCTCATGGCCATATTCCAGTCGTCGCCGAACAGCCAGAGGTTCTTGGCGATCATTGGGTGAAGCTGGTCGACTTCACGGAAGTCCTTGCGGAGGTGAGGGTCGGCGAGGATCTTACGCAGCGCGCCGATGAAGTTCAGGCGGTTGGTGACGGTGGTGGCTGCCTCGATGACATGGGTCAGGTCGGTGCTGTCCAAGAGGTTCTTCAAGTGCCGGCGGTCTTCGTCACTGAGTGCGAGAACCTTCGCCAGGATGGTGTGGAGGTCGCCGGGACTGCTCTCCAGCGCGGTCTGGATGAGCTTCACGGAGAGTCGGCGAGCTGGTCCCTTGGTCGCGAGGGCATCGCGGGCGACAGTCACCACGACGTCGAAGGTCTGGCGCTCGATCGCCTGCGTACCGCTGGTGGGCGGCCCCGAGTAGGGGTAGATGCCTTCGTCCTTCAGCTGCCGCACCACCGCTGCCGAGATCTGGGCACCGCGTAGGGAGAGGTGTTCCTGGACTGCCTTGGCGGCTGCGTCCAGGAGGCCGCCGTGGGACATGGGCAGGGCGTGCAGGTCTTCGACGGAGATGTCGTTGAACAGGTTGGACCGCAGGTAGGGCGTGAAGCTGACGATGCTGTCGGACCACTCCCGCCCTTGCTCGTACAGAGCAATGCCGTCGGCGTTGCAGATGAGCATCCTGCGGTCGCTCATCCGCTGATTCCACTCCACGAAGGTCACGACCGGGGCCGGGTCCTCCTGGGCGTACTCCTCTGGCAGGCACAGCGGCAGGTCGATGGGTTCACCGACGATGATGTCGCTGGGATCCAGCCGCTTGCTCGAACGTCACGCAGACGTCGGGGTAGGCCCTGAGGTAGAACGCCAGCTTCGCGGTGAGATTCGCAGCAGTGTCCTGACGGTCCAGGCCGCGCAATGTCTTGCCCTGGGGAACGTCGATCCGGACCGTGGTGCCGGTCCTGTCACGGGCGGGTGCCATCTCTTCGGCCCGCCAGACAGTGGAGTGGTCGGCGTTTCCGCCAATCCAGACCCCGACAAGCCTGCCGTCGACCTCAGCCACCGACTCCCAGGTAAGCCGGTCGCCCAGAGCGAGGGCATACAGGCGTCCCTCGCCGTTACGGCCATGCAGGATGCGCGTGTTGCCTTCGGTATGCGACTTTCCGGTCTTCCAGGTTTCGCCATATCCCGCGAAAGCGGAGCGGGCCCGCTCCGGCGTCATGCCGTGCCCGTTGTCGGTCACCACGATCTGTGTGATGGCGTCCCACTCACGGCGCAGTTCGACGTCGACCAGCGTCGCGTTCGCGTCCAAGGCGTTCCACACCAGCTCTGCGACGGCAGCGATCTGGGGCTTCTTCTTGAACTGAAGGATCTTGCCCTCGCCGACCGACAACTGGAACTCTGTCGCGTGCGGCCCCGCTTGCGATGGGACGGCGACGCTCGCCACCCCTACCCCAACTCCACTGTGGGAAGGGCCCTCTGTGTCGTGTTCCCCCATAGGCATGCGCAGACCGTACCCGTTACGCACTCTTAGTTACATATCGCGTACACGAGGCGGATACCGGATCGGCGGCACGATCGGGAATCCAAGGTCGGGTAGGACCACCAGGCTGACTGCCGTCGGCCGCAGCCACCCAGGTGGCGTACCGACCGCGTGGAAGGCATGCGGTGTGACGTGGACGCTGCCGGAGCCGATGCTGAGCACTCCCGTACCCAAGCCTGATCTGCCGCCGGGCTGGGCGGGAGAGCCGAAGTGGGACGGATTCCGCGCGCTCGTCTCCGTCGATGCGGGCCGGGTGGTGCTGCGCTCGAGGCGCGGCACCGAGATGGGGCCGGCGTTTCCGGAGGTCGTGGCCGGGGCCGTGCAACTGCCGGACGCGACCGCTCTGGACGGCGAGCTGGTCGTATGGGACGCCGCGGGCCGCCTCTCGTTCGAGCGGTTGCAGAACCGGCTGGCCCGGCGTGGTGCCGGGGCGGCCAGGGCGGCGGAGGAGTGGCTGGCTCACTTCGTCGCGTTCGATCTGTTGCGCTTGTCCGGGACGGATACGGCCGGGTGGCCGTATCGGCGGCGCAGGGCCGCGCTGGAGTCGGTGTTCGCCGCACGCCAGTTGTCGGCGCCGTGGGCGCTGTGCCCGTCGACCACCGAGGCCGACGTCGTCCGCGAGTGGCTGACGTGGACGTCGGTAGGCATGGAGGGAGTGGTCTACAAGCGGCTGGACGGCGTCTACGAGCCGTCGGTCAGGGGCTGGTTGAAGTACAAGGTGCGCGAGACGGCCGAGGCTGTCGTCGGCGCGATCACCGGCTCAGTAGCGGCTCCCCGCAGTCTGCTGCTCGGCAGGTACGACGATCTCGGGCGCCTTCAGTACACCGGCCGCACCGTCAATCTCGCCCGGACGGCCAGCAGCACGTTCGCCGGCCTGCTCGCTCCGGCCCGGCGCGGCCACCCCTGGACGGGCTGGTCGTTCTCCGCCGGGTGGGGCACCAGGGAGAAGCTGAACGTCACGCTGGTGGAACCCTGCTGGCACCGCGCCCGCCCCGACCTCTCCCCCGCCGACATCCCCCGCCTGACGTCACCGCCACAATGACGGCGGCACGGGCACGGCGGCCCGGCCGACGCGCAACCGGCTGAGCGCGCCCCGATCCCCGCCCCTTCGACCCTGTGGAGGAGCCCGCTGCCGCGTGACGCCGTCAGGGCCGCGCTCGTTGAGCAGCGCCTGCGGAGCAAGGGATGAGCCTCCAGGACCACGCTCGGGTTCTGGAGGCTTCGTCGTCCCGGACCCGCCGACAACCGCAGGCGCGACGTAAGCGTTCGTTGCTGAGATGCCCAACACCTTCACTCCGATCTCCCCGGGCCAAGCCGTAAGCGCTCGTTTCCCAGACCCGGGCGGAGCGGGACACTGGAGGCGTGTCACGAGGACTCGGGCGGGTGCAGCGGGCCGTGCTGGCGTACATACGCAGCGAGCCCGGCGGCCTCAGCGACATCGACGGCACCCCGCTGGCCACCTCGGTCACCGGCCTCGCCCGCATCGTCTACGGAGTCGAGCAGCCGACCGACGCCCAACGCGCCGCCGTACGGCGGGCCGCGCGCAGCCTTGAGGCCGGCGGCCACGTCGAAGTCCACCGCCGGCCCGTCGGCCGCACCTACACCCAGCAGCGCGCCCATCCCCGCTTCTGGCCGCCCCGCTACGACCGGCGCCTGGCGGTGTGCACGGGCAAGGACGGCTGCCCGGGGTGCGCGGCGGGCGACCGGCCGTCGACGTACTTCACCGCGGACGTCGTGGCGATGTTCATCGAGCACTACGGCACCCTCGCCGAGGCCGACCGGCAGCTGTGGCGGGCGACCGCGCACGGCTGGCACCTGTACCCCGTCCCGCTGCCCCGGCCTGCGGACGACTACCGCACCTACGAAGTCGAGATCACCGAACTGTGCGTACGGCGGGTCCTGACCGACGAAGAGCACGCCCAGGCCGAACAGCGGGCGCGGGCCTTCATCCGGCCCCACGTCGCCGCCATCCGCGCCGCGCTCCGGGGCCGCTGAGCGGCACGGACGCGGGTTATCCACAGGCCGGAATCGGTGGGATCGCGACCCGGGGTGAGCTCGGCACGCCTCTACGTCGTGTCCACGGACGCGCTCATCCGATCCGGTCTTGTGGGGTGCGGGCACGGGGTGTCCGGAGCGCCTCGGTGAGGGGGCGCCGGTCGAGGTAGTAGGACAGACGCACACCGGAACGGTCGGTTTCCCTCGCGCGGGCCGTGCGGAGGGTGGCTTTCTCCCAGCAGGCGGCGACGGCGTCGCGGAACGCGGATGCGGATTCGTCGTCGGCGGCCGCGACCTCCACGAGAACCTGCTCCGGTTCTTCCGCATGCTCTTCGTCCGGCCGGTCGTCGGTGTCGGTGGGGCGGTTGGGAAGGGCGCGGGTCGGCCGCCGTCCGCGGTGCGGATCCGGGGAGGTGGCGGCGAGGAGGATCTCGATGTGCTCGGCGAAGTACGGCCCCGGGAGAGGGATCTCGTATTCGGGGTGGAGGTCGTAGCCGGCGGCGACTGCGGCAGCGACGTAGTCCATGACGGCGAGGGTGGAGTCGGTGTGCGCGCGGCGGGTGGTGGGGGTGAGGCGGTGGAGGATGCGCAGGAAGGTGGGGACGCTGTCGTCGATCCCGTCTCTGCAGACGAGGTCGTCGTCGGTGTCGGCGATGTCGCTCTGGTCGTGCCAGAACGCGGCGGCGTGGCGGTCCCCGAGGGCGCGGTGGTGGAGGTAGAGGCAGTAGGAGGCGGCGGTGTCTCCGGCTCCGGCGGCGTACTGCCACCAGAAGCGGGCTCCCTCGTCGGCGTCGGTGAGTTGCAGGAGGCAGCCCAGGAGCCAGGCGCCTCGGGGGGCGGGCAGCTGTTCGGTGATGAAGTCGGCGAGCTGTTCGGCGAGTTGTCCGGAAGCCGAGTGGCTGACGGCCACTTCGCACAGCGAGCGCAGGTGCGCGGCCGCGGTCTCGTCCGCCAGGTCGTGTCCGAGGTCCCCTCCAGGGAAGGGGCCATCGATCATGAGGAGGGGGTAGGCGATGTCGTCGTAGGCGACAGTGTCCTGTGGGATCTGAGGGTTCTTCAGGAGCAGGGAACGGGCGAGGAGGTCGTCGATGGCTTTCATTTCGGGGTGATCACTCCAGGCGCGTCGTGGCGAAGGTGGATGGTCTCCAGGGCCCCTCGGGCGAGGTGGTCGTAGGCGTGGACGCTGGCCGGGGACAGGCCGGTGACCGTGGGGACGGTGGCGTCGTCGATGCCGCACAGGTGGCGCAGGACGATGATGTCGAGCTGGTCGGGGGGCAGTTGGCCGACGGCGTCGAAGAATGCGGCCAGTTCGCTGACTTCGGCGAAGCGGGCCGTGAGGTCGCCGATGCGGCTCTGGGTCACGGTGGAGAACGCCGCCGGGCGCAGGTCGGGGTAGCCGCCGTGGTGGTGGGCGCGGAGCATGACGCGGGAGCGCAGCAGGCGCCAGGCGTGGCGTCGTACGTCGGAGCTGGCGACGGCTTCGTCCCAGCCGAGCCAGAGGATGTCGAAGGTTTCCGCGACAACCCAGTGGGCGCGCGGGTCGCTGTGGAGTAAGGCGCGGGCGTAGGCGGTGTAGGGCTCGCGCATGGCGTCGGTGAAGGCCTGGTGGGCCACGGGCGGCTGTTCCGGCTTGAGCGACTGGACTTCGTGTATGCGTTCCTCGATCCACTCCTGGTCCTTGTGCGCCTCGCGGGCCGCCGCGGTCCACAGCCGGCGCAGTGGCCAGACGGGGAGGTCCAGGGCGCGCACCACGCTGTAGGTGATCTCCCAGCCGGGGTAGTACTCCATGCCGCGCAGGAGAGTGGAGATGCGGGTCTTGGAGTAGCCGGTGAGGCTGACGAGGTCGTCGAGGGTGAGACGGGAGACGGACAGGCGGCTGCGGACCGGCTTCAGCCACGCCCGGTGGCAGGCGCCCGCCTCCTCGGAGATCTCCCCCGGTTTGCGGCCTCGCCTGCTGGGCTCATCTGGCCCTGGCTGTTCTGGTACCGACGGTGGCTTCATCGCAGCGGCTCCTCCGGCCCGGCCGCAGCCGGGCCGGAACCCGCGGCGCCGGTGCGCCGCGTCTCCATTCCGGTGAACGCGGCGACGATCTGCTGGACGAGCAGTCCGAGCGAGGGCAGCAGCGCGGCTACCGCCGCGAGCTGACCCAGCACGGTCATCACCGTGCTCCACGCGAGGACCGCCGCCAGTACGGCCACGATCCACACCTGCTTCCTGAACATCGCACCATTCCCCTGTACTTGGGTGTCTGAAAGGGACCTCCCGCGGCGGTGCTGAAGCGCCGCAGGAGGCTGGACGCCAGCATGGTGGACCGACCCCCCACCACTCAATGTGATCTTGCGGTTACGGAACAATGCCGCCATGGGTCCCAGCCGCACCCCGCGCCCAATACGCCATGACATTCCCCCGCGAGATCAAAACGGGGCCCAACGAACGCTTTTGGCGGCGAAAACGTACATCTCCTTGCGACACCCGGGGCAGGGCGCACCATGGAAGGGACGCCTCCCCCGGGCGTCGGACCTTCCCGTCTGGAAGGCCGCGCCGTCCCCTCGTGCTGAAAGAACCACCGGAGGGGACCGCACCGCTCCCGCCCGGCCCCCGCGCTGGGCGGGAGTTGCGACGGCGCATACGTGATTCTGTGGGACTTCTGCTCCGAATCATCCCCGGGGTCCGTACGGGAGTGGCTACGGTGCTGCCTATGTCACCAGAGCTGACCCCGGATCAGGTCATGCGCGCGGTCGCCGCGCTGGAAGCAGCGTGGGCTAACGACGACGAGGCCCTGGCCGCCCTGATCCGCAGTGGGCACGGCGAACAGCCGCTGGCCGTACTGATCGCCCAGTACGGCACCAGCAGACTGCAGACCATGGTGCTGCTCGCCACTCGCCACCGGCATCGCGGACCCGCACGGCGACAACCGGCAAGAAACCCTGGCGGAGCTGCGAGAGGGCCTCGTCTCGCACATGACCACGGTGCCACTGAGCATGATGGACGGCTGGGCTCTCAGCGCAGGCGACGACGTCCAGGCGAACGGCAACCTCGCCCGCCACGTCCTGCGGGCAATCCTGTCCTTCACGACGGACGGCGACCGCCCTCAAGAGGTACAGGCCCTTTTCGCCCACCTGCGGGCAGACGCCATAGCTCACTCGTAACCCGCCGACCATGGCCGACCGCAGTCCCGGTGATCAGCTGCGGTACGGATCAGTCCCCTGTTGGCACGCCCGTCCTCCCGGCCACCGGGACGGGTTACGGCAGACGTGGCGCGGGCCAGGCCGGGTCCCACCGCCAGCCGGCCCATGCGTCGATGTCCGCGAAGGGGCCGGAGCGTTCCTCGATCATCGCGAGGGCCTGGGTGCGGGCAGCGGTCACGGCCTGGTGCTCAGGGTCGGTGATGATGCCGAGCCGTCGTGCGTGCGCGTACTCGTCTTCGTCCTTCCAGTGCCACCGGCTCAGGTCGGGGTCGACGACCAGGTCCACGGCCAGATCGAAGGTGTCGAACCCGTCGGCGGTCCGAACCGTCGGGTGCTCGAAGTTCACGTACCAGTTCCGCAGCCGACGCCCGTCGTCGGCGGCGGGGGTGAAGAAGGCGTTGACGCTGAACCACGCGCCGGGCGGCTTCCACAGGACCAGCTCGGTCTCCTGCCACCGGCCGTCCACGAGCTCCCACTCCCCCGCCGCCATCGCCTCGAACGCCTCCGTGCGCACCGAACGGTCACCGTCCGAACGGGCCTTGACGTACAAGGAGGGCCAGCGCGCCTCCGCTCCCGGCACGCAGGCGGTCACCAACGCCTCACTCGTATCGGCGACGACACACAGCGCCTGCTCGCTCCACACCCGGCCGCCGCGGTGCACGTCACGCCGTACGACCGTCTCACCCATCGCGAAACTGCGCACCACCCCTCCTCCGCCCCGGCCGGGACGCCTGGCACGGGCAGCAGTTCAGCGCCGCCCCGGGCTCGTGTGCGCGCCGCCGCGAGGGGCCGGTCCCGTGGGTTCAGAAGATCCACCGCCCTCGATCGAGGGCGTTTTACCATCGCGTGGGGTTTTTGTTCCGCTTGCTCGGGGCGGACGATGATTCCGGCAGGATGGTTCCAGTGACCTATGTCACGCCACGATCCGACCAAGGGCGACCATCTCACCCCCGAGCCTTACTGGGCGTTACGGGAAATCGCTTTCCATAACAAGCGGAAGCCTGCCACCTGACTCTTCCCGGAGACCGGGCGGCAGGCTCCGCCGCGACGCAGTCCACTGCGTCCGTCGCGATGTGGGCCGAGGGGGTGAATTCGCTACCAACTTGTGATCCACGTCACACCCGTTTGCACTAACCGCTCATCCCTGGTCGCAGATCGCTACTAGTCAGCAAGGTCAGGCAACGCGAAGATGTCATCGTCGCGCACGGGCCGTTTCTTCCCGGAAAACGCACCACGGCCCCAGCACCGATGCCTTGGGCGGCTCCGCCGCCACGCAGTCCACACATGCAGTCCACCGCAAGGGAGAAAGACCCATGACACCTTCGGGTGCCTCGAACGATCCCCGGCCCTCGCCCGATTCGAAGTCCCCGCAGGACGCGCCTGCGCAGAAGAAGGGGACCCGGCGCGGCGATGCCGGACGGAAGTCCGACAAGGAGCGCGCGCACCGCGGGGTGGCTGCCACCAACGGCAAGACCGCTCATATCGGACGGATCGAAGCCGGCGCCTCGGCGCAGGCCAAGCTCCGCACTCCTGCTGTCCGGATCAGTGATCAGCGCGGCCCTTCCCGCCACCGCATCGAGCACCCGGTGACGGGCGGCGGGTACGAGGTCGGCGCGTCCTTCGGCGCTCCCGAGAGCAAGGGGCTGGGCCAGCGCATTCGGGTCTCGCTCCGCGGGGTCGCCGGCGCCCTCGTTGGTCTGCCGCTGCTGCCGATCGACGACGCGTACGACGCGGGCATGCTGCTGGCGGCCCTCCTCGTCCTCGCCGTCGACGTGCTCATCGACCTAAGCGCGACGGCGGTGAGCGTCCTGCGCCGTTTCCTGCACCGCTTCCAGGTGACCGAGGTGGTCATGAAGGAGCGCAACGGTGACCGGGTCGTACGCACGGAGATGACGATCCGTAAGCGGACCCCCGACGCGCACAAGGCCGGCTTCGTCCTGCGGGTCATCGCGCTCGTCCTGCTCGTGACCCAGGAGCTCGGCGAACTCGTGAACCACCACACGGCCCTGCTCTCAGTGGCGGTCGGCACGGTGGTGCTCGACGTCGTCATCGAGATCTCCACCATGTCCATCAAGAAGATCAAGAAGTTCGTCACGAGGATCAAGATCCTCACGATCGCCCGTGCCGACCGTGACACTGAATCCCGGAACTGACCACCCCGAGGATCTATGACACCGCCGTACACATCACAGGACCGTTCCGGCTCCCACACTATGGAGCCGGGGCGGTACCTCCTCGCTCCGCACACGCCGCAGCCGGGGGAAACACCCCCGCCGGCGTCCCGTGAACTCCACCACAAGTTCGAGGAGTTCTACCTCCGCTACTTCATCCGAGCCCGGAACATCGCAGCTCACAAGTGTGGCCCCAGCGGCGTTGGCGAGGACATCGCCAACGAGGTCATGGTCGCCATGTGGGAGAAGTGGGACGACGTACTCACGGGGAAGATCAGCCACCCGGAGCGCTACCTGTACGGCATTCTGACCAACCTGATCAACCAGCACCACAAGCGGGCCAGTAAGCAGGCCGAAACCCTGCAGAGAATCGTGGAGCCCGAGCCCGACGAAGAACCCGCCGAACACACCGCTGTGGCCAACATCGAACTCTCCAACATGATCGCCATGCTGCAAACGGCCCTGACCCGACAGCAGCTTGAGATCTTCGTCTGCCGATACGTCCTCGTCATGACCACGGGCGAAATCGCCCGCCGGATGGACATGTCCCCCCCTGCGGTCCGCAAGACGCTCCAAGTGGC
Source organism: Streptomyces sp. NPDC000878 (assembly GCF_053599695.1). Taxonomy (NCBI): domain Bacteria; kingdom Bacillati; phylum Actinomycetota; class Actinomycetes; order Kitasatosporales; family Streptomycetaceae; genus Streptomyces; species Streptomyces sp. NPDC000878. The sequence goes on along the minus strand of NZ_JBSFMT010000115.1, from coordinate 845 downwards.
CACCCGAAAACTCAAGATCCGCTACGTGGGCAAACACGCGTAACCTCCGCGCCAGGACCAGACCAGAAGATCCACCGTCCAGGGGCACGTACTCGCCTGCCTCTCACCGAGAAGCAGGCGGCCGTCGTACGGTGCCCCCGGACGGGCTCCGGGGCGTCAGGGGACACGTCGGAACACGCCGGCCGGGCGGATTTACACCTGAGCCGAAACTTATCGCGACGGCCTCCGTACGCTGCCCGTGCCGTACGGGAACAGGGTGAACGGGATCAAAGCCGTAACGGGCAGCGATGGGCTTCCGCAAGGGGTCGCACCGCTTCCCCCGTGTCAGATTCCACGGTGACGTGCCTTTTACCCAATGGGCCGGTGACCTGAGGTTTCACTCCGTTTCCGGGCGATGTGGCCGCGAGTGACGTCCAACGGTGTGCGCGCCGGTCGCGAGGGCGGCGGGGTAGAGCAGGCTGTGGCCGAAGCGGGTGCGGGCGCGGTCGGCGACGGCCTCGATCTTGATGTGCTTGTCCTTGTCGGCGTCGAGGGTGAGCTGCCGGACGGCTTGAGCGGCGGGTTTCAGGGCGTCGGCCCGCAGGACGATGTTCCGCACTCGGGCGCGTTGCAGACCGGGGGAGTCGTACACCGCGTACGCGGCGGCTCGGCCCGGGCCAGGAGGACGGTGTGGTGGGTGGCTTCAGGGAGGGGGCGGCTGCGGCGGGTCGATGTCTGGTCGGCGTATCGGACGGTGCAGGTCAGGCTGGTGGTGATCTGTCCGTCGGCCCGCAGCCGTGTGCCGAGGTCGTCGGCCAGGGCGAGCAGGGCGCGCCGGTGCTGGGCGGGGTCGAGTTCGTCGTGGG
>NZ_JBSFMT010000114.1:0-21609 GCF_053599695.1 Streptomyces sp. NPDC000878 | reverse complement strand
CGGGGGGGGGGGGGGGGTGCCGCGCGGGGGGGAGTTGGCCCCACCGGCGGGGTGGGGGGGGGGGGGGGGGGGGGGGGCCCCCCCCCCCAGGGATGGGACGGGTAAGGGCGGCGGGGGCGAAGAAACCCACCCCGCGCCCCCGCCCCCACCCACCAACCCCGCGGAGCGGGCCAACACACCCGAATTGGCCTTGGCCCCCCACCCCACCACCCCCCTAGCGTCATCCCATGCGCATTCGAATCGTCGACGCCTTCACCGACCGCCCCTTCACCGGCAACCCCGCCGGCGTCATGCTCCTAGACGCCTTCCCGGACGACACCCGACTCCAGCGGATCGCCCTGGAGGTCAACCACGCTGAGACGGCGTTCGCCCACCCCCTCCCCGAGGGCGCCGACGCCGACTGGGCCCTGCGCTGGTTCACCCCGGCCACCGAGGTCGCGATGTGCGGCCACGCCACCCTCGCCACGGCCCACGTCCTGCACACCACGGGCGCCCACACAGGCCCCGTACGATTCGCGACCCGCAGCGGTGTCCTCAGCGCGACACCCCGCGAGGACGGCTCGATCACCCTCGACTTCCCGACCGCCCCGCTCACCCGCGTCGAGCCCCCCGCCGGACTCTCCGAGGCCCTGGGCGCCGAGCCGCTCACGGCCTTCGACACCGGCCCGAACATCGGCGACCTGCTGATCGAGGTCGCCGACGAGAAGACGGTCCTGGGCCTCTCCCCCGACCTCAAGAGCCTCGCCGCCCTCTCGGAACGCGGCATCATCGCCACCGCCCGCGCCGACAACCCCGCCGAGGGCCACGACTTCGTCTCGCGCTGTTTCTTCCCACGGATCGGCATCGACGAGGACCCGGTCACCGGCAGCGCCCACACGGCCCTCGCCCCCTACTGGTCCGAGCGCCTCGGCCGCCCCGACCTCACCGGCTTCCAGGCCTCCGCCCGCGGCGGCCTGGTCCGCACGGAACTCCGCGGCGACCGCACCCTGCTGACCGGCCGGGCGGTCACCACGATCGACGGCGAGCTGCTCGCCTGAGGGCATGCGAAGGGGGCGCACGAACCCCTCGTACGCCCCCTCAATGCATCCCCCGAGCCACTCACCCGGTAGGCAGCCACCCCACCTTCCCCGCCAGCAGCGCATACCCCACGAACGCCCCGATATCGAGCAGCGAATGCGCCACGACCAGCGGCCCCACCCGCCCCCACCGCCGGTAGAGGTACACGAACACCACCCCCATCACCATGTTGCCGATGAACCCGCCGATGCCCTGGTACAGGTGGTACGACCCGCGCAGTACGGAACTGGCCACCAGCGCCGTCCCCGGAGTCCACCCCAGCTGATTCAGCCGCCGCAGCAGATACGCGACGACGATCACTTCCTCCAGTACGGCGTTCTGCACCGCCGAGAGGATCAGCACCGGGTACTTCCACCACACCTCGGGCAACGCCTCCGGCACCACCGTGAGGTTGAAGCCGAGGCCACGGGCCGCCAGGTAGAAGGCGATTCCGCTGCTGCCGATCACCGCCGCGATCGCGGCCCCGCGGCCGAGGTCGGGCCAGGGCCGGGTGCGGTCGAAGCCCAGCGTCCGCAGCCCCTTCCCCTCCCGCAGCAGGAAGTGCGCGACCAGCGCGACCGGTACCAGCGACGTCGTGATGCCGAAGAGCTGCCAGGCGAGATCCAGCCATGGACGGCCCGGCGCAGCCGAGGCGTTGAGGGTGGCCGCCTGGTCCTTGAGGCCCCCCGGTTTCGTGACCGATCCGACAAAGCTGATCAGAGCGGAGATACCACTCGCACCGAGCGAAAGCCCCAGAACCAACAGCGTCTCGTCCCGGAGAATCCGTCGCGACGGCCGCTCCTCAGGAAAAGAATCAGCCACCGCGCCTGCCTCCACCTGCACTCCTGCCTCCAGTTGTTCAATCCCGCCGCATCCCCGTCCTCGCCCCGCTAGGGTCTCGAAAGAAGTTGCGAAGAACCTGCGCGACAGGCCGTTTGGGGGGCGGACGCCGCTTCCGGCGTGCCGCCCCATCCCTGCCATACGGCCCATGCAGCCGATTCAGCTCATCGGCTGTTTCGCGCCATGTGTTCTGTTCACCAGGGAGGGACATCACCGTCATGGGACGTCACAGCTTGCCCGATCGACCTGAGGCGGGCGCGGGCGACCCCCGTTCACGCACCCGCCGCCGCACGGTCGCCATCGCCACGGCGCTCGTCCTCACCATCGCCGGAGGCACGGCAGTCGCCGTGCGGACCGGTCTGCTGTCCTTCGGTTCGTCCTGCCGGGACGACCCGGTACGGCTGACGCTCGCCGCCTCCCCGGATCTGGCTCCCGCGCTGGAATCCGCGGCCGACCGGGCCCTCGACCAGGGCGTCACCTCCGACGGGCGCTGCCTCGACATCGAGGTGACCGCCCGGGACTCGTACAAGGTCGCGGACGCGCTGCGCACGGGCAAGCCGTCCGACGCCCAGATCTGGGTGCCCGACTCGGACGTCTGGGTGGACCGGGTCACGGCCGACGGGAGGGCGACCCAGGTGACCACCGTCGGGAACGTCGCCTCGACCCCGGTGGGCGTGGCCGTGGTGCCCGCCGCCGCGAAGGCGCTGGGGTGGCCGCGGAAGACGTACTCCTGGACGGAGCTGGTCGGCGCCACCCTGGAGAACGACGATCTGGCGCTCGGCGCGGCCGATCCGGCGCGCAGCGCGACCGGCCTGCTGGCCCTGACCCAGCTCGGCACGGCCGCCGCGAAGACGGAGGACGGCGCCACCCAGGCCGCCGCCCTGATGAAGGCCCTGTCGCAGCGCGTCTCCGACAGCGACGGCCAGGTCCTGGACACCCTGCCCCGCGACTCCTCGGGCACCGAACAGGGCAACCCGAAACGCAACCGGACCCTCGTCCTCGCGGAACAGGCGGCGTACGCGTACAACTCGTCGGCGGACAAGGCCCAGGACCTCGGCCTCTTCTACCCTCAGGACGGATCGCCCCGGCTCGACTACCCGTACACCCTGGTCGACGGGACGGAGCTGACGACCGACCAGAGCCGGGCCGCGATCCGCTTCATGACGTTTCTGCGCCGCCCCGAGCAGCTCCGGCTCCTGGAGCAGCGGGGCTTCCGGACGGACGACGAGCGGGCCCCGGGCACGCTGGTCGCCCGGGCCGGCGGCCGTGCCCCGCAGCCGTACGCGCGGGCGGCCGGCGAACCCGCGTCGGCGGCGGCGCTCCAGGAGGCCCTCGGCACCTGGACGATCACCGTGCAGAGCGCCCGGATCACGACGGTCGTCGACGCCTCCTTCTCCATGGCGGAGCAGGTGCCGGGCACGGACCGGACCCGGATGGACGTCACGAAGGCGTCCCTGCTCCAGGCCCTCGCCACCTTCACGCCGGAGGACGAGATCGGCCTGTGGGAGTTCTCCACCAAGCTGGACGGCGCCAAGGACTACCGCGTCCTGGTCCCGACCGAACGCCTCGGCGACCGCAAGGGCGACGGCACCCAGCGCGACCGGCTCTCGGCGGCCTTCGGCGGCCTGGAACCGGTCCCGGGCGGCGCGACAGGCCTGTACGACACCACACTGGCCGCCTACAAGTCGGCCACGTCCTCGTACTCGAAGGGCAAGTTCAACGCACTGGTCATCCTGACCGACGGCGTGAACGAGGACCCCGGCAGCATCACACGCTCGACCCTGGTCCGCACGCTCCAACAGCTCACCAACCCCGAGCGTCCGGTACCCCTGATCATGATCGCGGTGGGCCCGGAGGCCGACCGCGAGGAGGCCCAGCAGATCGCCGGGGCGACGGGCGGCTCGGGCTACGAGGTGACGGACCCGACCCAGATCCACACAGTGATCCTCCAGGCAATCGTGGCAGCAGGCAGCGGCACCTGACCGCCACCTGTTCCCTTGGAGCCCCGAAGCCGGAGCCCAGGGGGCTTGAAGGCCGGAGGCCGGAGGCCCGGAGGCAGGGGCCTGGAGCCCGAGGCCGGGGCTCGGAGCCCGAGGCCGGGGCCCTGAGCCCGAGGCCCGGAAGCCGAGGCCCCGGCATTACCCGAGAGGCACCGGCTCCGGGGCCCGGGTGCCAGGTGGCGGGAGCCGGAGGCCGGAGGCCGGGGACCGAAGGCCGGGGACCGGGGACCGGAAGCCAGTCCGAGCCCCCGGCATCACCCAAGACGCACCGGCTCCGGCAGCCCCACCGGCCAGGTGTGCACCGGCTCCCCGACGTGCATCAGCTCGCTGTAGCGCCGGGTCGTCGCGGCCAGCGCGGCATCACGGGACAGCCCCTTCTCCAGCGCCCGGTGGAAGGTGGCCGCCTGCCAGGACGCCCCGTTGGCCCGCCGTCGGCACCGTTCCTCGATCACCCCTAGGTACAGGTCCCGGTCGGCGGGTTCGACCCCCCACGCGTCGAGGCCGGCCTCGGCGAGCGGCAGCAGTTCGTCCCGTACGAGATGCACCGCGTCGACCTCCGCGATGCCGCCGAACCGGCCGCCCCGGGGCCACTGGAACCGCGCGTCGATGCCGTGCCGGCAGGCGGCGTCGAAGTTGGCGGCGGCGGCCTCGAAGGGCAGCCGGGTCCACACGGGCCGCGACTCCTCGGCGAGCGCCCGGACGAGCCCGTAGTAGAAGACCGCGTTGGCGATCACGTCCGTGACGGTGGGCCCGGCGGGCAGCACCCGGTTCTCGACGCGCAGATGCGGTACGCCGTCCGCGATGCCGTACACCGGGCGGTTCCAGCGGTACACGGTGCCGTTGTGCAGCACCAGCTCGCCGAGCTTCGGCACACCCCCGTCGTCGAGGACGTCCAGCGGGTCCTCGTCGTCGCAGATGGGCAGCAGCGCCGGGTAGTAGCGCAGGTTCTCCTCGAAGAGGTCGTACGCCGACGAGATCCACCGCTCCCCGAACCAGGTGCGCGGCCGTACACCCTGCGCCTGCAGCTCCGGCGGACGCGTGTCCGTGGACTGCGTGAACAGCGGGGGCCGCGACTCGCGCCACAGCTCACGGCCGAACAGGAAGGGCGAGTTGGCGCCGACCGCGATCTGCGCGGCGGCGATCGCCTGCGCCGCGTTCCACACATCGGCGAACCGCGCCGGAGTGACCTGGAGATGCAGCTGCACGGAGGTGCAGGCGGCCTCCGGAGCGATGGACTTCGAGGTGCACGAGAGGCGCTCCACCCCGTCGATGTCGAGCAGGAAATCCTCACCGCGGGCGGCCACGATCTGGTCGTTGAGCAGGGTGTAGCGGTCGACGTCGGAAAGGTTGGAGGAGACCAGGTCGTCCCGGTCGAGCGTCGGCAGAATGCCGATCATCATGATCCCCGCGTCCACCTCCTTCGCCTTCCGGTGCGCATATGCCAGCGACGTACGGAGTTCCTCGGCAAGCCGGTCGAAAACCCGCCCGTCGAGGCGGTGGGGGGCGATGTTGACTTCCAGATTGAACATGGCGAGCTCTGTTTGGAAATCTCGGCTCGCGATCCTTTCAAGTACTTGCGCATTCATCATTTTCGGCATGCCGTCGGGCCCGACGAGATTCAGCTCGATCTCCAGGCCCAGGAGATTCTTGGGGCGGTCGAACCGCTTCTCGGCCAGCAGCCGCTCCAGCCCCGTCAGGCACTGCCGGAGCTTGGCGCGGTAGCGCTGGCGATCGGACAGGTCGAACTGCCCCGCCACGACCTTCTCCCCCATCGAAGCGTCCTTCCTCGAATGGGCAGGCCGAAGATCCGGCCACTGATGTCCCGGGTCACGTGGGATGATGCCCACCCAGCGGGATTGATAACGTCCCACGCGCGCCCGTGGCCCGCTACGCTGGCCCATATGACCGGAGGCACATTCGTCCGGCATGGCGCGACAGACTTTGTGCGGACAAACGACTCGACAGTTTCGCGCAGTTGCGAACTCGTGAAAAACGCCGACGACAATTGGCCGACCGCCTCAGGCGCGTATACCGAGGTCACCGCGGTGCGACGGGCCGAGAATCGGTGGAAACACCACGCAACGCCGACCGAATAGACCCTTGTTCTTCACGCGGGAAACGGTTAGACGAAACACAGTCAGAACACGTGTCGTATAAACTCCGCGAACAAGGCAGAGAGTCGGCGCCCAGGTCCTGGGTCCTGCCGTCCAGGTGACGTGCGGCAGGCCGCACCCCCGCCAGCGCATCCGGCCCCCGCCTCTTTGACCCCGAGAGACTTCGAGAGCTGACAGCGCCGTCCGCCCCCGCCCTCGCGCCACCCTGCCTGTCGAATGAGAGGCGTCCCACCATGCCGCTGCATGTCCCCCCGGCTCCCGCGCCAGCACTGCGCACCATCCTCACGGCACTCGGTTCCCCCACCGCGGTCCGCGAGGCACGCACCCCGGCCCTGCGCACCGCCCAGGGACCAGCCACCCCCGAACTCCCCCTGCCCGTGCACGTCCTCGACCGGATCACCCCCGCGGGCACCCCCACCACCCGGCTGACCGGGTGGCGCTTCCTGATCCGCTGCGGCGACCGCGCGGTGGCCGCGGCGGAGACCACACTGACCCCCGACGGCTGGGCCTTCTCGCACTTCTTCGAAGGCCCCTACATCGCCTCCACCGAGCGCGCCCTGCGCCAGGCCGAGACGATGAAGCAGCCCTACCAGGCACGCCTGCTGTCCGTCCCCGAGCTGTACATGCTGACGCTCTGGCTGCACGGCGACATCACCGCCGACGCGGCCGAGGGCCACCCCGCCGCGACCGACCTGCTCGTCCCGCTGGCGCCGGCCCCGCCCGGCATCGCCGCCCACCGTCCGCACCGGGTCGCCGAACTGCTCCCGGTCCTGACCCATCGGGTGACTCCGGCCCCGCTGCTGAGTTCTCCCGCCTGAACGCACACGGCACGGCACTCTCCGTATTCCCGCGTACCCCGCCGCCGAATTCCCGGCAGCGGGGTACGTCGCTCTTTCGCGCGCCAATACGCTCGTACGAGCCATTAAGGGTTTGCGGCCCGTCCGGACTAGCCCTTTCCGGCCCCCAAGAACCACCCGAACGGACAGCCCAGTTGGGCTGAACCGTCCGCCCGGGTGATGCGTCTTGAACCTGTGAGAAGCGGTGCGGCTAAATACCTGCGGATTGACGCCCGTAGAGCAACACTGGTTTCGAACCGACTTTCCCAACGGGGGCGGCCATGAACAGTGCTTCGAGCCGCAGGACAGACACCACAGCCATCTCACACTCCACGACAGAGCGAAAGATCCCATCAATGTGCCAGCACCAGCCACCGTGCCCGACAGCTCACTCCACCGACCGGGAGTCCGCCCGCCTGACGGCGCACCACCCGGAACAGGGATGGAGCCTGCTGTGCAACGGCGTTCTCCTCTTCGAGGACACCGGTGAGCTACTGCCCGACGGCCAGATCATCGCCCCGCACCGCCCGGCGGGCGCCGGACCGGTGATGACGGCCGCCTGACGGCCGCGCACGAAGGGCAGCCTCCGGACGCCAGGAGCGCCTGCCCGAACAGCAGAACAGACAAAGAGGGGCCGGCCCGCAGACATCCACTGCGAACCGGCCCCGACGTGTGTCCGAGGTCGACTACTCCTCGTAGGCGTCCAGCGGCGGGCAGGAACAGACCAGGTTCCGGTCACCGAAGGCCTGGTCGATCCGGCGCACCGGCGGCCAGTACTTGTCGGCCGCCGAGACCCCGGCCGGGAAGACCGCCTCCTCGCGCGTGTAGGCGTGCGTCCACTCCCCGCCGAGCGCGGCGGCGGTGTGCGGCGCGTTCCGCAGCGGGTTGTCGTCGGCCGGCCACTCGCCCGCGCCGACCTTCTCGATCTCGCCGCGAATGGCGATCATCGCCGCGCAGAACCGGTCCAGCTCACCCAGGTCCTCGGACTCGGTCGGCTCGATCATCAGCGTCCCGGCCACCGGGAACGACATCGTCGGCGCGTGGAAGCCGTAGTCGATGAGCCGCTTGGCGATGTCGTCGACGCTCACGCCCGTGGCCTTGCTGATCGGCCGCAGATCGATGATGCACTCGTGCGCGACGAGCCCGCCGGGCCCGGTGTAGAGCACCGGGTAGTGCGGCTCCAGCCGCTTGGCGATGTAGTTGGCGCTCAGCACGGCCACCTGCGTGGCCCGCTTGAGCCCCTCGCCGCCCATCAGCCGGACGTACGCCCACGAGATCGGCAGAATGCCCGCCGAACCCCAGGGCGCCGCCGAGATCGGCCCCACACCCGTCTCGGGCCCGGCCGCGGGCTGCAGGGGGTGGTTGGGGAGATACGGCGCAAGGTGCTCCCGAACACCCACCGGCCCGACTCCGGGACCGCCGCCCCCGTGCGGAATGCAGAACGTCTTGTGCAGATTGAGATGCGAGACATCCCCGCCGAAGTGCCCCGGCTTGGCCAGCCCCACCAGCGCGTTGAGGTTGGCCCCGTCGACGTACACCTGCCCGCCGGCCTCGTGCACCTGCGCGCAGATGTCGGCGACATGCTCCTCGAACACCCCGTGCGTGGACGGGTACGTGATCATCAGCACCGACAGCTCGTCGCGGTACTGCTCGATCTTCGCCCGCAGATCCTCGACGTCGATCTCACCGTCCCCGGCGGTCTTCACGACGACGACCTTCATCCCGGCCATGACGGCACTGGCCGCGTTGGTCCCGTGCGCGGACGACGGAATCAGACAGACCGTCCGCTGCTCGTCCCCGTTGGCGCGGTGGTATCCGCGTACGGCGAGCAACCCGGCCAGCTCGCCCTGCGAACCGGCGTTCGGCTGGAGCGACACCTTGTCGTACCCGGTGACCTCGGCGAGCCGCTCCTCCAGCTCACGGATGAGCGTCAGATAACCCTGCGCCTGCTCGGCGGGCGCGAAGGGGTGCAGCTGGCCGAACTCGGGCCAGGTGACCGGCTCCATCTCGGTGGTCGCGTTGAGCTTCATGGTGCAGGAGCCCAGCGGGATCATGCCCCGGTCGAGCGCGTAGTCACGGTCGGCGAGCCGACGCAGGTAGCGCAGCATCGCGGTCTCGGAGCGGTACTGGTGGAAGACGGGGTGCGTGAGCACGTCGTCGGTACGCAGCAGCGCGCCCGGCAGCGTGTCCTCGGCACCCGCGTCGAGCGCCTCGATGTCGCCCTCGACCCCGAACGCGGTCCATACGGCGCCCAGGTGAGCCCGCGTGGTGGTCTCGTCGCAGGAGACCGACAGCAGGTCGGCGTCGACGAGGTGCACATTGACCCCGTGCTCACGCGCCGCTGCGGCGACCTCGCCGGCCTTCCCGGGCACCCGCACGGTCACCGTGTCGAAGTAGGCCCCGTGGACGACCTCGACACCGCCCGCCGTCAGCCCCGCGGCGAGGATCGTGGCGTACCGGTGGGTGCGCCGGGCGATGGTCCGCAGCCCCTCGGGCCCGTGGTGGACGGCGTACATGCCGGCCATCACGGCCAGCAGCACCTGCGCCGTACAGATGTTGCTGGTGGCCTTCTCCCGGCGGATGTGCTGCTCCCGCGTCTGAAGAGCGAGCCGGTACGCCCTGTGCCCGTCCGCGTCCACGGAGACACCCACGAGCCGCCCGGGCAGACTGCGCGCGAACTGCTCACGTACGGCCATGTATCCGGCGTGCGGCCCGCCGAAGCCCATCGGCACGCCGAACCGCTGGGTCGTCCCGACCGCGATGTCCGCGCCGAGCTCACCGGGCGAGGTGAGCAGCGTCAGGGCCAGCAGATCGGCGGCGACGGTGACGACGGCACCGAGCCCGTGCGCCTGCTCGACGACGGGCTTCAGATCCCGTACGGCACCGGAAGCACCCGGGTACTGAAGCAGCACGCCGTTGATCTCACGCCCGGCGATGTCGTCCGGAATACCGGCGCTCAGGTCGGCAACGACGACCTCGACACCGACCGGCTCGGCCCGCGTCTGAATGACCGCGATGGTCTGCGGCAGGGCGTCCGCGTCGACGAGGAAGAGCCCCTTCTTGTTCTTGCCCATGCGCCGCGACAACGCCATCGCCTCGGCGGCGGCGGTGCCCTCGTCGAGCAGCGAGGCACCCGAGGTGGGCAGCCCGGTGAGGTCGGCGACCATGGTCTGGAAGTTCAGCAGCGCTTCGAGGCGCCCCTGCGAGATCTCCGGCTGGTACGGCGTGTACGCGGTGTACCAGGCCGGGTTCTCCATCACGTTCCGCAGGATCACGGGCGGGGTGAAGGTCCCGTAGTACCCGAGCCCGATCATGGACCCCAGCACCTGGTTCCGGTCGGCCAGCGACCGCAGCTCGGCCAGCACCTCGGCCTCGGTACGGGCGCCCGGCAGGTCCAGCGCGTCGGCGTTCCTGATCACATCCGGGACCGCTGCGGCCGTCAGCTCGTCGAGCGAGCCGTATCCGACCTGCGCGAGCATCTTGGCCCGGTCCTCGCGATCAGGCCCGATGTGGCGCCGCTCGAAGGGCGTGCCCTGTTCGAGTACGGCGAGCGAAGTGCGGTGGACGGTCATGACGGAGGCCTCCTGGTCGTCTGCGACCTTCGAGGGGCACCACGGCACGGGTGCCCGAACGGCCTCCCCCTCTGTCATCTCGACCTGAGAGCTTCACCGGGCTGCCAACGCGCTGACGTCCCGGTTTTCACCGTCGGTGAGAGCGGAGACCATGAACTCCGCCCTGCTTTCCAGAGTGACCTCGTCCGTGCGGTACAGGGGCCTGAGAGATTCCGGGGAGGAGTTGCTCCTTCGGCGCCTCCGAGGTTCCGGAGGACTCTCCCGCACAGGGTCAGCAGCCACTGGCCAGCCTATCAGCGGCTCCACGCACACACCTTCGAGTGGCCACCTTCTCCGAAGTGCTCTTTTGTAGTGCTTACGGATGAGTTGCGACCATACGGAGGGCCCGCCGTGCAGACCGACATCGATCCGCGCCACCTGATCGGCCGCAAGGCCTTCGACCGCAACGGCACCAAGATCGGCACGATCGACGAGGTCTACCTCGACGACGCGACGGGCGTGCCGGAGTGGGCAGCCATACGGACAGGGCTGTTCAGCAGGGACGCCTTCGTACCCCTTGAACCCAGCGAACTGATCGACGGCACGCTGCGCGTCCCCTTCGAGCGGGCCCTGATCAAGGACGCCCCCGACTTCGGCGTGGGCCGCCATCTCTCCCCGGAACAGGAACTCCAGCTCTACCACCACTACGGTCTCGACTTGGCGCCCCCTCCTCCGTTCCCGGACCACGACTTCGGCAAGCTGGCGGGCTCGGACGACTCCTGATCGGGCCCGACACCCTCGGGTCTTCGGGGCCCGGTGGAAACCAACGGCAGCGGATCCGCCGGCTCCAGCGCGGGATCGTCGGTACGGAACGTCCGCACCCGCCCCGGCTGCTCCGCCTCCGGCGTCTCGAACCGCACGGTCACCCGCCCCAGCCCGCTCCCCTGCACCCACCCGTGCCCGAAGTCGCCATGCCGTACGTCGTGCCCCGTGGTCCAGTGCCGCTCGGCAGGCGCCTCCTGGTCCTCCACGGCCTCGTGCTCCGCCTCCTCCACCAGCTCAAGGGCCGCCAGCTCCCCGGCGGCCTGGGCGAACAGATCCTCCTGCGTGAAGTCGGCGAGGCCGCTCACCCCGACCCCGAGCAGTCGCACGCCACCTGTCGTGTCCACCGACTCCAGTAGCCGGGCCGCCGCCTCCCGCACCACCCCGGGGTCGTCCGTGGGCCCCCGGAGGGTCTCGGACCGGGTCAGCGTGGAGAAGTCGTACCGCCGCACCTTCAGGACGATGGTCCGCCCGGACAGCCCGGCACCGCGCAGCCGCCGCACACACCGGTCCGCGAGCCGCTGCACTTCCGTCCCCACCCGGACCCGGTCGTGGATGTCCACGTCGTACGTGTCCTCGACCGACACGGACTTGGTCTCCCGCTCGGCCACCACGGGCCGCTCGTCGTGCGCCAGCGCCATCGCGTACAGCCCGTGCCCGTGGGCCTTCCCCAGCAGCCGTACGAGTTCGTCCTCGCCCGCCTCGGCCAGCTCGTCGACCGTACTGATCCCGGCCCGCCGCAGATGGTCGCCCGTCGTCGGCCCGACCCCGGGCAGGATCCGCACCGACATGGGACCGAGCAGCGCCCGCTCGGTCCCGGGCTCGATCAGCACCAGCCCGTCCGGCTTGGCCTGCTCCGAGGCGATCTTCGCGAGCATCTTGGAGGCGGCGAGGCCCACCGACCCGGTGAGTCCCGTGACGGCCCGTATGTCAGTGCGCAGCTTCGCCCCCGCCAGCCGCGCCGACGCCTCGTCCCAGGCCGCTTCCCCGGCCTCCAGATCCACGAACGCCTCGTCCAGGCTGAGCGGCTCCACCAGCGGTGACAGCGCCCGCAGCAGCGCCATGACCTGCTCGCTGATCGACCGGTAGAACCCGAACCTCGGCACGAGATACGCGGCGTTCGGCGCGAGTCGCCGCGCCTGGGCCATTGGCATCGCGGAGTGGACCCCGAACACCCGCGCCTCGTACGAACAGGTCGCGACCACCCCGCGCGGCCCCAGCCCGCCCACGACCACGGCCTTCCCGCGCAGACTCGGCTTGGACGCCTGCTCCGCCGAGGCGAAGAAGGCATCCATGTCGAGATGCAGGATCGTGGGCGCGTTTCTCACATGTCCGATGCTGCCCTACGCCACTGACAATGCCCCGGAACACCGAGGCAGGGGCGGTCAGACCGCCCGGTTGCGCCGCCGCGCCAACTCGTCCGCGGGGTTGTGCCCGACAAGCGTCTCGCCGGTGTCGACGCGCTCCCCATGCAGCTGCGAGAGAGCGCTTTCCACGTCCCGCCACACCACACCGACGGCGATACCGAAGATGCCCTGCCCGCCCTGGAGCAGCGCGTGCACCTCGTCGGGGGAAGTGCACTCGTAGACGGTCGCGCCGTCGCTCATCAGCGTCAGGCGCTCCAGATCCCGGAACTCGCACGCCCTCAGGTGCTGGACCGCCGTACGGATGTTCTGCAACGAGACACCGGTGTCGAGAAAGCGCTTCACGATCTTCAGGACGACAACGTCCCGGAAGCTGTAGAGCCGCTGCGTCCCCGACCCATGAGCGGGCCGCACACTCGGCTCGACCAGCCCGGTGCGCGCCCAGTAGTCCAACTGGCGGTAAGTGATGCCGGCCGCCGCACACGCCGTCGGACCGCGGTAGCCGATCTCCTCGGACGCCATGGATGTCGCCCCTCCGCCGCCTGCTACAGCCGTCGGCCGCGGCGGAACGTGATCGGCCGCGCTGCCGTGATGGGGGTCCCCCCAGCTCGAGCGTAGCCGAGAGCCTGGGGGAGGGTACGGGCCGCTCTCCCCCAGACCGCGTCCGGGGGCACCCCCAGCCGTACCGTCGCCGCTGCTTCTCACGCCGACCTCCGTCCTTGACCTGCCTTCTCGACGGTAGGCAGTCACCAGGGGCGCGTCAACGATCGCCACACTCGGCACGCCGAGTGATAATCACCCTAGGAGTGGTTTCCCGCACCCCACCGCGGGGAAAGGCTAGCCGAATGCGCTCCGCAAGGGCCGCACGACGCTCTCACACGCCGCTGGCAATTGCCATCATCCGTGACGTCGCCGGGCAAAAGGACAGGCTCCACCGACCACCAGGTCCGTGGAGCCGCCCGAGCCTCGTCAGCCGTCGCCGTCAGGGCTCACTGACTGTTGGTCCCGAAGTCCTCGGGAGAGATCTGGTCGAGGAACTCGCGGAACTTCTCCACCTCGTCCTCCTGCTCGTCCGGGATCGCGATCCCGGCGTCGTCGAGCACTCCGTCGCTGCCGTAGATCGGCGTCCCGGTGCGCAGCGCCAGCGCTATGGCGTCGGACGGGCGGGCACTCACTTCAACCCCACTGGCGAACACCAGCTCCGCGTAGAAGACACCCTCGCGCAGGTCCGTGATGCGCACTTCGGTGAGCTCCTGGCCGACGGCCTCCAGCACGTCCTTGAACAGGTCGTGCGTCAGCGGTCGTGCGGGGGCCATGCCCTGCTGGGCGAAGGCGATCGCCGTCGCCTCCCCCGGTCCGATCCAGATGGGGAGGTAGCGGTCGCCTCCCACTTCCCGCAGAAGCACGATCGGTTGGTTGGAGGGCATTTCGACCCGGACACCTACGACATCGAGCTCGTTCACACAGCAACCCTAGGCCGTGCCCGGGACGTTTGGGTAGTCGGGCACGGAACGGGTGGCCGATCCGCCCTCCGGCTTGCCCTTTCCGCTCAGGGCTGCCGCACTCCCAGTGCGATCCGCACCAGGGCCGCGTGCAGCTTCACCGTGAGCCCCGCCAGTTCCTTGCTTCGGGCCTCCGCGAGAGCCCTGGTCTGCGGATTGCGGTGGAGCCTGAGCGGGGCCACCACCTGGTCGACCAGGCCGGCCTCACGGTCGGCGGCGGCCTTCATCACCCGCAGATGGCGTGGCTCGATCCCGAACCGCCCCAGCTCGGCGACGAGCGCGGCGACGGTGACCGTCTCCGCGTCGTACGCCCCGTCGGGCAGCGGCACGACCAGCCCGTACGACTGCCACTCCTCGAGTTCCTCGTCGCCGATCCCGGCGGCGGCGAGCAGCTCCGCCCGGCCGATCCGGACGGCTGTGGGCCCCTCGGGCTCCAGGCTCGGCTCACCGTCCCGCTGACGGCCCACGGTGGGGAGCGATACGGCCTCCCCGCGCTCCATGGCGTCCAGGTACTCCCTGATCACCTTGAGGGGCAGATAGTGGTCCCGCTGCATTCTCAGGACATGGCCGAGGCGCTCGACGTCCTCCGGGCTGAACTTGCGGTACCCCGAAGGGGTCCGCTGCGGCTCGATGAGCCCCTCCGACTCCAGGAAACGGATCTTGGAGATGGTGACTTCGGGGAACTCGTCGCGCAGCGCGTTCAGCACTGTGCCGATGCTCATCAGCCCACTGTCCGCGGCGGCGATGCCGTGGCCGGCACCGCCGCTCGGTGTTTGAAGCATGGACCTTCCCTGGGGTCCCTCCGGACTCGGTCCGGAGGAGGGTCAGTAGCCCCGCTGGCTCGCGTAGAACACCAGCCGGTACTTGCCGATCTGCACCTCGTCACCGTTCGACAGGGCGACAGAGTCGATCCGCTCTCGGTTGACGTACGTGCCGTTGAGGCTGCCCACATCGGAGACCGTGAACATGCCGTCCTGGCCTCGGCGGAACTCCACGTGCCGACGGGACACGGTCACGTCGTCCAGGAAGATGTCGCTCTGCGGATGACGCCCGGCCGTGGTCAGCTCGCCGTCCAGGAGGAAGCGGCTGCCCGAGTTCGGGCCGCGGCGCACCACCAGAAGCGCCGACCCGAGCGGCAGCGCGTCCACTGCGGCCTGCGCCTCGGGCGAGAGCATCGGCATCTGCGTCTGCCCGGTGACCTCGGCGTCGTACGCCTCGATACCGGAGATGGAGATCGTGGACGTCGTCTCCGACGGACGCTCGGGGGTGGCCCCGGCTCGCAGCGGCGCACCGCAGTTGGAGCAGAAGCGGCTGTTCTCCGCGTTGCGGTTACCGCACCTCGTACACACCAGGGCCGACATCGACGGATCCTCCTGCCGCGGCTGCCCCGCCGGGGCATTGGACGCATAGGGGTCGGAGGAAAACTCTCCACCCGTACTTGAGGTTGACGGTTCCCCGAAACCTATGCGCCCGGACTGGGCAGGGTCAACAGACGGCGCGCCCTGACCTCCCGGAACGTCACCGCCCGGACCGCCGACCTGGTCCCGGAACAGAGGGCGCTGACCCTCCGCGTCGGGCTGTGCGCGATGGCGGGCGGTCGCGTTGTCGCTGCCCTCTCGCGCGCTCTTGCCGAACAACTTCGCAAACAACTTCACGGGCGATTCCCCTTGACCGAAACAGACCCGCCCGTGGGGCAGGACGAACCCTGACTGCACCTACCGGTCGACCCGGACATCCTCACAACGTCCGTCTCCACCTGACAGTTTCCACCACGCACCACCCATTCGGTGCGCCGACCCCCCGCAACCTCATGCCCTCCCCGGACAGCCCCCATGCACCCCCGGTTCACTGGGAGGACGACCGAGCGTAGTCAGGCTGCTTCGCCGCTCGCAAGGCGTCCACAACGATCTTGTCCGCCCGCTCCACGGTAACGGTGGCCTGCTCCTTCTCCAGGGTCTGCACCACACCTCCCGGGATGTTGAGCGCCGGTTCGAGGTCCTGTGGCTTGCCGATGACCTTGAAACGATAGGGAGCGTCGATCTTGTTCCCGTCGACGCTCACTCCCCCGCCGTCCTCGTCCGCCAGAAAAGTCCCCGCGACGACCCGTACACCGTTGACCTGGATCGCCTCGGCACCGGCCGCACGCAACTCCTGGATCGCGTCGAGCAGCATGTCGGCTTCGACCGTCCCCTTCGTGTCCTCGATGGTCAGCGTGATCCCGGGCCCCTGAGCGGCCACCGTGCCCGCCAGGATGCCCAGTTGCCGCTCCTTCTCGACCGTCTGCTTACGGGCCTCCTCAGCCTGGTCCGAGCTGTTCTCCAGCTCGGTCCGCTGATCTTCGAGACCCTGCTTCTCGTCCTCAAGACGCTGAGTACGGTCATCCAGTTCATCGAGGATGCGTACAAGATCTTCCTGACGCGCACCGCGCAGCGCCCCGTCACTGTCGCTGGTGGACGCGACCTGGACCGCCAGCCCGAATCCCAGCCCGAACAGCAGCAGGGCGACGATGAGTTGAGCCCGGGTCACCCGCGGCGGCCACAGCCCCTTCACCAGCCGCTGACGGCCGGTCAGGGACGGTCCAGGCTCCTCGCCGGCCGTCACGGCCGCAGCGTCCACGGCCCGTGCCTCGGAGGCCTCCGAGGCCTCCGAGGCCTCCGAGGGCGTGGGAGAGACCTCCTCGGGCAGTTCCTCGCGCAACCGGTTCTCGCCCGCGTCGGCCTGCTTGTCGCTCGCGCCGCTCTTGTCGTTGTCGCTCATCGGCGTCAGGCCCGGAAGACGTGCCGACGGATCGCCGCGGCATTCGAGAAGATACGGATACCGAGGACCACGACGACACCGGTGGACAACTGGGCGCCCACGCCCAGCTTGTCGCCCAGGAAGACGATCAGCGCGGCCACGACGACGTTCGACAGGAACGACACCACGAAGACCTTGTCGTCGAAGATGCCGTCGAGCATGGCCCGCAGACCGCCGAACACGGCGTCCAGGGCCGCGACGACAGCGATGGGAAGGTAAGGCTCGACGACCGCCGGAACCTCGGGCCGGACCAACAATCCAGCCACGACTCCCACGACGAGGCCCAGTACCGCGATCACGATGTGCCCTTCTCTGTCTCTGTACTCGGTTGTGCTGTACGTACGATCACGCTCGGTGCGGCGGGCAGCCGGAGGTCGCGCTCCACGGAGATGCTGGTCCGGATGTCGAAGTTCTCCTGCAGCGCGGCCAGATACAGTCCGTCGGCACTGTCCTGGAACTTGCTGCTCAGCCGCTTGCCGTCCCCCACCGCGAGCACCGTGTACGGCGGCACGAGCGGCTTGTTGTCGACCAGTATCGCGTCTCCCGCGGCCCGGATCGCCGACAGAGCCGTCAGCCGCTGCCCGTTGATCGCGATGGCCTCGGCACCCGACTGCCAGAGCCCGTTGACGACCCGCTGCATGTCCCGGTCGCGCACCCGTCCGGTGTCGGAGAACCCGGAGGTCTCCCGCGCGTCCCCGCCGGCATCGCTGCTGGCTTCCTTCGCGTCGTCGACGACGAGCTTCACACCCGGTCCGTGCACCTCGATCGCACCCGACAGAATGCCCACCAGGTCAGCCTGTTCACTGCCGCCACCGGACTTCAGCGCCGCTCGCTGACGCGCGCTGACATCGTCGCGCAGCTGGTCGATCGATTCCTCCAACTTGTCGGCCGCCTCGGTCTCGCGGTCGATACGGTCGATCAGTTCCTCGCGCTCCTTGGCGATCGCGGGCGCCGCCACCCGCGCCTGCGCGGCTCCCACGGTCACCACGAGAGCGGCGAGCACCAGCCCGGCGGCCAGGCCCAGCTTCGCCCTGAGCGGCTTCGGCAGACCCCCGTCGCCCGCGGCCTTCTTACGCTCGGCCGCCTCGGCATACCCCTCGTCGAGACTGTGGTCCATGACGTTGGTGAGCAGCGACATGGACGCGTCCGGGCGGGAACGGCTCGTGGGGATGCTCCGAACGGGGGGCTGCTGCGGCATGCCGCACATCGTCCCACGTCGCGACCACTGCCTCCGAACGGCCCCACCGACGTGCCGGACAGGCCCCATTGGGGACCCCTGTCCGGCACGCGCGCGTGGACCTCGATTCAGCGACCGGCGCCGTCCACAACGGTGGCCCACTCGTCGAGCAGCGCCTGAGCGGAGGCGTCGTCAGGCCCTTCGGCCCACAAATGCGTCACGGCCTCCGCCGGGTCGGGCAGAACCATCACCCACCGCCCGTCGGTCTCGACCACCCGCACGCCGTCAGTCGTGTCGACGAACCGCTCTCCGGCCGCCTCGACAACCCGCCGCATGACAAGTCCCTTGACGGCCCAGGGAGTCGCCAGGTCCCGCTTGAGCACATGCGCCTTCGGAATCCTGGCATCGATCTGGCTGAGCGTGAGCTGCGTCCGCGCAACCAGCCCGATAAGCCGTACGAAGGCTGCCGAACCGTCGAACACGCTGCTGAACTCCGGCACGATGAACCCACCGCGTCCGTCTCCGCCGAAGATGGTCGACTCATCCCGCCCGACCCGGGTCAGATCGTCGGGCGACGTGGTCGTCCACTCCACCTGGGTACCGTGATAGGCGGCCACCTGCTCGGCGATACGGGTAGTGGTCACCGGAAGCGCCACCCGCCCGCTGCGCCTTTCAGCAGCCACGAGATCCAGCATGACGAGCAACGCCCGGTCGTCCTCGACGATCCGCCCCTTCTCGTCGACGAGCGAAAGCCGCTCACCCACCGGGTCGAATCGCACTCCGAAAGCAGCACGCGCCGACGCCACGATCTCCCCGAGCCGCACCATCCCGGACCGCC
This sequence comes from Streptomyces sp. NPDC000878, assembly GCF_053599695.1. Classification (NCBI taxonomy): domain Bacteria; kingdom Bacillati; phylum Actinomycetota; class Actinomycetes; order Kitasatosporales; family Streptomycetaceae; genus Streptomyces; species Streptomyces sp. NPDC000878. Next base: position 2,713 of record NZ_JBSFMT010000114.1, on the reverse strand, counting down.
GGGTGTCCGCGGACTCCGTCGGCCTGGACTCGTCAAGACCGGGATTGATGGTCAGCGAATCGACACCGAGCTTCCCGAGCAGACTGGGCAGCACCAGCCCCGCACTGCCGTTGGACGCATCCACGACAACCTTGAGCCCGGACTCCGCGATCCCGGTCGTATCGACATTCCGCAGCAACGACCCGGTGTACGAGTCGAACACACTGGCCGGGAAATGCAGATCCCCGATCTCCCCGGGGAACGCCCTCCGGTATTCCTGCCGTGCGAAGACCCGATCCAGCTTCCGCTGACTCGCCTGCGAAAGGTCGGCCCCCTGCCCGTCGAAGAACATGATGTCGACGGAATCAGGCACCCCAGGCGTCGTCCGGATCATGATCCCCCCGGCACTCCCCCGCGCGGTCTGCTGCCGCGCCACCGGCAGCGGTACGTTCTCCAGGTCCCGTACGTCGATGGCGCTGGCCTGCAGCGCGGAGATGACCGCCCGCTTCAGTGCCCGGGCGCCACGGGAGTGGTCGCGGGCGGTGGTGACGGTGGACCCCTTCTTCAAGGTGGTCGCGTACGCACCGGCCAGCCGCACCGCCAGCTCGGGCGTGATCTCGACGTTGAGGATTCCGGACACTCCACGGGCACCGAAGAGATGCGCCTGCCCTCTGGATTCCCAGATCACCGAGGTGTTGACGAAGGCGCCGGCCTCGATCGTCTTGAACGGGTAAACGCGCACGTTCCCCTGGATGATCGATTCTTCACCGACGAGACACTCGTCGCCGATGACCGCGCCGTCCTCGATCCGGGCCGCGCGCATGATGTCGGTGTTCTTCCCGATGACGCAGCCGCGCAGATTGCAGTGCTGGCCGATGTACACGTTGTCGTGCACCACGGCCTTGTGCAGAAAGGCACCGCTCTTCACGACGACGTTCGAGCCGACAACGGTGTGCTCGCGGATTTCCACGCCGGCCTCGACCTTGGCGTAGTCCCCGATGTAGAGGGGCCCTCGGAGCACGGCATCGGGATGCACCTCGGCGCCCTCAGCAACCCACACTCCGGGCGAGATCTCGAAACCGTCCAGTTCGACGTCGACCTTGCCCTCCAGGACGTCGGCCTGCGCCTTCACGTAGCTCTCGTGCGTACCGACGTCTTCCCAGTACCCCTCGGCGATGTAGCCGTAGACCAGCCGTCCTTCCTTCATCAGCTGCGGGAAGACGTCACCGGACCAGTCGACGGAAACATCGGCCTCGACATAGTCGAAGACCTCCGGTTCCATGACGTAGATGCCGGTGTTCACGGTGTCGGAGAAGACCTGTCCCCAGGTCGGTTTTTCGAGGAAGCGCTCGACCTTGCCCTCCTCATCGACGATGGTGATACCGAATTCCAGTGGATTCGGCACCCTCGTCAGGCAGACAGTGACGAGCGCACCCTTTTCCTTGTGGAAATTGATCAGCTCGGTGAGGTCGAAGTCGGTCAGCGCATCACCGGAGATGACGAGGAAAGTGTCGTCCTTCAACGCCTCCTCGGCGTTCTTGACGCTTCCGGCGGTACCGAGTGGCTTCTCCTCATTGGCATAGGTCAGCTCCATCCCGAGCTCCTCGCCGTCACCGAAGTAGTTCTTGACGAGTGAGGCGAGGAACTGGACAGTAACGACTGTCTCGTTGAGCCCATGCCTTTTGAGCAGCCGAAGCACGTGCTCCATGATCGGCCGATTGGCCACTGGCAGAAGCGGCTTGGGCATGCTTGAGGTCATTGGGCGAAGGCGTGTGCCTTCGCCTCCGGCCATCACGACGGCCTTCATGTCGGAAGCGTCCTCCTTGAAGAGACGACGGTCTAGCCGACTTCACCCGTCCAGATTGTCCCGCACTTTGCCGACGCGGGCCATCGAGGCACTACAGCTGCCCAACCGGCGAGCTCAATCGGCCATGGCGTCCGCACGAACCAGTCGGCGGACTTGTACCACGTAGAGGACTCCTGCCCACCAGTAGAGCGTTGTACCCCATCCTGCGAACGCCCATCCGAAAATAGCAGCGAGTGACGAGAGCCACCCACTTCCGTCACTGAGCAGAAGCAACGGGAAGGCATACATCAAGTTGAAGGTAGCGGCCTTCCCGAGGAAGTTCACCTGCGGCGGCGGATACCCATGACGCCTGAGGATGCCCACCATCACCAACAGAACCAGCTCTCGCGCCAGCAGCGCAGCGGTCAACCAGATTGGCAGAATCTCGCGCCAGGTGAGACCGACCAGAGTCGAGAGAATGTAGAGCCGGTCGGCCGCGGGATCGAGGAGCCGGCCAAGCCTGCTGATCTGGTTCCAGCGCCTCGCGAGCTTGCCGTCCAGATAGTCACTGATCCCGCTCAGCATCAGTACCAGGAGCGCCCAGCCGTCGCTCTTCGGACCGCCGAACTCGGGTCGAAGGATCAGCCACAGAAAGACGGGCACGCCGACAAGGCGCGCCATGCTGAGGATGTTCGGGATGGTGAGGACCCGGTCTGTCTGGACACGGGTCTCCTGGACCTCCACCCGGGGGCCTCCTGTGGGAAACGAGCCAACGATGCCCCCTGACCCTACCTCAACGCAAAAAAGCTCCGGCTCTCGGGCAGTGTGCCCAAGAGCCGGAGCTATAAAAGGAGTTCGGCGGTGTCCTACTCTCCCACAGGGTCCCCCCTGCAGTACCATCGGCGCTGTAAGGCTTAGCTTCCGGGTTCGGAATGTAACCGGGCGTTT
>NZ_JBSFMT010000113.1:0-21675 GCF_053599695.1 Streptomyces sp. NPDC000878 | reverse complement strand
GGACGGGCTGGGTTAGTCAGCCCGTCCGGCGTTTGAGGACAAGGCCCGTTCAGGGCCGTAGCGGGGGTCTGGGGGCGCAGCCCCCAGGGATGGGACGGGTAAGGGCGGCGGGGGCGAGAACAACGGGCCGCACCCGACCACGCACCGCACACCCACCCCCCACCACCACAACGAGAGGCACCGACGTGCACGACGACGAGCTGATCGCACGGGCCAAGGCGTGGCTGGCCGAGGACCCCGACGCGGAAACCCGCGACGAACTCGCCAAGCTCATCGACGCCCAGGACCTCCCCGAACTCACCGCCCGCTTCTCCGGCACCCTCCAGTTCGGCACCGCGGGCCTCCGAGGCGAACTCGGCGCCGGCCCCATGCGCATGAACCGCTCCGTCGTCATCCGAGCCGCCGCCGGCCTCGCCGCGTACCTCAAGGCCAAGGGCCAGACCGACGGCCTCGTCGTCATCGGCTACGACGCCCGCCACAAGTCCGCCGACTTCGCCCAGGACACCGCCGCCGTGATGACCGGCGCCGGACTCAGGGCAGCCGTCCTCCCCCGCCCCCTCCCCACCCCCGTACTGGCGTTCGCCATAAGGCACCTCGGCGCGGTCGCGGGCGTGGAGGTCACCGCCAGCCACAACCCGCCCCGCGACAACGGCTACAAGGTGTATCTCGGGGACGGTTCGCAGATCGTCCCGCCCGCCGACGCGGAGATCGCCGCCGAGATCGACGCCGTACGGGCCCTCGCCGACGTCCCCCGCCCCACCACCGGCTGGGAAACCCTCGACGACACCGTCCTGAACGCCTACCTGGCCCGTACGGACGCCGTCCTCGCCCCCGGCTCCCCCCGTACCGCCCGCACGGTCTACACGCCGATGCACGGCGTCGGCCGGGACACCCTCGTCGCCGCCTTCGCCCGCGCGGGCTTCCCGGCCCCCACCGTGGTCGCCGAACAGGCCGACCCCGACCCGGACTTCCCGACCGTCGCCTTCCCCAACCCGGAAGAGCCCGGCGCGATGGACCTCGCCTTCGCGACGGCCCGCGAGACAAACCCGGACCTGATCATCGCGAACGACCCGGACGCGGACCGCTGCGCGGCGGCCGTACCCGTGCCCGGCGACGGCTGGCGCATGCTGCGCGGCGACGAGGTCGGTGCGCTCCTCGCCACCCACCTGGTCCGGCGCGGCGCGCAGGGAACCTTCGCCGAGTCGATCGTCTCCTCCTCCCTCCTCGGCCGGATCGCCGAGAAGGCGAACCTCCCCTACGAGGAGACCCTCACCGGCTTCAAGTGGATCGCCCGCGTCGAGGGCCTGCGCTTCGGCTACGAGGAGGCCCTCGGCTACTGCGTGGACCCGGACGGCGTACGGGACAAGGACGGCATCACCGCGGCCCTCCTGATCACGGAACTCGCCTCCGAACTCAAGTCCGAAGGCCGTACGCTCCTCGATCTGCTCGACGACATCGCCGTCGAGCACGGTCTGCACGCCACGGACCAGCTCTCGGTACGCGTCGAGGACCTGTCGGTCATCGCGAACGCCATGGGCCGGCTGCGCGAGCAGCCCCCGACCCGGCTCGCGGGTCTGGCGATCACGAAAGCCGAGGACCTCACCAAGGGCACGGAGACGCTCCCGCCCACGGACGGCCTGCGCTACACGCTCGACGGCGCCCGGGTCATCGTCCGCCCCAGCGGTACGGAGCCGAAGCTGAAGTGCTACCTGGAGGTCGTCCTCCCGGTGCCCGCGCACGCGGATCTCCCGGCTGCCCGGGCGAAGGCGACCGACCTGCTGGAGACGATCAAGCGGGACCTGTCCTCGGCGGCGGGCATCTGAGCCGTAGCCGACGCGGTACGCGATGGGGTGCCGCCGACTGCGGCCACCCCATCGAGTGATGTGCGCCTGATGTGCGCCCGCCCGCCGACACACACCCCACCACTCCTGCCGCCCTCCGAGGAACGGTGACCGGGTACCGCCCGGGTGTCGTCCTGGCCGTGCTCCGGGGCGCGGTGCAGTGGATGGGGTACACCGAGTCCCTGTTCACGGCACTCGCCGCCTGATCGCTGTACGCCGAGCGGACGTACCGTCAGCTCCACGTCACCAGCGCCGCGACCCACGCGCCCGCGAGCACCGCCACCACCGGCCAGACGGGGCGCCCCCGCTCCGCCGCGCCGCTCTCCCCGGTGGGCCGCAGGTCGGCGTCGAGGCGCATGGCGGTGAGTTCGGCGGCCAGTGCGTCGTACGGATGGGTCAGGCCCCGGCGCCGCTGGAGCCAGTCCCAGCGGGGCGCGGAGACCGCCCAGTCGCCGTCCTGCCAGTCGATCTTCAGCTCCAGGGACCGCCGCCGTACGAAGCGGAGGTCGTCCCAGGGCACGTGCCGGGGGCCGCGCAGTCCGGTGACCCAGACGCCGGACCGGTCGGCGGTGACGCGCCAGGCCAGCTTCAGGGGGACGCGGACGGCCGCGTACATACCGAGCACGCCCATGAACACCAGTTTCCACGTCGCGAGGCCGGTCTCGACGAACCAGTCCCAGCTCAGCCAGAGGCCCCACAGCACGAGAAACGCGGCGGCCAGCCAGTCCAGCCAGCCCGCCCGCCAGCGCCGCACCTTGCCGACAGCCGCCTGGCGCTCCGCCAACTCCCGCCCCCGCAGCTCAAGTTGCAGGCTGTCCGCGGCCAGTTCGCGCTGCCGGGCGGCGCGCCGGCGGCCCGCGTCCGGCGACAGCGGCCGGACCGGCCCCGCCGACCACTCCGTCAGCGGCGGCTGCTCGGGGTCCTCGTCGGCGCTGACGACGAGGATCTCGGCGCCGTCGAAGGGAGCACCGTAGAGAACGGCTTCCCGGACGGGCCCGAGGGCGTCGTCGTCGAGCCCGAGGAGCACCCGCCGAAGCTCGTCGTCACCGTCCGCGCCCTCCGGACCCTCTTCCTCGTCACCCTCCTCGTCATCGTCGTCCTCGTCGAAGGAGGCGAGGTCGACGGTGAACAGGGGCCGTTCGGCGGCGGGATCGTCGGCGGCGTACACCTCCGTACCGCCCTGCGCGTCGTCCCGTACGAGCACCCGCAGCACCGGGACCGGGGCCCCGCGCAGGGCGCCCGCCCGCTGCCGGCCGAGCCACGCCGAGGCCAGCGCGGTCACGCCGAGGCCGACCAGGAAGACGGTGACGACCCAGGCGCCCTGCTGGTCCTCGGCCGAACCCCAGAGACCGGCGGTGCTCCCGGTCAGCGCGCCGAACGCGAGCACGACGAACCCCAGCGCGAACAGCACCCGGCCACGCCGTACGGGAGCCCCGGCGCCCGGCACGGGCACGGCGACGCCCCCGGCGGCGGCCACGGCCCGCTCCAACTGCTCGCTCCGCGCCCGCAGCCGTACGGCCACGACCGCCCAGGAGCCCAGTACGACCACCACACCGAAGCCGGTCAACGCCCAGGCCTTCGAGGAAGCCTCGGCGGCGAGGGCGAGCAGCAGCAGGGGCGCGCCGGCCCACACCAGCTCGGGCCGGGCGAGCACCCACAGCACGTACACGGCGAACCCGGCCGCGACGAACGGCCACAGACCGCCGGCCATCGCCACCAGGGCGCCCACGCACAGCACGAGGGTGGCGAGGCCGGCCGCGATCGACCGGCGCACCCGCAGAAAGGTCCAGCGCGGCGGCAGGGCGGCCGACCAGCGGGCCGCGCGGACGGTGGTCCAGTCCTGGCAGCCGTCGGGTATGGCGGTGCGGGGCAGCCGCAGCGGCTCGTCGGGGAAGGTCACGCGGCTCAGCCGACCGCGAGCAGGATCGCCAGCAGAACGGCACCCGCGACGGCGGGCGCCATGATCTCGTACGCCCACTTCACGGTCACCTCGCCCCGCGAGGTGGCGGCCTTCTCGCGGGCCTCCCACAGCTGCCGCAGGTCGTCCATGATCTGGTCGGTCTGGGCCCGGGTGGGCCCGGGCGGCACGATGGACAGTCCGGGCCGGCCCCCGCCGGCCTCGTGGGCCTCACGCACCTTGGCCCGGTTGGCACGCTTGCGGGCGCGCAGCGAGACCGGTACGGCCCAGAGCTGGTACTTGGCGCCGGACTCGACGACGACCTCGTTCGAGAAGCCGGACCGGAACCCGGCGACCTGGGCCCAGGGCACCACGACGACCCGGAAGGGATTACGCACCCGCATCCGGTGATCGTTCGCGAAGACGCCGGGGCGCAGGGTGAAGGCGATCACGAGCGGTACGGCGAAGAGCAGCGCGGCGAGTGCCAGCCACGGTGTCCGCCCGTGACCGACGATCACCGCGTCACCGCCGAGCCACCCGGCGAGCCCGAGCAGCAGCGCTCCGGCCACGATCGAGGAGGGTGACCGGTACGCCCGATCAGGAGACTCGGGCTTGGCAGGCCCCTGCGCGGGCGACGGGTGGTCCGGGGTCGTCATGCCCCCGATTCTGCCCGACGCCCCGCACACCCCCCGCCGCCGGTACCGACACCGGTCCGAGGCGAGGCGACTTTCTCCGCCCCCGCCGCCCTTACCCGTCCCATCCCTGGGGGCTGCCGCCCCCAGACCCCCCTACGGCCCTGAACGGGCCTCGTCCTCAAACGCCGGACGGGCTGGAGATGCCCGAGGCCGGCATTCGAGAACAAGGCCCGTTCAGCCCACCCCTTTCCCCGCCCACCCGCCCTCACCGCACTTCAGCACGGGCCTGGGCAGTTCAGCCTGTCCGGCGTTTGAGGACGAGGCCGTTCAGGCCGAAAGGGGGGTCTGGGGGCGGCAGCCCCCAGGGGATGGGAACGGGTAAGGGCGGCGGGGGCGAGAAAAGCCGGCCGAGCAACCAGCTACGGAGCCACAGCTCGACCCGTCGCCGGAGAGATCCTCCCGGCGCACAGGCCACGTGCGTTCAGCCCCTGCGCGATACGCGGCACCGCCGCCAGCGTGTTCGCGGACCAGTCGTGCATAAGGATGACCTGCCCACTGTTAAGCCGCGCAGCAGCCTGCACGATCGCGTCCGCACTCGCCCCGTTCCAGTCCTGCGAGTCGACATCCCAGATGATCTGAGTCAGCCCGTACTTCGCCGCGACCGCCTTCACCGTCGCGTTGGTCTCCCCGTACGGCGGCCGGAACAGCACCGGAGTACCCCCACCCGCGCCCGCGACGGCCTGCTGGGTCCGGGCGATCTCGGAGTCGATCTGCGCCTGCCCGAGCTGGGTCAGATGCGGGTGGGTGTAGCTGTGGTTGCCGACCCACATCCCGGCGTTCACCTGGGCACGCACCAGCGCCGGATTGGCGGCGGCGTACTGGCCCTGGTTGAACATCGTGGCCCGCAGCCCGTTCTGCGTCAGTGAGTTGAGCAGAGCCGTCGTATTGCCGGACGGACCGTCGTCGAACGTGAGCCCGACATACCCGTTGCAGACGGCGGCCTGCGCCGGGACGGCGGCGTGCCCGGTGAGGGCGGTGGCGACGGCCAGAGCGGCAGCGGCCAGTAACGAAAGTCGCCTTGCTTTCCCGAGAGTCATGAGTGTCATGGCTAGCCCACCGTGATGTTGGAGTTGCCGCTGCTCTGGTAACCCTCGGTGGCGAGGATCATGTAGTAGCTGAAGCCGCCGAGGGGCATTCCGGCGCGGGCCCAGGCGTCGAAGTGGTTGCCGGTGGTGATGGTGCCGCCGGTCCGCTTCGACTGCCGGACGCTCCAGTACTGGTTGAAGGTGCGGGTGCCTTCCACGGACGGCACGTTGTAGCGGGTGGTCTGGTAGATGTCGTACGTACCGCCGTCGCTGGTGACGGTCCCCTTGTACGTTCCCGTGGGCCGGTAGGTGCCCCAGTTGTCGACGACGTAGTACTCGACCAGCGGGTTGGACGTCCAGCCGTACAGCGTCAGATAGGCGTTCCCGGACGGGTTGAAGCTGCCCGAGTAGCTCACGGTCCTGCGCGAGCCGTTGCTCCAGCCCTTGCCGGCCACGAAGTTCCCGGTGTTGCTCCAGGCGGTGCTGTAGTTGCCGCCGGAGTTGAGGGTCATGGAGACGGTGCCCGGGGCGTCGGTCCAGAACGAGTAGTAGTAGCCGTTGTTGGTGCCGGTCTGGTTGGTGGTGACGACCGTGGCGGCCTGAGCGGTGCCCGGCAGGGCCAGTGCGGCCACGGCGACCAGCAGCATGGTGCAGAGGCCGCTGAGGAGCAGCCTGAGCCGGGATGCGGGTATGAGTGCGGGTGCGAGTGCGGGTGCGTTGTCCATGCGCGGAGTGTTGGCCGGACCATGTCAGGTGTCAATAGTTTCGGTATTCACTTCGAAACATTCGAACACAAATGAAGAGTGAAATGCCTACCTGAACAGGAAGAATGCCCATCACCGCAAATTCGCGCCACCACACCCCAAACTTCGAAGCAAATGCTCCAGACCCATTTTCCCGAATGTTTCGAAGCTTCTACCGATCCCAGCCCGCACCAGCACCCCATTTCCTCGGGTTTCCTCGGGCTGTACAGCCGCTACGCGCGTAGATATGCTCGGCTTGTGACCATGCCCACCACTGCATCAACCGCACTCCCGCTCAAGGACGTGACCGCGTCCGACAGCACGCTGCGCCGCTTCCTTCACGGGCTGCCCGGCGTCGACGCGGTCGGCCTGGAGGCGCGTGCCGCCTCCCTCGGCACGCGTTCCATCAAGACGACCGCGAAGGCGTACGCCATCGACCTCGCCATCTCGATGGTCGACCTGACAACGCTGGAAGGCGCGGACACCGCCGGCAAGGTCCGGGCCCTCGGCGCCAAGGCGGTCCGCCCCGACCCGACCGACCGCACGGCCCCCGCCACGGCCGCGGTCTGCGTCTACCCGGACATGGTGGCCGTCGCGAAGGAGGCCGTCGCCGGGTCCACCGTCAAGGTCGCCTCGGTCGCCACCGCCTTCCCGGCGGGCCGCGCCGCGCTCCCCGTCAAGCTGGCCGACGTGCGCGACGCCGTGGCCGCCGGTGCCGACGAGATCGACATGGTCATCGACCGGGGCGCGTTCCTCGCGGGCAACTACCTGAAGGTGTACGAGGAGATCGTCGCCGTGAAGGAGGCCTGCGGAGCGTCCGCCCGGCTCAAGGTCATCTTCGAGACCGGCGAGCTGTCGACGTACGACAACATCCGGCGCGCGAGCTGGCTCGGCATGATCGCCGGGGCCGACTTCATCAAGACGTCCACCGGCAAGGTCGCCGTCAACGCCACTCCCGCGAACACCCTCCTCATGCTGGAGGCCGTACGCGACTTCCGCGCGCAGACCGGCGTCCAGGTGGGCGTGAAGCCGGCCGGCGGGATCCGTACGACGAAGGACGCGGTGAAGTTCCTGGTCGTGGTCAACGAGACCGTGGGCGAGGACTGGCTGGACAACCACTGGTTCCGTTTCGGCGCGTCCTCGCTCCTCAACGACCTGCTGATGCAGCGCCAGAAGCTGACCACGGGCCGCTACTCCGGCCCCGACTACGTGACGGTGGACTGATCACCATGACCATCGAGAAGCGGTCATCCGCATTCGAGTACGCACCGGCGCCCGAGTCCCGCGCGGTCGTCGACATCGCCCCCTCCTACGGCCTGTTCATCGACGGCGAGTTCACCGAGGCCGCCGAGGGCAGGGTCTTCAAGACCGTCTCCCCCTCCACCGAAGAGGTCCTCTCCGAGGTCGCCCAGGCGGGCGAGGCCGACGTCGAGCGTGCCGTGAAGGCCGCCCGCAAGGCCTTCGAGAAGTGGTCGGCACTGCCGGGCGCCGAGCGCGCCAAGTACCTCTTCCGCATCGCCCGCATCATCCAGGAGCGCAGCCGCGAGCTGGCCGTCCTGGAGACCCTGGACAACGGCAAGCCGATCAAGGAGACCCGCGACGCGGACCTCCCCCTGGTGGCGGCCCACTTCTTCTACTACGCGGGCTGGGCCGACAAGCTCGGCCACGCGGGCTTCGGCGCGAACCCCAAGCCCCTCGGCGTCGCGGGCCAGGTCATCCCCTGGAACTTCCCCCTCCTGATGCTGGCGTGGAAGATCGCCCCGGCGCTCGCCACCGGCAACACGGTCGTGCTGAAGCCCGCCGAGACGACTCCCCTCTCCGCCCTGTTCTTCGCGGACATCTGCCGCCAGGCGGGCCTCCCCAAGGGCGTCGTCAACATCCTTCCCGGGTACGGCGACACGGGCGCCGCGCTCATCGCGCACCCCGACGTCAACAAGGTCGCCTTCACCGGCTCCACGGCCGTCGGCAAGGAGATCGCCCGCACCGTCGCCGGCACCCGCAAGAAGGTCACCCTCGAACTGGGCGGCAAGGGCGCGAACATCGTCTTCGACGACGCCCCCATCGACCAGGCCGTCGAGGGCATCGTCACCGGCATCTTCTTCAACCAGGGCCAGGTCTGCTGCGCGGGCTCCCGACTCCTCGTACAGGAGTCGATCCAGGAAGAGTTGCTCGACTCCCTCAAGCGCCGTCTGTCCACGCTCCGCCTCGGCGACCCGCTGGACAAGAACACGGACATCGGCGCGATCAACTCCGCCGAGCAGCTCGCCCGGATCACCTCGCTCGTCGAGGCGGGCGAGGCGGAGGGCGCCGAGCGCTGGTCCCCGGCCTGCGAACTCCCCTCCTCCGGCTACTGGTTCGCCCCGACGCTCTTCACGAACGTCACCCAGGCGCACACCATCGCCCGCGACGAGATCTTCGGCCCGGTGCTCTCGGTCCTCACCTTCCGCACCCCGGACGAGGCCGTCGCCAAGGCCAACAACACCCAGTACGGCCTGTCGGCGGGCATCTGGACGGAGAAGGGGTCGAGGATCCTCGCCGTCGCAGGCAAACTCCGCGCGGGCGTCGTCTGGTCCAACACGTTCAACAAGTTCGACCCCACCTCGCCGTTCGGCGGCTACAAGGAGTCGGGCTTCGGCCGCGAGGGCGGTCGCCACGGCCTGGAGGCGTACCTCGATGTCTGATCCCCGAGTGGACACACGGCCGGACGCGCGTCTGTCCGTCTTCAAGACCTACAAGCTGTACGTGGGCGGGAAGTTCCCGCGTTCCGAGAGCGGCCGGGTGTACGAGGTGAGCGACGCGAAGGGCAAGTGGCTGGCGAACGCCCCCCTCTCCTCCCGCAAGGACGCCCGTGACGCGGTCGTCGCCGCGCGCAAGGCGTTCGGCGGCTGGTCGGGGGCCACGGCGTACAACCGCGGCCAGATCCTCTACCGCGTCGCCGAGATGCTGGAGGGCCGCAAGGAGCAGTTCGTCCGCGAGGTGGCCGACGCGGAGGGCCTGTCGAAGCCGAAGGCGACCGCCCAGGTCGACGCGGCGATCGACCGCTGGGTCTGGTACGCGGGCTGGACCGACAAGATCGCCCAGGTCGTGGGCGGCGGAAACCCGGTCGCCGGCCCCTACTTCAACCTCTCCTCCCCCGAACCGACCGGCGTGGTCGTCGTCCTCGCCCCCCAGGAGTCCTCGTTCCTGGGCCTGGTCTCGGTGCTGGCCCCGGTGATCGCCACCGGCAACACGGCGATCGTGATCGCCAGCGAGAAGTCCCCGCTCCCGGCACTCTCCCTCGGCGAGGTCCTGGCCACCTCTGACGTACCCGGCGGAGTCGTCAACATCCTCTCCGGCCGTACGGCGGAGATCGCGCCGTCCCTGGCCGCGCACCAGGACGTCAACGCGATCGACCTGGCGGGCGCGGATGACGTACTCGCGAAGGAACTGGAGATCGCAGCGGCCGACAACCTCAAGCGCGTCCTCCGTCCACAGGCTGTGGACAACGCGGAATGGTTCGCCACCCCGGGCACCGAACGCATGACCGCCTTCCTGGAAACAAAAACGGTCTGGCACCCGACGGGTTCACTGGGAGCATCAGGTTCGGCGTACTGAGCGCCCTTGGGGTGGCCGCAGGCCACTCAAGGGGCGCGGGGAACTGCGCGACCAGCCACAGCGGGCCCGCAGCCTGCAAACGACCCGCAGTTCCCCGCACCCCCACAGCACTCAGCCGCCCAACAACCCCGCCGCCTGCCCCAGCACCGGAATGCTCCCGATCGACTGCGCCTGCGCGACCGGGCCGGTCAGTGCCTGGGAGGCCAGGGGCTGAAAGTCGGAGAGCTGGGTGGCAACCCCGTTGTCCAGCGGGTCGACCCCCGTACCCGCCAGCGGGTTCGGCTTGAGGCCCAGGACCGGGCCCGTGACGTAGCCGACCGTGCCGGTGAGCGCCGCCAGGCCCGCCTGTGGGTCGATCAGGCCCAGCGAGGTGGTGGGGGTGGTGCGAATGACGTCCACCGCAGGTCCCCCCTCGGCCGCGGCGGCCGTCGCCGCGCCTGCGCCCAACGCAACGCCGGTGGCCGCGAGGGCGATCAGGGCGCGCTGGGCGGTCTGGTTCTGGGGGGACGCGTGTCGTGCCATGACTGGTGGCCACCTTCTGGTGCGCTGGGTAATCAGGTCGACACGAAGGGTAGTTGACGTGTGACGCACCTTTCAAAGCCGACCCGCGGGGTCGGCAGGGGGGCACCCGATGCCTCACACTGGTGTCTCGTGACCTCCCACCCGCCCATACCCACCCGAGTCGTGCTGCTCTGCGGCCCTTCCGGCTCCGGCAAGTCCCTCGTCGCCGTCCGCTCCGGTCTCCCGGTCCTGCGGCTCGACGACTTCTACAAGGAGGGCACCGACCCGACGCTGCCGCAGGTCCTGGGAAGCACCGACATCGACTGGGACCACCCCGAGTCGTGGGACGCGGACACGGCGGTCACCGCGATCACCGAGCTGTGCCGCACGGGTCGTACGAACGTTCCCGTGTATGACATCTCGCTGAGCGCCCGCACGGGCGAGGAGAGCGTCGACATCGGCCGGACCCCGCTGTTCATCGCGGAGGGCATCTTCGCCGCCGAGATCGTCGAGCGCTGCCAGGAGGAGGGCGTCCTCGCGGACGCGCTGTGCCTGAGCCGGGGCCCGGTCAAGACGTTCCGCCGACGCTTCCTGCGGGATCTGCGCGAGGGCCGCAAGTCGGTGCCGTTCCTGCTGCGCCGCGGCTGGCGGCTGATGCGCGCCGAACGTTCCATCGTGGCCCGCCAGACGGCCCTGGGCGCACACGCGTGCGACCGCGACGAGGCGATGGGCAGGCTGGCGGACGCGGCGGCGGGCACCAGGACCTACGTACGCACCACGTAGACCACCGGAGACCTGGGGACACCCGGAGACACCCCGACACACCAAAGCGGGACTGGATGGACCCCCCGGCCCTCCAGTCCCGCTCCTTTTTTGGTGCTCCCCCGCGGCCCCCCGACCCCGGTGGTTCCCCCCCTGGTGGTGCTCCCCCGTGCATTCCCCCGTCTACTGCTCCCCCGTCTTCACCGCTCCCCCGAGCGGTGCCCCCCAGACCTTCAGGCGACAAGCTCCCCGAAGGACTCCTCCTCGTCACGGCCGAAGCTGAGGACCTCGTCCTCGCGCATCCGGCGGAGCGACCGCCAGATGCTGGACTTCACCGTGCCGACACTGATGTCGAGGATCTCCGCGATCTCCGGGTCCGTGCGGCCCTCGTAGTAACGAAGGACCAGCATGGTGCGCTGGAGTTCGGGCAGCCGGGCCAGCGCCTGCCACAGGACCGCGCGCAGCTCGGTGCCGCGCATCGCGTCCGTGTCGCCGGCCGTCTCCGGCAGCTCCTCGGTCGGGTACTCGTTCAGCTTGCGGCGGCGCCACGCGCTGATGTGGAGATTCGTCATGGTGCGGCGGAGGTAGCCCCCGACCGCGGCCTTGTCGCTGATCCGGTCCCAGGCGCGGTACGTCGAGAACAGCGCGCTCTGGAGCAGGTCCTCGGCCTCGAAGCGGTCACCGGTGAGGTGGTAGGCGGTTGCGTACAGGGAGGCGCGGCGCTCCTGGACGTAGGCGGTGAACTCCGCCTCCGACAGCGAACGGCCTTCCCCCGTGGATTCCTCCCTGTACGCGGCCCCCGTACCCCCCGTGGTACCGCTGCCGCTTCCCCCCGTGTGTGCGTCAACCACCGACATGTACGTGGTGTGCTGACGCCCGGTGCCGCGAACGCACCCCCGCCCGTTCACGGCACCGGACTTCTCAGTGACCCGGGTGACGTCGTGCAGACGCGTGATCACTGCGTTCGCGCTAGTGCTGTGCAGCGTGCTCATCTCGCGCCCCCCGTCGTGGACTTACCCGGACTTCGGCTTGGTTCCTGGTGCTTCCTTGCCTGTGCCGAGAAGCTTGCCCAAGCCACTTCATGACGGTGTCCGCCGACTGTCACAGGCGTGCAACAGGGCCCCTTCTCAGGAACGGTGAAGCGCTCCCACAGCCGGGTCACAGCAAGGGGCGGTACGTACCCGAGGACGCCCCTGAATCACCACACATTCACAGGACAATGACCCGACAATCGCCTGGCAGTCGCAGCCCGGCCCGGCCATGGGCCAGAATGCATCCGTGCCTTCCCTGTTGCTGATCGAGGACGACGACGCCATCCGTACGGCACTGGAGCTGTCTCTGACGCGCCAGGGCCACCGGGTTGCCACCGCTGCCACCGGTGAGGACGGTCTGAAACTGCTGCGTGAGCAGCGGCCGGATCTGATCGTCCTGGACGTGATGCTGCCCGGCATCGACGGATTCGAGGTGTGCCGGCGCATCCGGCGCACCGACCAGCTGCCGATCATTCTGCTCACCGCGCGCAGCGACGACATCGACGTGGTCGTCGGGCTGGAGTCCGGCGCCGACGACTATGTCGTCAAACCCGTGCAGGGGCGGGTGCTCGACGCCCGTATCCGGGCCGTGCTGCGGCGCGGGGAGCGGGAGTCCAACGACTCGGCGACCTTCGGTTCGCTGGTCATCGACCGTTCGGCGATGACGGTGACGAAGAACGGCGAGGATCTGCAGCTGACGCCCACCGAGCTGCGGCTGCTGCTTGAACTGAGCCGGCGGCCCGGCCAGGCGCTGTCCCGGCAGCAGTTGCTGCGGCTGGTCTGGGAGCACGACTACCTGGGCGACTCGCGGCTGGTCGACGCGTGTGTGCAGCGGCTGCGCGCCAAGGTCGAGGACGTGCCGTCGTCGCCCACGCTGATCCGTACCGTCCGTGGGGTCGGCTACCGGCTGGACTCGCCTCAGTGACGAAACCGCAGGACAAGCTCCGTGGCTGGGCCGCGGCGCGCAAGGCGATACTTTCCGGGCTGCGCTTCACCAGCCTGCGGCTGCGGCTGGTCGTGGTGTTCGGCCTTGTGGCGCTGACGGCGGCCGTGTCGGCGTCCGGGATCGCGTACTGGCTCAACCGCGAGGCGGTGCTCACGCGTACGCAGGACGCGGTGCTGCGCGATTTCCAGCAGGAGATGCAGAACCGCGCGGGCGCGCTGCCGGCCCGCCCCACACAGGACGAACTCCAGCACACGGCGGGCCAGATGGCCGCCAGCAGCCAGCGGTTCAGTGTGCTGCTGGTCGCCGAGGACGAGAGCGGGCGGACGGTCGTCGGCAACTCCGGGGCGCTGGACACCTTTTCGCTGACGGACGTGCCCAAGTCGCTGCGTACGGCGGTCGGCAAGGAGCAGTCGATCACGTCGAGCAACAAGTACCCGTACCACCTGTACTGGCAGCGGATCATCGACGGCGACAAGCCGTACCTGGTCGCGGGTACGAAGGTGATCGGCGGCGGTCCGGCCGGGTACATGCTGAAGTCGCTGGAGCCCGAGGAGAAGGACCTCAACTCGCTGGCCTGGTCGCTGGGCATCGCCACCGGCCTCGCGCTGATCGGCTCGGCGCTGCTCGCGCAGGCCGCCGCGACGACCGTACTGAAGCCGGTGCACCGCCTCGGTATCGCGGCCCGACGGCTGGGCGAGGGCAAACTGGACACGCGCCTGCGCGTGTCGGGCACGGACGAACTGGCCGACCTGGCCCGGACGTTCAACCACACGGCGGAGGCGCTGGAGACCCGGGTGGCCGACATGAGCGCCCGGGACGAGGCCTCGCGGCGGTTCGTGGCGGACATGTCCCACGAGCTGCGTACGCCACTCACCGCGATCACCGCCGTGACGGAGATCCTCGAAGAGGAGCTGGACGCGGAGACCGGCAGTATCGACCCGATGATCGAGCCGGCGGTGAAGCTGGTGGTGAGCGAGACTCGGCGGCTCAACTCCCTGGTGGAGAACCTGATGGAGGTCACCCGCTTCGACGCGGGCACCGCCCGCCTCGTCCTGGACTACGTCGACATCGCCGACCAGATCACCGCCTGCATCGACGCCCGCGCCTGGCTGGACGCGGTCGACCTGGACGCCGAGCGCGGCATCATGTCCCGGCTCGACCCGCGCCGCCTGGACGTCATCCTGGCCAACCTCATCGGCAACGCCCTCAAGCACGGCGGCTCACCGGTACGGGTGTCGGTGCGCGTGTCCGACAACGACGGCGCCGACGCCGACCTGCTGATCGAGGTGCAGGACCACGGCCCGGGCATCCCCGAGGACGTCCTCCCCCACGTCTTCGACCGGTTCTACAAGGCGAGCGCCTCCCGCCCCCGCTCCGAGGGCAGCGGTCTCGGCCTGTCCATCGCCCTGGAGAACGCCCACATCCACGGCGGCGAGATCACCGCCGCCAACTCCCCGAAGGGCGGCGCGGTGTTCACGCTGCGACTGCCGAGAGATCCGTCGGACGCGACGGAGACACCGGCCGAGCCGAACGGCGCGAACGGCAACGGGGAGGGCGCGTGAGGAACGTACGAGGCGTACGGGGATGGCTGGCCGCCCCTCTGCTCGCCGTGCTGCTCACCGGGTGCGGGATCCGCGCCACCGAGGTCCCGACGGACTTCGGTCCGGCGCCCTCGCGCGTCCCGTGCTCCCTCTCCGACGTCGCCGAGCCCTCCGCGTCGGACGCCGCCGCGCAGTCGGCCGGTGGCGTCCCCGTCCAGGTCTTCCTCCTGTGCGCCTCCCAGCTGGTGACCGTCGACCGCGCGGTGCGCGTCCCGGACGGTACGGCGGAGGCGGAGCGGCGCGTACTGGTGGCCCAGGGGCTGCTGGACGAGCTGGCGGAGACCCCGTCGGCCAGCGAGACCGAGGCGGGCTACACGACGGACGTACGCGGCGGGATGAGCGTGACCGGCCCCGGCCCACGGGACCCCGAGGACACCCTGCGCCTGAGCACGTCCCCGGACGACCTCGCCTCGTACGCCCTCGCCCAGATCGTCTGCACCTTCTCCGACTCGGCCGCCGCCGAGGGAGACGGCTCCGTGGTCCTGGGCGGCCCGGACACGGCCCCGCTGCGCCGGTACGAGTGCACCCCGGAGGTCCGTTCCCGTCCGGGGGCCCAGGTGCCCCCGTCGTCGGGCGTGAACGGCGGCTGAGCGCGCAAGCGCCCCCAACAGGGGCGCGAGGAACTGCGCGACCAGCCACAACGGCGCCGCAGCCAACCAACCGCCCGCCGTGACCCACCCCCCGGAGGGGCGCGCAAGCGCCCCCGACAGGGGCGCGGGGAACTGCGCGACCAGCCACAACGGCGCCGCAGCCAACCGACCGCCTGCCGTGGCCCACCCCCCGGAGGGCCTCGCACGGACCCCTGTGTGGCACACGACTCACCCCCCTGCACGGGTGCACCCCGGAACCGATCGTGCCGACCCCCGCGTCTTGGGGGACGTGCAGCGTCAACGCTCAGGCGGCAAAAGCGCCGCGATTCGCATCCGCGCGGCGGGAGGTGTCCTCCTCGTCGCCCATCTCGCGCTCGTCGCCTGGATCACGCTGCGCCCCCTCGACGTCCCGTGGCAACTGCCCGCCAACCTGCGCCCCTTCGCGGGCATACGGGCCGATCTGGCCCTCGGCTGGCAGGAGGCGGCCCGGCGCATCGCGGAGGGCCTCGCACTGCTGGCCCCGCTGGGTGTGCTGCTGCCGATGGCGGGCGGCCGGCTCGACGCCTCCCCGCTCGCGTCCCTGTTCCGTACGGTCATGGCGGGCGCCATGCTGTCGCTCGGCATCGAGCTGTTGCAGACCGGCGTACCCGGCCAGGTCGTGGACGTCGACTCGCTGCTCCTGAACACGGTGGGCGTGGGCCTCGCCCATGTGGCCGTGGTGCCCGCCGTAAGGTCCTGGCTGCGCCGCAGGAGCGACCGCAGGCGCCGGGCGGCCATCCGTACGGAGGAAGCGGCCCAGGGTCGGACCCCGACGATTCCCAGGGTCGGGATCGCCCCGTAGAGGGATGCTTCGTCCCCTGTGCGTCCGTAACGTTGAGTACAGATGAGGCACCCGGACACCCCGGGTGGACCGAGTCACTCACCGAACTCGCATCGCATCACATAGGAGACGTCATGACCCGCCTCGCCCGCCCCACCAACGGCCGCATGATCGGCGGAGTGTGTGCCGCGCTGGCACGGCGCTTCGGGATGTCCGCGACGACGATGCGCGTGATCTTCGTGCTCTCGTGTCTGCTGCCCGGCCCGCAGTTCCTGCTCTACATAGCCCTGTGGATCCTGCTGCCCTCCGAGAAGCACGCGGACAAGGCACAGGCCGCCTGGTAGCCGCCGACTCATCTGCTTGTACGCCGATGGGGCGCACCTCCGGGCAACGGAGGTGCGCCCCATCGGCGCGTTCACAGGGTGGGTCAGCCCAGCGGAATGCCGTTCACCGGGAGGCCGTGCGTGGGCAGGCCCTGCAGCGGGAGGCCGCCGAGCAGGCCGGCGACCGGCGCGGTCGGGCCCTCGGAGACCAGCTTCGCGACGGCAGGCTGCGCGGCGGCCACACCCGCGCCGAGCGCGCTCTGACCCTGGGCCACGGCCTCGGCGGCACCCGGCAGCGCCTTCGACGCGCTCTCCACGGGCAGCGTCTGGGTCACGGTGCCCAGCGCGGCGGAGTCCGGGAGGGCGGGGAGGGCCGGGGCGGCGTTGGCGGCACCCGCACCCGCCGCGGCGAAGGCGGCACCGAGAGCGGCGACACCGAGGGTCTTGGCAGCAGACTGCTTCATAGTGAATGCGTCCTTGAATGCGATGACGGGGATGTGAGCGGTCCAAGACCGTAAACATGCCGGGCCGTCCGCCGCAAACAGCGAAAAGCGGCCGAGTCGCGCCGACCCGACCGCTTTCCGGACCTCCCGATCAGCCCTGTTCGCTGACAGAACCGCTGGTGGAGGCGGTCTGCCGGAACAACCATTCGGATTTCAGCTCGGCGTATCCAGGCTTGATGACGTCATTGATCATCGCCAGTCGTTCATCGAAAGGAATGAATGCTGACTTCATAGCATTGACCGAGAACCATTGCAGGTCGTCGAGCGTGTAATCGAATGCTTCGACAAGGTGCTCGAATTCGCGGCTCATTCCGGTACCGGACATCAGCCGGTTGTCGGTATTGACGGTCGCACGGAAATGCAGCCGGCGCAGCAGCCCGATGGGGTGCTCGGCGTAGGAGGCGGCGGCGCCGGTCTGGAGGTTGGAGCTGGGGCACAGTTCGAGGGGGATGCGCTTGTCCCGTACATAGGAGGCCAGGCGGCCGAGCTTCACCGTGCCGTCGTCCTGGACCTGGATGTCGTCGATGATGCGCACACCGTGGCCGAGCCGGTCGGCGCCGCACCACTGGAGGGCCTGCCAGATGGAGGGGAGCCCGAAGGCCTCGCCGGCGTGGATGGTGAAGTGGTTGTTCTCGCGCTTGAGGTACTCGAAGGCGTCGAGGTGCCGGGTGGGCGGGAACCCGGCCTCGGCACCGGCGATGTCGAAGCCGACGACGCCAAGGTCCCGGTAACGGTTGGCGAGTTCGGCGATCTCCAGGGAGCGGGCGGCATGCCGCATGGCGGTGAGCAGCGCCCCGACCCGAATCCGGTGGCCGTTCTCCCGAGCCCGCCGTTCCCCCTCCCGGAAGCCCTCGTTGACGGCCTCGACGACCTCTTCGAGGGTGAGCCCGGCTTCCAGGTGCTGCTCGGGCGCGTACCGCACCTCGGCGTAGACGACACCGTCCTCGGCGAGATCCTCGGCGCACTCGGCGGCGACCCGGACGAGGGCGTCGCGGGTCTGCATGACGGCGCAGGTGTGGGCGAAGGTCTCCAAGTACCGCTCCAGGGAACCCGAGTCGGCGGCGTCCCGGAACCAGGCGCCGAGCTTGTCGGGGTCGGTTTCCGGGAGTTGGGAGTAACCCGTCTCCCGGGCCAGGTCGACGATGGTGCCGGGGCGCAGGCCGCCGTCGAGGTGGTCGTGGAGGAGGACCTTGGGGGCGCGGCTGATCTGGTCGGGGGTGGGGCGGGGGCCGGGGCCAGGCCCGGGGCCCGGACCGGGGTTGGCGCTCTGGGTTGCCTGCTGCGTCTGCTGACTCGTCGTCCGATCACTCTCGCTCGTCATCTCCGCACTCTAACTCCTACGCGCGTAGATCGCCTGTCCTGTTTCCCGTTTCTTCGCCTGTACGTTTCCGCCGATGCGTAACGGTGACCGCGCCGACAGGTCTCGTACACCGTTGCTTCTGACACTGTTCTGTCATGGCACACCAAGTGACGCCGGTGCGACAGGCCCGGCTGGGGAGGGCACTGGGACCGGAGCCGGCCTCGGTCAGCGGTGTCGTCCTGCTGCTTCCCGGCGGTGACGAGGTATCGGGCCGCAGGCCGTCGCCCGTACTGGCGACCGCCTCCGTAAGGACGTTGGGCCGCCGGCTCGCCCGCGCGGGCCGTACGGACGGGCTGGCCGTACACGTCGTCCACTATCGCTTCCGCGGCTGGAACGGCAGGGAGGCGCAGCTCGCGCACGACGCGCGCTGGGCCACCGACGAGATCGTACGGCGGTACGGCGATGTCTCCGTGTGCCTGGCCGGCGTCGACATGGGCGGCCGGGCGGCGCTGCGCGCGGCGGACCACGAGGCCGTCAACTCCGTACTGGCGCTGGCGCCTTGGCTGCCCGAGGACGACGTGGCGGCGCCGCCGGAACCGGTACGGCAGCTGAGCGGGCGGCGTGTGCTGATCGTGCACGGCACGAACGACGAACGGACCGATCCCGAACTGTCGTTCAGGTTCGCGGCGCGGGCGAAGAAGGCGAACCGGGACATCTGTCGGTTCGAAGTGCATGCGGACGGGCACGGGTTGCATCAGTACCGGCAGGAAGTGCACGCGCTGGCTGAGGACTTCGTGATGGGGGCGTTGTTCGGGCGGTCGTTTTCCCGGCCGGTGGAAGATGCGTTGGTGGCTCCGCCGCCGCTGGGGTTGAGGATGCCGTTGGCTGCGGGGTTCGGGCGGTCTTTGCGACGGTAGGTTCGGAGTGGTTGGGGTTGAGTTCGGGGTGCGGGTTGTGGGTGGCTGGTCGCGCAGTTCCTCGCGCCCCTTAAAGGCAGGGCGTCGCCCTCGGCCGGATAGCAAGTTGCTCCTTCTCATGCAGCAAGTTGCTCCTTCTCATGGCAGTAGGTTGCCCTTTCTTGCCAGGAGGAACTTCTTGAAGGCGGCCACCGGCGGAGTGTCCGGGTGGCCGTCCAGCCAAGCCACTCCGATCTCCCTGGCTGCTCTCGGGGATGTGACTGTTAGCTCTGCAACTCCTGGGCGGGGGACGGCCGGAGGGGGCAGGAGGGCTACGCCCAGCCCGGCCGCCACCAGGCCCCTCAAGGTTTCCGCCTCCTCTCCCTCGAAGGCGATGCGGGGGCGGAAGCCGGCCTCCTTGCACAGGTCGTCGGTGATGCGGCGGAGGCCGTAGCCGGGTTCGAGGGTGACGAAGGTTTCGTCGGCTGCTTCGGCGAGGCGGACTCGTCTGCGGGTGGCGAGGCGGTGGTCGGCGGGGACGACCAGGCGGAGTTTCTGTTCGTCGAGGCGGCGGGCGACCAGGTCGGGGGCGTCGGGGACCGGAGAGGTGAGGCAGAGGTCGAGTTCGCCGGAGCGGAGGCGTTCGATCATCGCTTCGCCGTAGTTCTGGACGAGGGTGAAGCGGACGCGGGGATGGTCGGCGCGGAAGGCGTGCAGCAGGCCGGGTACGGTCTCGGCGCCCATGGTGTGCAGGAAGCCGAAGGCGACCTTGCCGGTGGCGGGGTCGGCGTCGGCGCGTACCTCGTCGGCGGCCCGTTCGATCTCGGCAAGGGCCCGCTCGACGGAGGCGAGGAACGTACGGCCGGCGGGGGTGAGGGAGACCGTGCGGCCCCGGCGGGCGAACAGGTCTACGCCCAGGTCCTGTTCGAGGCGGACCATCGCCCGGGAGAGCGTCGACTGCGGGACCTGCATCTCCTGGGCGGCGCGCGTGACGTGCTCCGTGCGGGCGACTCCGGCGAAGTAGGCGAGGCGTGGGGCGAGGAGGGTGACGATGTCTTCTGTGTCACTGGACGGTGACAGGCGAGCTGCTGACCTCTGCTGATGCACCATGGGAACGATTATGGGGTTTCCGTGCATTGGACGGATGAACGGGGGCGTACGTAACTTCGAGGTATGCCTGCTGCCAGTACCGGGGCGTCCACGACAGTGGCCGCCTCCTCTCGTTCGCTCCCTTCGCTTCCCGTCGTCGACTCCCGTATGGCCCCGGGTGGGCCCGGCTACCGGCGGATGAGCTTCGCGCTCTTCCTCGCGGGCGTCGCGACCTTCGCGCTCCTCTACTCCACCCAGGCACTGCTGCCGCTGATCTCCGGCGAGTTCGGGGTGGCGGCGAGCGACGCGAGCTGGACGGTGTCGGCGGCGACCGGGGCGCTGGCCCTGTTCGTCCTCCCGATGAGCGCGCTGTCGGAACGGTTCGGGCGGCGTGCGGTGATGACGGGGTCGCTGGCCGTGGCGGCGACGGTCGGGCTGCTGGTCCCCTTCGCCCCGTCGCTGGGTGCGCTGATCGCGCTGCGGGCGGTGCAGGGCGCGGCGCTGGCCGGACTGCCGGCGTCGGCGACCGCCTATCTGGCCGAGGAGGTCCGCCCGAAGGCGCTGATCACGGCGATCGGTCTGTTCGTGGCCGGCAACAGCGTGGGCGGGATGAGCGGCCGGGTCATCACGGGCTGGGTCGCGCAGGAGTGGGGCTGGCGGGCGGCGGTGGCCGTGATCGGTGTGGTCGCGGTGGGCTGCGCGGTGGCGTTCCGGCTGCTGCTGCCCGCGCCGCGGCACTTCCGTACGGGCTCACTGCGGCCGGGGGTGCTGGTGCGCACGGTCCGTACGCACCTGTCGAACCCGTTGCTGCGACGGCTGTACGCGATCGGCGCCCTGTTCATGACGGTGTTCGGCGGGGTCTACACGGTGATCGGGTACCGCCTGACGGATGCCCCGTTCAGCCTGCCGCAGGGTGTGGTCGGCTCGGTGTTCCTGGTGTACCTGGTGGGTACGGTGTCGGCTTCGACGGCGGGGAAGCTGGTGGCGCGGCTGGGGCGGCGGGGTGCGCTGTACCTGGCGGGCGGTACGACGACGGCAGGCCTGCTGTTGTCTCTGTCCGACTCTCTCGGGCTGGTTCTGCTGGGGCTGGTGCTGATCACGGCGGGGTTCTTCGCGGGGCATGCGGTGGCGTCGTCGGCTGTGAGCCATACGGCGAAGGAGGGGCGGGCGCAGGCGTCGGCGCTCTATCAGTCGGCGTACTACATCGGCTCCAGTGCCGGCAGTACGTTGGGGGCGGTGGCGTTCCACGCGGGGGGCTGGTCGGGGACCGTGGCGGTGGGACTGCTGGCGGTGCTCGGGGTGGTGACGATCACGGTGATGGGGTCGCGGGCGGCGCGGGTGCCTGCGGCGGCGTGACCGAGGCTTTTCTCGCCCCCGCCGCCCTTACCCGTCCCATCCCTGGGGGCTGCGCCCCCAGACCCCCCTTGTCGCGCTAAAACGCGCTCGTCCTCAAACGCCGGACGGGCTGGGTATTCAGCCCGGCCCGCGGGTGTGGACAACGCCCCGTCCGGGGCCGAG
>NZ_JBSFMT010000112.1:0-22671 GCF_053599695.1 Streptomyces sp. NPDC000878 | reverse complement strand
TGACCGGGTGTTTTGTTGCCCCTTTTACCGGGTGTCGGAGTGGGGGGGCTCCCGGTGATCACCGGGAGCCCCCTCTCTCGTACCGTCAGTACGTGCTGGTCACCTACTCGTCACCTACTGGTCGTCGCCCGGATCAGGGGGATCCAGAGTGATCCCGCCCGTCGGCGTCGGGGTCGGCGTGGGGGTCGGGGTCGGCGTCGGGGTCGGCGTCGGCGTGGGGGTCGGCGTCGGCGTGGGGGTCGGGGTCGGCGTGGGCGTCGGGGTCGGCGTCTCCGACCGGGTCGGAGTCGGCGTCGGGGTCGGCGTCTCCGACCGGGTCGGAGTCGGTGACGCCGTCGGCTTCACGCCCGCGCCCAGCGTGGTGTCCAGGTCGAACTTGGTCACCTTGCCCATCGCGCCGAAGGTGTACGTCGCCCAGATCTTCGCCGGGTAGCCACCGCCGTTGATCCGGCCGCCGCTCGCAGCGATGAGACCCGTGGCGCCCTTCAGGGTGACCTGGTTCTGGGTCTTGGCGTCCTCGCCGAACAGACCGACCGAGGTGGCCAGACCGGGCGTGTAGCCGGTGAACCAGGCC
Source organism: Streptomyces sp. NPDC000878 (assembly GCF_053599695.1). Lineage (NCBI taxonomy): Bacteria > Bacillati > Actinomycetota > Actinomycetes > Kitasatosporales > Streptomycetaceae > Streptomyces > Streptomyces sp. NPDC000878. The sequence goes on along the minus strand of NZ_JBSFMT010000112.1, from coordinate 22,097 downwards.
GACTTGTTCTCGTCGGACGTACCCGTCTTGCCGGCCACCTGCTGGCCCTTGCGGTTCTTCGCCTGGGCCACCGAGACCCGGGCCGTACCGTCGTCGACCACGCCCGTCAGCACCGACGTGACCGCGTCGGCGGCCTCGCGGGTGATGATCTGCTCGCCCAGCGGGGAGGGGAACTCGACCGTGCTGTCCTTGTGTTCGGCCGACTTCACGACGGCCGGGGTGACCTTGCGGCCGTGGTTGTCGAGGGTGGCGTAGACGCCGGCCATCTCCAGCGGGCTCGCGCCCATCGTGCCGAGGGTCTGCGCGGGCACCGCCTGCAACCCCTCGGTGTCCAGGCCGAGTTCGTCGGCGATCTTCATGACCTCGGTCATCCCGACGTCGACGCCCATCTGCGCGAACACCGAGTTGATCGACTTGTTCATGGCCTCCTGGACGGTGACGTCGCCGTAGTCGTCGTCGTCCTCGTTCGGCGGGGCGAAGCCGACCTTCTTGCCGTCGGACACGACCTGCCGGCCGCTCGTGCCGTCGTAGATGGTGTCCGGGTCGATCAGATCGCCGTCCTGCGTCCGCGCCTTCTCCTCCATGGCAGCCGCGAGGATGATCGGCTTGAAGGTGGACGCGGGCTGGTAGTCACGCCGGGTCGCGTTGCTGATGTAGTGCTTGAAGTAGTCGGTGCCGCCGTACAGCGCGAGCACCCGCCCGGTCTTCGGGTCGACGGACGCGGCCCCGGCCTGGACGTTGCCGTCGACCTTGCGCTTCTTCGCGTCGAGCTTGCTGGTGAGCTGGCTCTTGACGGCGCCCTCCAGCGCAGTCTGCTTCTTCCGGTCGATGTTGAGGGTGACCGTCCAACCGCCCGCGTCGACCAGCGCGTTCGCGTCGCTGGTGTCGTCCGCCGTGCCCTGCGCGACCAGCTGCTTGGCCAGCGCGTTCTTGGCGGCGTCGACGAGATACCCGGTCTGGCCCTCCAGACCGGGGGCACCCTTCGGGTCCTTCGGCACCGGGAACTTCATGGCGTCGCGCTCGGTCTTGTCGAGCCAGCCCTCCTCGACCATGTTGTCGAGTACGTAGTTCCAGCGGGCGGTCACCAGCTTCTTGCTGGTCGGGGACGCGACCGCCCAGTCGTACTGGCTCGGCGCCTGGAGCAGCGCGGCGAGGTACGCGCCCTGCTCGACGCTGAGCTTCTTGGCGTCGACGCGGTAGTAGGCCTGCGCGGCGGCCTGGATGCCGTAGGAGTCACGGCCGTAGTAGTTGGTGTTGATGTAGCCGGCGAGGATGTAGTCCTTGGACCTGCTGCGGTCCACCTTCAGCGAGATGACCAGTTCCTTCAGCTTGCGCGTGATGGTCTGGTCCTGGTCCAGGTAGTAGTTCTTGACGTACTGCTGGGTGATCGTCGAACCACCCTGCTTGCCCTTGCCGGACAGCGTGTTGAACAGACCTCGGGCGGTGCCCTTGAAGTCGACGCCGGCGTCCTTGTAGAAGGACTTGTTCTCGGCGGCGACGAAGGTCAGCTGGACCTTCTTGGGCACCTCGGCCAGGTCCACGATCTCGCGGTTTACCGTGCCGGTACGGGCGAGGACGGTGCCGTCGCTGTACTTGTAGACGTTGCTCTGCTTCTCCGCGGCGGCGTTGCCCGCGGGCACGTCGATCATCGTGTACAGCACGAGGAAGGCACCCATGCCGAGCAGGGCGCAGGCGAAGAACGTGCCGAGGATCTTCTTCCAGGTGAAGAGCCGGCGCAGAAAACTCTTACCGTCCTTCTTACCGCCCTTGCCCGCCTTGCCACCCTTGCCGCGGGCCGCCGCTCTGCTCGCGGCCCTGCCCATGGGCTCGGTCACGGTGGCGGTCGCGGTCGTGGTCCCGGCAGCCGTGCCGGTCGCGCTCTCGGCCCCGGTCCCGGGCCCGGTCTCGGTTCCGCTCTCGGTCGCCGTATCTCTGGTCGAGCGCTTGGGCGCCGCGCGGCGGCCACCGCGATGCTGCCGCGCTCGTCTCTCTTCCGCTCGTCCCATGAGTCGCTTCGCTCCGCTTCCTTCTTGTGTTCCGTCTCGTACGTCCGCGTACGTCACACAGGTTCGTGGCACAGGTCAGCTCCGAAAACTAACACCGTCAGACAAGACGACGAGATTCCGATCCTGTGTTTTACGGACGTGACAATCAGCACCAGCCCCACTGGAAGCGACTACCAGGGGGTGCGGAAGGTTGCCGAGCAGGCTAAAGTGATATCACTTTGCTAGAAACTTGCTAGGCTCCGGCCACGACAGCCGAGAAACGGGGGCACCACCCATGACCACGCACGACTCCACACCGCCGACCGATCTGCCCGACATGCCCGACCCCCAGGTCCGGGAGTTCCAGGCCCACAGCATCGGCGGCGGACTTGCCCTGCTGCTGGGGCTGCTCGGACTCGCACTCGGCGTCGGCCTGATTGTCGGCGCGACAGCGGTGACCGGGGGCGGAGCCAAGGCGGCCCTGATCGTCCCGGGCATCCTCATCAGCCTCTCGGCCTTCATCGCCATGTGCGGGCTGAACATGGTGGCGCCGGGCGAGGCCCGGGTCGTCCAGCTCTTCGGCCGGTACCGGGGGACGATCCGCGAGGACGGGCTGCGCTGGGTGAACCCGCTCACCTCGCGCTCCAAGATCTCGACCCGGGTACGCAACCACGAGACCGCCGTCCTCAAGGTGAACGACGCCTACGGCAACCCGATCGAACTCGCCGCCGTGGTCGTCTGGAAGGTCAAGGACACCGCCCAGGCCAGCTTCGAGGTCGACGACTTCCTGGAGTTCGTCGCCACCCAGACCGAGGCGGCCGTCCGGCACATCGCCATCGAGTACCCGTACGACGCCCATGACGAGGACGGGCTCTCGCTGCGCGGCAACGCCGAGGAAATCACCGAGAAGCTGGCCGTCGAGCTGCACGCGCGCGTGGCGGCGGCCGGCGTCCACATCATCGAGTCCCGCTTCACCCACCTCGCGTACGCTCCCGAGATCGCCTCGGCGATGCTCCAGCGGCAGCAGGCGGGGGCGGTCGTCGCGGCGCGGCGGCAGATCGTGGACGGCGCGGTGGGCATGGTCGAGGCCGCGCTCGCCCGGATCACCGAGCAGGACATCGTGGAGCTGGACTCCGAACGGAAGGCGGCGATGGTGTCGAACCTGATGGTGGTGCTGTGCGGTGACCGCGCGGTGCAGCCCGTCCTGAACACGGGGTCCCTCTACCAGTGAGCGTTCCCTCCGGGGGTTCGGCGGCCGACGAACCCGAGCGTGCCGTGCGTCGGCCGCAGCAGCAGCGCAAGCAGGTGCTGTTGCGGCTGGACCCCGCCGTGTACGAGGCGCTGGCCCGCTGGGCGGGGGATGAGCTGCGCTCGGCCAACGCGCAGATCGAGTTCGTGTTGCGGCGGGCGTTGGCGGAGGCGGGCCGGTTGCCGGGGGAAGCGGGGCCCATCCCTCGGCGCGGCCGTCCCCCTGGGGGCTCCGCCCCCAGACCCCCGTCGGCCTGAACGGCCTCATCCTCGATCTCCCCCAGAGGGGGACCCCCAAGGGGCTGGATAGATCAGCCCAAGATCTATACACAGTGGGTATACACACGACGTATACCCGCTGTGTATAGTCCTCGCCATGTCCATCGGTCACACCCTTCTAGGACTCCTGGAGTCCGGCCCCCGGCACGGTTACGACCTGAAGCGGGCCTTCGACGAGAAGTTCGGTCACGATCGCCCGCTGCACTACGGGCAGGTCTACTCGACGATGTCCCGGCTGCTGAAGAACGGGCTCGTCGAGGTCGACGGAATCGAGGCGGGCGACGGGCCCGAGCGCAAGCGGTACGCGATCACCGACGCCGGGATCACCGACGTACAGCGGTGGCTCGCGACGCCGGAGAAGCCCGAGCCGTATCTGCAGTCGGTCCTCTACACCAAGGTCGTCCTCGCCCTGCTCACGCACCGGAGCGCCGGTGACATCCTCGACTCGCAGCGCTCGGAGCATCTGCGGATGATGCGCATCCTGACCGAGCGCAAGCGCAAGGGCGACCTCGCCGACCAGCTCGTCTGCGACCACGCCCTGTTCCATCTCGAAGCCGATCTGCGCTGGCTGGAACTGACCGCCGCGCGTCTCGACAAGCTCGCTCTGGCGGTGACGGCACGATGACTGCTCCGATGACCGCCCCTCCCGGTTCCCTGCTTGCCGCGAGCGAACTGCGCAAGGCCTACGGTCCGACCAACGCGCTCGACGGCGCCGAGTTCTCGATCCACCCCGGTGAGGTCGTCGCCGTGATGGGCCCGTCCGGGTCCGGCAAGTCGACCCTGCTGCACTGTCTCGCCGGGATCGTGCCGCCCGACTCCGGCTCCATCACGTACGACGGGCGTGAACTGGCCGGGATGAGCGACGCCCGGCGCAGTCAGCTGCGGCGCTCCGAGTTCGGGTTCGTGTTCCAGTTCGGGCAGCTCGTTCCCGAACTGACGTGTGTCGAGAATGTGGCGCTTCCCCTCCGTCTCAACGGGACCTCCCGCAAGGAGGCCGAGCGGACCGCGCTGTCCTGGATGGAGCGGCTGGAGGTCGACGACCTCAAGGGCAAGCGGCCCGGCGAGGTGTCCGGCGGGCAGGGGCAGCGGGTCGCGGTCGCGCGGGCGCTGGTCACCAGTCCCCGGGTGCTGTTCGCGGACGAGCCGACCGGCGCCCTCGACTCGCTCAACGGGGAGCGCGTCATGGAGCTGCTGACCGAGGCCGCCCGGTCGACCAACGCCGCCGTCGTGCTCGTCACGCACGAGGCACGGGTGGCCGCCTACTCGGACCGCGAGATCGTCGTACGGGACGGGAAGTCGCGGGACATGGAGCGCGTCGTATGAGCGTGCGCCAGTGGACGACGGACCTGGGCATGGGGGTTCGGTTCGCCTTCTCGGGCGGGCGTGAGGGGTGGATGCGGGTCCTGCTGACGGCCGTCGGGGTCGGGCTCGGGGTGGCACTGCTGCTGCTGACGACCGCCATCCCGAGCGCCCTGGCGAACCGGGGCGAGCGCGCGAGCGACCGTACGAACGTCATGTACGTCGACACGCAGATGCCGAAGGCCGACAACACGCTGGTCGTCGCGATGGTCGACACGACCTTCCGCGCGGACGACATCCGCGGGCGGGAACTGGACCCCGAGGGAGTGCGGGCGCCCCTGCCGCCAGGTGTCGACAAGTTCCCGGCGGTCGGGGAGATGATCGTCTCCCCCGCTCTCGAACGGCTGCTGAAGTCCGGCGAGGGCGAGCTGCTGCGGGAACGGCTCCCGGAGCGGATCGTCGGCACGATCGGCGATCCCGGGCTCGTCGGACCGGCCGAACTCTCCTTCTACCGGGGCGCCGACGACCTCGCGAAGCACCTCGACAACGGTGCGGTGACACGGATCGACCGGTTCGGGGATCCGAATCCGACGTCCGAGGGGATGGACCCCATCCTGCTCCTGCTCACCCTCGTCGTCTTCGTGGTGCTGCTGATGCCGGTCGGTGTCTTCATCGCCACGGCCGTACGGTTCGGCGGTGAGCGGCGCGACCGGCGGCTGGCCGCACTGCGGCTGGTCGGGGCCGACGGCGGGATGACCCGGCGGATCGCGGCAGGCGAGGCCTTCGCGGGCGCCGCCGTCGGGCTCGTCCTCGGCGCCGTCTTCTTCCTGATCGGCCGGCAGGCCGCGGGCTCCGTCGAACTCCTCGACGTGAGCGTGTTCCCCGGCGATCTGAACCCGTCACCCGCGCTGGCCGTCCTGGTCGGGATCGCCGTGCCGGTGGCCGCGGTGCTGGTCACCCTGCTCGCGCTGCGCGGTGTGGTGATCGAGCCGCTGGGCGTGGTGCGCACGGCCCGTCCGCCGCGACGCCGGCTGTGGTGGCGGCTGCTGCTGCCGCTCGGCGGGATCGCGGCGCTCTCCCCCATGATCGGGCAGGGCAACGACGCCGGCCAGTTCAACGACGTCCTTGTCATCACCGGTGTCACGCTGCTGCTCATCGGGGTGACCGCGCTCCTGCCCTGGGTCATCGAGGCGACCGTCGCCCGGCTCGGCTCCGGCGGGCTCTCCTGGCAACTGGCCGTCCGGCGGCTCCAGTTGAGCAGCGGTACGGCCGCCCGCACGGTCAGCGGCATCGCGGTGGCGGTGGCCGGGGCGATCGCGCTGCAGATGTTCTTCTCGGGGGTCTCCGGCGGCTACATCACCCCGTCGGACCAGGACCTCTCGCAGGCCCAGATGCAGGTCGACCCGCCGGACACCGTGTCGCTCGTGTCGGCGGGCCGGCAGCTCGCCGAGACCGAGGGGGTCCGGAAGGTCACCGTGCTGTCGCGCGGTTCGGTCGGCGAGAAGGCCAAGGACCCGGAGGAGTACCTGGAGCTGACCATCGGGGACTGCACGGCGCTGCGAGCCGTGGGCAACCTCCCCTCGTGCCGCGACGGCGACTCCTTCGCTCTGCGGGGCGGCAACGACGGGTACGACACGGACACCCCCCAACTGGTCAAGCCCGGCCGCACGTTGTACGTCAGCCCGGCCCACACCCGGACCGAACGCCCCGCGATCACCTGGACGGTACCGGCGGACATCCAGCGGGCCGACTCGATCGAGGACCCCACCGGAGTCATGCGCAGCGGCATCCTCGCCACGCCGGGCGCCCTGCCCGAGGAGGTCGTGGCACAGGCCGCCGGGACGATCCTGATCAGCCTCGACCCCAAGGTGGCGGACGCCCGCGACCTGGTCCGGAACACGACGGCCCGGTTCGACCGGCTCAACGAGCCCATGACCTGGACGTCGTCCAACCGCTCCGAGCGGTTCGACTCGATCCGCACCGGCCTGTTCGTCGGCGCCACCTGTGTCCTGCTGCTGATCGGCATCAGCCTGCTGGTCTCCCAGCTGGAGCAGCTCCGCGAGCGCAGGAAGCTGCTGTCGTCCCTGGTCGCCTTCGGCACCCGGCGGCGCACCCTGAGTCTGTCGGTGCTGTGGCAGACGGCGATCCCGATCGGGCTGGGGCTGGTGCTGTCGTCGGTGGTGGGGCTGACCCTGGGCGTGGTCCTGCTGAAGATGACGAACACGTCCGTCCACGTCGACTGGTCCGCCGTACTGGCGATGACCGGGATCGGCGCCGGGGTTGTGCTCCTGGTGACGCTGCTGAGCCTGCCTCCGCTGCTGCGGCTGATGCGTCCGGAGGGCCTGCGCACGGAGTGACCCTTCCGCGTACGCCGGCCGACGGGCCCCTCCCCCCGAGGGGCCCGTCGGCGTTCCGCTCAGAGGCTGTACTCCTTGACCACCCGCCGTACCTGGGCGAAGAGCATCCCGACGTTGACCGCCTTGCGGCAGACGACCACGGCGACGACGTCCTGCTGCTCGTTCAGCCGCACGAACAGGTGGGTGAGGTTCTCGCTGTTGACGAGGATCTCCTGGAAGAAGTGGATGTCGCTCTGGGTGCCCCGCCGTTCCTTGAACACGTCCTCGATCATCACGACCGTACGGCCCTGGAACAGGTCGAGGGTCGCGCCCGCCAGCAGGTCGAGCACCTCGGGCGGATGGTTGTCGACCGTCTCGTACGAGAGCAGCATCCCGGTGGACATGTCGACCACGCCCGAGGCGACACACTCGGGGGCATCGGTACGGAGCGCCTTGACCAGGCTCATGACCTGGTCGGAGAAACCTGTGGTCATGCGTTTCGTCGCCATCCTTTCCTTCACACTCCTTCGGTCGCCACGGAGGAGTCCGTCGCGGTGAGGATCGACCCGATGCGCCGCAGCGCCGGCTGGGTCGCCCGGTGCAGCCGGTCGAGGTCCACGCCCTCGTCGCCGAGTACGACCATCAGCGCGGTGTCCCCGACGGCGTAGAAGGCGGCGCAGCCCTGGCTGCCGTAGGTGACCGTCTGGCGCAGGGTGCCCCGGCCGGTCGCCTCGGCGGCCCGGCGGGCGAGGCCGAGTCCGGCGGCGGCGAGGGCGGCGAGGCCCTCGGGGTCGATCGACTCGGCGGTGTCCGCCGCGATGAGCAGTCCGTCGGTGGCGGCGACCGCCGTATCGGTTATCCCGTCTACTTGTTCGCGCAGGTCGCGCATTTCCATGGCCAGCGCTTTGTGGTCCATGCACTCAACTCCCCTATGGGCTTCTATGAATTTCCATGAGTTCCGTTCCGTATGCGGAAGAACCCTTTCCAGCTCGTCCCGCGCTTTTCCGGGGCGAGAGATTCGGTGATGCCACTGGCGCCGGGATCACGGCGGGGCAGTGTGGGAGCGGGACCCTGCGGTGGCGGCTGCGGTACCGGTTGCGCGTCGGAGGCCAGGACGGCGGCCAGCGCGGTGACGACGGCCGGGTCGACGTACGGGGGTGGCAGGGGCGGCGGAGGCGGAGGCGGAGGCGGCGGCGGAGGAGGTGCCGACGGGGGCGGCCTGCGCTGCCGCAGGCCCTCCGCCGGCATCCGTACGACCGGGAGGGGCGCGGCCTCCTCGGCGCACTCCAGAAGCCCGGCCCCGAGCATCCGCGCCACCTCGACCGTCACCGTGTACACCCCCCGGCCCGTGCGGAACGCGAGGTCACGGGCGGTGCGCCGGCCGTCCGCCTCGGCGAGCAACTCCCGCTGTACGGGGGTGAGTCGCCCCTCGTCCACGGCTGCCGGCGCCGAACCCGGGCGCGGGCGCTCGCGGTTGGGGCGTACCGGGTGGGACAGGGCGGCGAGGGCGGCCAGTTTGCGGTTGGCGTCCTGGAGCAGCCGGACCGGTCCCTCGCCCACCGGGACGGGGGCCGGCGCCTCGGCCCCGGGGTCGCGTTCGCAGGCGTCCACCCGGCCGGCGACGACCGCGAAGACGGCGTCCCGTAACGCCATCATGCAGACGACCCGCAGCTGGGCGGCGCCCGCGTACCCGTGCCTGATCAGTTCCGCGCCCGGCCAGCGCGCTCCCCCGGCCTCGCGCACCAGCTCGGCCCACTCCTCACCGCTGATCCGGCGGGAGCGCAGCAGCAGGGCCTCGGGGCCGGGCGCGCCCGGGCTCTCGGCGCCGACGACGAGTCCGCGCCGGAAGTGGAAGGTCCCGCCGGGACCGCCGGCCGCGCGCAGCGCCCCGGTGAACTCCTCGCGCCCGCACTCGGCCAGCGCGTTCAGCAGCAGGTGGTAGCCGATCCGGCCGAGGGAATCCGGCGATTCGGATTCAGGGGTGTACGCGGATACGGAATCGCGGATGACCGACATCACTCCCCTTGGCCTTGCTCATCGGCATTTCGCACATACGCCTGACGCGTAGCACTGAGGGGGTATGTGTATCAGTCCGGGCGCATATTCAGACCGGGGTCTCGCTACCTGACGGAAGTTGAAATCTTCGCCGCCGAATCGCAGCGGAATCGCCGTCGAACGGTCTTTGTTCGACGGTCATTTGATCGAACGGTCACCTCTTCGGTCAGTCGCCCAGCACCCGCACGGGCAACGGCCGCAGCGCCTCCCGCAGGGCCGCCGCCAGTTCCTCGTACTCCGCGCCCCGCACGGCGCCCGCGCGCATCGCGAGGCCGATCCGGCGGGTCGGGGCCGGGGCGGCGAAGCGGCCGGTGCGGAGCTGGTCGCTGCGGCCCGCCTCGACCTTGACGGCGGTGTGCGGCAGCAGCGTCACTCCGAGGCCGCCGGCCACGAGCTGGACGAGGGTGGACAGACCGGCGGCCGTGGTGGTGACCGGGGCGTCGGCGCGTCCGGCGTCGCGGCAGATGTCGAGCGCCTGGTCGCGCAGACAGTGCCCCTCGTCCAGGAGGAGCAGGTCCAGCTCGCGCAACGCCTCGCGCGGGATGTCCGTATGCCCGCCGAGGGGGTGGTCGAGGGGGGTGACGAGCACGAAGTCCTCGTCGAACAGGGGGAGTTCGAGGATGCCGGGCAGTCCGGTCGGGACGGCGATCAGGAGCAGGTCGAGTCGGCCGGTGGTCAGGCCGTCGAGGAGTCCGGCCGTCTGCTCCTCGTGGACCTGGAGGTCGAGGGCCGGGTAGCGGTCCTGGACGAGACGCAGGACGGCGGGCAGGAGATAGGGCGCGACGGTGGGGATCACCCCGAGCCGCAGCGCCCCGGTGAAGGGCGCGCGCACGGCCTCGGCCTCCTCCATCAGCGCGCCGACCGCCTCCAGCACGGCCCTGGCGCGTACGGCGAGCCGCTCACCGGCGGGCGACAGCAGCACCTTGCGGGTGGTGCGCTCGACCAGGGTGACGCCGAGGGCCTCCTCCAGTGCGGAGACGGCACCCGAGAGGGCGGGCTGGCTCATGCCGATCGTGGCGGCGGCGTCCCGGAAGTGCAGATGGTCCGCGACGGCCACGAAGGCGCGCAGCTGGGCGAGACTGGGGCGACGGCGCCCGTCGGCGTTCTTGGCTGCGGCCATGCCGGTACTCCCGACCGATAGTTTTCTGGTGTTCACTTGCTTCATTTGTTCACTGATAGTTTTTGCGGATCAACACGGAAGAGTGTAGTGATTCGCCTGATCAATGGTGGTGAGTGGGTATGGGCATCGCGGAACTGAAGTCCGCCCTGCCGGACTTCGCGGCGGACCTGCGCCTCAATCTGGGCTCGGTCGTCGACCGCTCCCGGCTCACCCCGCAGCAGCTGTGGGGCACGTTGCTGGTCTCCGCGATCGCGTCCCGCTCACCGCGCGTGCTGCGCGAGCTGGGGCCGGAGGCCAGGGCACGGCTCTCGCCCGAGGCGTACACGGCCGCCCGGTCCACCGCGGCCGTCATGGCCATGAACAACGTCTTCCACCGCACCCGCCATCAGCTCTCCGACCCGGAGTACGGCCGGCTGCGCACCGGTCTGCGCGCGAACGTGCTCGGCGATCCGGGCGTCGAGCGGACCGACGCCGAGCTGTGGTCGGTGGCGGTGTCGGCGGTCAACGGCTGCGGCGCCTGTCTGGACGCGCACGAGCGGGTGCTGCGCGGGGCGGGCGTCGACCGGGAGACGGTCCAGGAGGCGTTCAGGATCGCGGCGGTGGTGCAGGCGGTCGGCACGACGCTGGACGCGGAGGAGATTCTCGCCGAGCGGTGAGGGGTGAGCGGCGTCGGCGACTGGACGCGGCAGGCGGTACGTCCGACAATGGGCGGACCCTCACTCCGTTCGTCGCCGCCTTCGTCGTACCGGCCGCGAGGACCGTGTTTCTCCGACTGAGGGAGCCACCGCAATGACCATCGTCCTGGTGCTGATGGCCGCCGTCGCCCTGACGGCCGCCGCTGTCCTGCCGCGCGTGCTGACCCGGGCCGGCTGGCCCGACCGGGAGCCGGTGCTGGGGCTGTGGGTGTGGCAGTGCCTGGTCGCCACCGTGCTGGCGTGCTGCCTCGCCGCGCTGCTGCTGGGCGCGACGGCCGCCTTCGGGACCGTACGGGCCCATGCCTTCGCACCGGCGCCGGCCGCCGTCACCGCCGCGTACGGGCTGGGACCGGCGCCCCTCTGGCTCACCGTCCTGACGCTGCTGCTGGCCTGCGGGGCGGCCTGGACGGTCGCCATGCTCGCCCGGGAACTCGCCGAGGCGCGCAGACGGCGTCGGCTGCGGCGGCTGCATCTGCGGGAGCGTGCGCCGGATCTGCCCGCCGGGTTCCCGGCCGCGCGGGGGCCGCTGCTGGTCCTTGAGGACGAGTATCCCGACGCCTGGCTGCAGCCCGGGCCGACGCCTCAACTGGTCGTCACCACGGGTGCGTTGCGCCGGCTGTCCGACCATGAGCTGGACGCCGTGCTCGCCCATGAACTCGGTCATGCCCGGGCCCGCCACGACTGGCTGCTGCATCTGTCGCAGGCGCTGGCGAGTGGGTTCCCGCGCGTTCCTGTGTTCGCGCACTTCCGGGATCAGACGCATCGGCTGGTCGAGCTGGCCGCGGATGACACCGCCTCTCGGCGGTGTGGTCACCGTACGACCGCGGTCGCGCTGATCGAGCTGAATCGGCATCGGGGGGTGCTGTCTTGCGCGTGTACGCGCGGGCAGTTGGGGGATCGGGTCGAGCGGTTGCTGGCGCCGCCGCCTCGGCTGGATGCGGGGTATCGCGCCGCGGCGCTGCTGGCTGCCGCCCTGGCCCCGCTGATTCCGCTGCTGATTGCTCTGGGGCCGGCGCTGAAGGTGCTCAACTGACCTTTGGGGTGGGGGGTTGCTTGGGTGGTGTGCAACCTGCGGGTTCGCTGTGGCTGGTCGCGCAGTTCCCCGCGCCCCTTACGGGGCCTGCGGCCCCTCAGGGGGACTCCCCACTGCCGTTGCTCCCCGTGGCTTTGGTGCTTGGCGTAGCGCCGCCGATTCGTGGGTCTGGGCCTGGGAGTACGTGTGGAGGTAGCTGACGACCGTGTTTGTCACCGCTACCAGGGGGACGGCGACCACCGCGCCTCCGATTCCCGCCACCATGCCGCCCGCCGCCACCGACAGGACGACCGCCAGTGGGTGGACCCGGACCGCGCGGCCCAGGATGAACGGCTGCAGGACGTGGCCCTCGATCTGCTGTACGGCCAGTACCACCGCGACGACCAGTACCGCTGTGAAGACGCCCTGCGTCACCAGTGCCACCACCACCGCCAGGGCGCCCGAGGCGACCGCGCCGACCAGTGGGATGAAGGAGAACAGGAAGATGAACACGGCCAGCGGGACGGCCATCGGGACGTCCAGGAAGTAGATGCCGAGGCCGATGAAGATGGCGTCGATCAGAGCCACTATCACCGTGCCGCGTACGTACGCCGTCAGCGTGCGCCAGGCTCGCGGGCCCGCGCCGGCGACACCGGGCCGGGCCGCCGCCGGGACCAGCTTCAGCGTCCACTGCCAGATGCGCTTGCCGTCGTAGAGGAGGAAGAGGGTCGAGAAGGCGGCCAGCAGTATGCCGGTCAGCGCCTCGACGATGACCGTGACGCCCTCCAGGCCGGCCGACGTGATCTCGTCCGTGTTGGCGCCGATCGCGTCACGCAGGTTCTCGGCGATCTTGTTGATCTGCTTGTCGGTGACGTGGAAGGGGCTGTTGAGCAGCCAGTTGCGCAGTTCGTCGACGCCGTCCTGGACCTGGTCGGAGAGCTGGTCGGTGTTCTCGATGACCTGCCAGGTCACGAACCAGCCGATCAGCCCCATCACCACGAACCCGAGGATCGCCGTGAGCGCCGTCGCGATCCCGCGCGGCATGCCCCACCGGGTGAGACGGGCGACCGTCGGCTGGAGCATCGCGGTGATGAGCAGCGCCACCACGAAGGCGAAGACGACGAGTTGGACGGCGCTGATGACCCGCATCAGCACCCAGAGGGTCCCCGCGAGGACCAGCAGCCGCCAGCCCGCCTCGGCAGCGACCCGTACGCCCCAGGGGACGACGGAGGAGGGCTCGGGGCGCACGGCGAGCGCGACGGGGGCCGTGGAGGCGGCCGGTGCGGCCGGAGGCTCCCCGTGCCCGTCCTCGGGCTCCGGTGAGGAGGGCGGCGCGGACGGCGAGGTGTCCGGTGGGAGCGGAGTGCCGGGCGGGGAGTGCTCGTCGTCCGAGTTCTCCTTCTCCACCTCGGCCCGGCGCTGGTCCAACCGCTCACCCATCTCGGTCAGCCGGGTACCGATCCGGCCGAGCCAATGCGGCACTCGCGACATGATGCGCCCTCGTCCCCCCGTCACTCCCTCTGCGGTCCGCGTCCGACCGTACATGGCCAAAGCCCCTCACCGAAGGACGGTGAGGGGCTCGGAAAGGTTGAGACGACTGAGCGCTGGAGATGCGCAGCGGCTCAGTAGTAGTTGTTGGCCTGCCAGAAGTTCCACGCGCCGCACGGGCTGTCGTAGCGGTCGTTCATGTAGCTCAGGCCCCACTTGATCTGGGTGGCCGGGTTCGTCGCCCAGTCGGCGCCTGCCGAGGACATCTTGGAACCCGGGAGCGCCTGCATGAGGCCGAACGCGTCGGAGCTGGGGTTGTCCGCCTGGTAGTTCCAGCTGGACTCGTGGTCCACGATGTTGCTGAAGCACTGGAACTGGTCGGCCGGGACGATCTGGCGCGCCATCTCCTGGACTTCGGCGATCGTGTACGAGGCCTGCTGCGGGAAGCTGGACGCGTCGCGGGTCGCGGAGCGGCTGGCCGCCTCTTCCGCTTCCTTGCGCGCCTTGGCCTCCGCCTCGGCCTTCTCGGCGGCCTTCTGCTTGGCCACCGCGTCCTTGGCAGCCTGCTTGCGGGCAGACTCCTCGGCGTCCTTCTTGGCGGTGACGTCCGCGGCGATGGCCTGGACATCGGCCTGCTGCGTCAGGGACGCGGTCTGCACCTGGGCCTGGGAACCCACGGGTATGTCCGTGAGCAGCGTGGTGTCGCCTACCAGTGCCTCGGCGTCGTTGGGAGTGCCGGTCTGGCCCGAGGCCACACCTGTAACTGCGCCGACAGCGGTGACCGCGGTGGCCGAAGCCACTGCCAGTCCCCGGACCGAAATCCGGCTCACACGGTTTCCTTCCAGCATCGCCCGCTTAGGTGACCCTGGCGGACGCAATCTTGCCCCAAGACGCTGGCCTCCCAACTGCGGGGTCACGGGAGACGCGGGCCCGGTGGGCAACTCCCTTGCGGGGAGCGCCGCGTGGTGCACGGGCGGCATACGACGGGGAGTATGGAGTTGACTGTGATGCTGCTGTGGTGCCGTATCGCTGGGGGCACAGATGTGTCGTATGCGGGGCCTGACAGGAGTGAGACTCTAGCCGTACCCGGACGCCGCGTGGCAATTCTGAGTTGAGTGTGAAAGCTCACACCTCGTTTGCCCCAGGTGATTTGAGGAAAGCCGCAGACGCGGAAGCGCCGCCCGGCTAGGCTCTTCGCCTTTGCCGGACGGCGCCAACTTTGGGAATTCTTGGGTCAGATGTGCCCGTCCTCCAGCATTTCGGTCACGAGGGCGGCGATCTGGGACCGTTCGGACCGATTGAGGGTGACGTGCGCGAAGAGCGGGTGTCCCTTCAGCTTCTCGACGACGGCGACGACACCGTCGTACCGGCCGACTCGCAGATTGTCCCGTTGTGCCACGTCATGGGTGAGAACCACCCGTGAGTTGGAGCCGATCCGGGACAGCACGGTGAGCAGGACGTTCCGCTCCAGCGACTGCGCCTCGTCCACGATCACGAACGCGTCGTGGAGCGACCGGCCGCGGATGTGGGTGAGCGGCAGCACTTCGAGCATGCCGCGTGCGGTGATCTCCTCGATGACCTCGCGGCTGGTGACCGCGGACAGCGTGTCGAAGACCGCCTGTGCCCAGGGGCCCATCTTCTCGGACTCGGAGCCCGGCAGATAGCCCAGTTCCTGCCCGCCGACCGCGTACAGCGGCCGGAAGACCATCACCTTCTGGTGCTGCCGCCGCTCGAGCACGGCCTCAAGACCGGCGCACAGTGCGAGCGCCGACTTGCCGGTGCCGGCCCGGCCACCCATCGACACGATCCCGATGTCCGGATCGAGCAGGATGTCGAGCGCGATCCGCTGCTCCGCACTCCTCCCCTTGATACCGAAGACCTCGCGATCCCCTCGTACGAGGCGGACGTTGCCCTCGGCCGTGACGCGCCCCAGGGCCTTGCCGCGCTCCGACTGGATCGTGAGACCGGTGTGCACCGGCATCTCGGCCGCCTCGGGGACGTAGGCGTGACCTTCCTCGAAGAGGAGGTCCACCTGCTCGCCGGCCAGGGTCAGTTCGGACATTCCGGTCCAGCCGGACGAGCCCGTGATGGCCAGCTCCGCGCGGTACTCCTCGGCGAGGAGCCCGACGGACGAGGCCTTGATCCTGAGCGGCAGGTCCTTCGACACGACGGTGACGTCGTACCCCTCGGCCTGCAGATTGCGGGCGACCGCGAGGATGCGGGAGTCGTTGTCCCCCAGGCGATAGCCGCTTGGCAGCACGCTGGGGTCCGAGTGGTTGAGCTCGACACGGACGGTCCCACCCAGTTCCCCGATCGGAATCGGGGCGTCGAGTCGACCGAACCGGACGCGGAACTCGTCGAGCATGCGCAGGGCCTGCCTGGCGAAGTACCCGAGTTCGGGATGGTGCCGTTTGGCCTCCAGTTCCGTCACCACGACGATCGGCAGCACGACTTCGTGCTCGTCGAAGCGGTTCAGGGCGCCTGGATCGGCCAGCAGGACGCTGGTGTCGAGAACATAGGTGCGCCGGTCTGGCATACGGCGCTTTGTGCTGGTCACCACGGAAGGACGTACCCCCTCGGATGAGGTCGGGGAGCGACGAAGGAGATCTGGACCGGTCGACGGCCGCTGTGCGCGGGCCGAGAACCGGCCCTCCGCCTGTTCGCCCGTGCTGTGACCACACGGTCGGGCTGGTGCAAAGGGCCTCCCGGGCGGACGGCCCCGTGCCGTCCGCTGAGATACGACACCCGTGGTTCGGGTGTCGACCTGCTTGGCTTATGCCCTCGAACATGCGCGGCCATGCCACGGCAAATGGCGGCGCGCTGGTGAACTCCTTGTTACTTCCGCCCCAAGGGGGGTGACTTTCACCTCATCGGGACATTACGGGCCGGTACGGGATTGACGTGCACCCTGTAAGAGGTAGGGCGCGGAACCGCGCCCCTCAGGGGCGCGGGGAACTGCGCGACCAGCCCCCACCGGCCCGCGGCAGACGAACCGCCTGCCCTGCGGAGCGCTTCGCTCAGCTGCCGTAACGCCGGTGACGGGCCGCGTAGTCGCGCAGGGCGCGCAGGAAGTCGACCTTGCGGAAGGCCGGCCAGAAGACCTCGCAGAAGTAGTACTCCGAATGGGCGGTCTGCCAGAGCATGAACCCGGACAGCCGCTGCTCGCCGCTCGTACGGATGACGAGGTCGGGGTCGGGCTGGTCGCTGGTGTAGAGGTGCTTGCCGATCAGGTCGGTGTCGACGTTCTCGGCGAGTTCCTCCAGCGAGGTGCCCTTGTCGTGGGCGTCGAGCATCATCGAGCGCACGGCGTCGGCGATCTCCTGCCGGCCCCCGTACGCGATGGCGACGTTGACGAGTATTCCGCCCGTCACATGGGCAGTGGCCTCCTCGGCCTCCTTGAGCTGGGTCTGCAGCTGACCCGGGAGCAGATCGGGGTTGCCGACGTGGTGGACGCGCCAGCGGCCGTCGGCGGCGAGGGAGGTCACGACGTCCTCGATGATCCCGAGCAGCGGTGCCAGTTCCTCCGGCGGACGGGTGAGGTTGTCCGTGGAGAGCAGCCAGAGGGTGACGACCTCGACGTCGGTCTCGGAGCACCAGCCGAGGAACTCCTCGATCTTGTCGGCGCCGGCCTTGTGCCCCTGGGCGGTGGTGGAGCCCGCGGCCTTCGCCCAGCGCCGGTTGCCGTCCACGATGACGCCGATGTGCTTGGGCACCTGGTCGTGGTCGAGGTGGCCTTCCACCCTGCGTGTGTAGACCCTGACCAGCAGCCGGCGCAGGTTGTCGCGCAGGTTCACGTGTTTGTCAGCCCCTCCGTACGGATCGGACAGGCGCGGCCGGGCGCATTCCCCTGGCGCGATCCCTGCCCGTTTGGTGGTCCTCGGGGGTGGCGATCCCCGGAAGGGAAGCGTACCGCTGCGGGGCGGGGGGTCTTGCGCCCGGGGGAACGGGCCCCGTGCGGCCCCCGGGGAGGGGACTGGGCGGGTCGGTGTCCGGGTGATCCGCGCGATGGCGGGTGGATGTCCGCCGTCCGCGCGATCCGCGCAAGAGGGGAGCGTCGGTATCCGGCTGCTCCGGCCGGGCACAAAAAACGGGCCGGTCCGTGGGGGGGGAGACGGACCGGCCCGAGGGGGGGCTTCCACCATAACCCTTCGTGAGTGATGCCGCGTACATCGGCGCGGAACAACTACTCTCCGAAGTCGCCCGGCGACGCGTGGATGACCTCCGGAGCCCGTTTTCATGGTGGGATCATGGCCGGAAAACAGCTGAATCCCAGGAAAAAACCCGGGATCTGGGGAGATCCACAGGGATCCGGCGGGTTTCACCCCCCTTGCGAACATCCGCGTCCCACTCCAGGGCCATTCGGGCACGGGACGTGTCACGGAGGGGCTCCGGGCCCGGCGTCCCTCCCAAGGGCGACCCTGTCGCGAACGCCCGCTTGACGCCGTCGCTAACTTCGCAGCCATGGCCACGTTCACCACTACGGAGACACCTGAGCCGGTTCCGCTGGAGCTTGCCGAGTCGGGCCGGGCCCGCCGGCGCGGGCTGCTGGGCCGGGACGGAATCGAGGGCGCGTTGCTGCTGACGCCCGCGAGTTCGGTGCACACGTTCGGGATGCGGTTCGCGATCGACGTCGCCTATCTGGACGGAAAGGCGCGGGTCCGGGCGGTAAGAACCATGCGTCCGGGGCGAGTTGGACTTCCCCACCCCTGGGCGCGGTCGGTCCTGGAGGCGGAGGCCGGGGCGCTGGAGCGGTGGGGGGTGCGCCGGGGCGTACGGCTCACGATCCGGGCCGACGACTCGGCGCCGGAGGACGGCTGAGCAGGAGCGGGACGCATGCTCACGGGCGCGAGAGGGGTGGGCAAGGCACCGCGCAGGCCCCTCCTCTGCGCGGTACCACCCGCGCCACTTTGCTCACGCGAATTACCTTTGCCTAAATTTACGCGACGCCGACCCCTGCTCGCGAACCTCCGCGATAACGATGTGGAAACCTCGTGAAGCCTTTTCGGGCATACGTACACATGTCCCTCAGGCGGCGAGTGGGGCCACATCCGCTTCGCTGAGATTTCGCCAATATTCGGACGAGGGTGAACGATATCTGGATGTTTGCGGATAGTAAGACCCGAGATGTCATGATTTCTGCGCATTTTCGGAGGGTGGGGAGCGGAAGGATCGCCCGGAGCAAGGCGGCTCACGGCGGCCTGTAGCGACTCTCGGCGGCTCGGGCGGCGGTTACTCGCCAGTTCTGCTTCTACGGCGAGTGGGCGCGGGAGGGGCGGCGGAACCAGGTCGTCCGGTAGGTCGTGGGCGACTCGGCCACCGTGGGAGGCGTACGGGCCGGGTCAGCCGGACGGCTTGCGGGCGTCGAAGAGATGGCGGCTGCTGTACGCCACGAACGACCCCTCGGCCTCGATCCGCTCGTGCAGGACCCGGAGTTGGGGCCGGTAGGCGTCGACAGCGAACCCGGGAACCATCCAGATCACCTTGCGCAGGAAGTGCACGACGGCCGCGATGTCGTGGAACTCCATCCGCAGCCGCTCGGCCCGCAGTTCGACGATCTCCAGCCCGGCGGCTTCCGCGTCGACGCGCTCGCGGTCGGGGTGGCGGGCGTTGCGCCGCTCGTCCGGCTGCGATCCCAGGAAGTGCTCGACGAGTTCGTACGCGCTGGACGGCCCGACGTGCTGGGCGAAGTACGTACCGCCGGGTCGCAGGACGCGGGCGATCTCGGCCCAGGGCGGGGACACCGGGTGCCGGCTCACGACCAGGTCGAAGGCGCCGTCGGCGAAGGGCAGCGGCGCGTCGTCCGGTACGGCGACGACCGCGGCACCGCGCGGGTGGAGCAGGGCGGTGGCCCTGGCGACGTTCGGCGGCCAGCCCTCGGTGGCGACGGTGAGCGGGGGCAGCTTCGGGGCGGTGTTCAGCACCTCACCACCACCGGTGTGCAGATCGAGCGCGGCGGACGCCTGGGCCAGCCGCTCCCCCATGGTCCGGGCGTACCCCCAGGAGGGCCGCGCCTCGGTGGCCCGGCCCTCGAACCAGGAGAAGTCCCATCCGTCGGTGGGGACGGAGGCGCCTTCGGCGAGGAGTTGTTCGAAGGTGGGGATGGGGGCGGGGGTGGGAGTGGACGCGTGTATGGGGGTGGGCTCGGGCGTGGCCATGGGGGCGATGTTCGCAGCCGGTTGTCGGTGCCCGCTGATAATTTCCGCCGCAAGGACGGAAGCGGGAACGGAAGCAGGGGTGGCCCAGGAGATGCTGTACGCCGATGACGAGACGACGACACTGCGCGCGAAGCTCGACCAGGAGCGGGACGCGGTGCTGTGGAAGCTGGAGGGCCTGGACGAGGAGCAGGTCCGCAGACCGATGACACCGTCGGGCACGAGCCTGCTGGGGCTGGTGAAGCATCTGGCGTCGGTCGAGTACGGCTGGTTCGTGGAGACGTTCGGGAGGGAGACGGAACCTTTCTGGTTCGACCCGTACGCCGGGGAGGACATGAGCGCCGGCCCGAACGAAACCACGGCCCAGATCACCGACTTCTACGCCCGAGCCCGCGCCGCCGCCGACCGCGTACTGACGGAACTCCCCCTGGACACCCTGGGCAAGCCGGCCTGGCGGGACTACGAGTGCTCGCTGCGCTGGGTCCTGGTCCGCATGACGGCGGAGACGGCGCGGCACGCGGGGCACATGGACATCGTGCGGGAGCTGATCGACGGGGCGACGGGGGCGTACGAACCGTCATGACGTCCCGGAGTCCTGGACATCCTGGACGTTGAGGACGAGCAGGATGTGTTCGTTGTCGCCGTAACGGACGGTACCGGTGCGACGGAAGCCGTGCTTTTCGAGGAGCCGGACCGAGGCGGTGTTGTCTCCGAAGGGATCGGCGTAGAGCGGCCGGTTGTTCTCACGCAGCAGGAACAGCCCAAGGGCGACGCTCCCAACGCCTCTCCCCCAGTACGGCCGCCCGAGCCAGTACCCGATGAAGCGCCGCTCACCGAGGTCCGGATCGCTGTCCCACCAGGCGACGATGCTGCCGGCGGGCTCGCCGTCCACGGTGACCGTCTGCACGAACACGGTGCTGTCGCCGAGGATCTTCGACTTCCAGTGCGCCATGAAGGCGTCCCGCGGCCGGGGCGTGAACTGCGACCGCCGGACGGCTTCGGGGTCGTGCTCGTAGGCGAGAAGAAACTCCAGGTCGGCTTCGGTGACGTCGCGGAGTTGTACGTCGATGTCGGTCGTCATGGTGGGGAGTCTGGCAGGGGCCACTGACAACGCAGGGGAGACGGGCGGGCCCCGATGGAGGGATGCGGCGCTGCTCCTTATTCAGGGCTGGGCTCGTCGAGGAAGCGAAGCAGCACGGCGGCCTCGGCGCGGAGCTGCGCGGCCCGGTCGGCGTGCGCGGGCGAGGTCAGCTGGGCCGCGGCTTCGAGCCGCTCGGCAACCTCGGCACGTACGACGCCCTCCACCCTGCTCTCGCTCAGCTCCTGCCGCACCGCCTCGGTGGCACCGGCACCAACCGGCGCCTGTTCAAGGGCCACGCCCCGAAGCTCGGCCTCACCGACGGGCACGGCCTCGGCGTTGTCCAGCGCACCGAGCGTTGCCCGCAGAGCGCTCACCGCGACCTTGTCCCGGGCACGCATGGCTCCGGGCAGGGCTTGACGCATACGGAGACGTAGGGACATGCGGGTGACTTTAGCCAACTGAGGTCGCGCCGAGCCCGGTCCTCATGACGGCTCAGCGCTGCCGAACCGCTCGTACCGCAGGAGTACGACTTTCCGCACGGGTTCCTCACCTCACTCAATCCGTTCCCGTACCACTCAGGGGGAGATGGAGATGAGCCCAATGGGAACACCCGAACGGCCGTGAAGTCATTGTGTGGCGTGTGTGGTCTGTTGTACCCCGAAAGGGTGAGGACTTCCCGAGGCCCGCATCACGACATTCGTCTATCCGGTGCTGGTCCCTTGATTCTTCTGCGGCCGCAGCCCAGGGGCGCGACACTTCCCCTCTCGCACACACGTCACTGGGGGGACCGTGACTAACAGACCGCAGCGCCCGCCGCGCCCCGACGAGGAGAGCCTCGATCGCTTCCACAACGGCGACACCCTCGACAACATCCCCATTGTCCGCCCCGGACGCCATCTCGCGCTGCGAAATGGAAGCCGAACGCAGATCGCGATACTGGCTTCTGCTGCCCTTGCCGCTGCGGTAACCGGCGGCCTTGCCGGTGTCGGCATCGCCTCCTTGATTGACCACAGTGCGGGCCCCAGGGCCGAGTTGCGCCCGGCACCAACAACAAGCGGGCCTACCGCGTCCGAGGCAGGGCAGAGCACCTTGCCAGCGCACGAGACGCCCCAGGCCTCGCAAGCACCTTCGCCGAGCAGCTCAGAGCCACTCATGGAACAACAGGCGGCAGCTTTTGAACAGGTCCGGATCATCCAGACCCCGGCCACAGGTGGCGACCCCAGCTCGTCGTTCTGCCTCGTGTATACAGGCAGCTAACCTCGCCGTTTCGCTTGGGTACGGCGGCTGTTGAGGCGGAAACGCGAAAGTGCCTTCCTGACCTGGGACGATGAACCTTGCTGAGGGGTT
>NZ_JBSFMT010000111.1:0-23287 GCF_053599695.1 Streptomyces sp. NPDC000878 | reverse complement strand
CTGGCGCGCTCGCACCGCGCCAGCCGCCCCGACTTCCCCTTCACCTCTTTGCGAGATCAGGAGAACACCAGCATGCCCCGTCTGCCCCTCACCACCGAGCGCCTGGCCCTGTTCGGCACCTTGCTGAGCGTCTTCGGTGAGCTGCACCCGTTCTGCGACCACTGGGTGCAGGGCTCGAAGACCGCGTCGCGCAAGCGCCTGTACGGCGAGGACCTGGTCTACGCCGACGGCACCCCGGCCGACCCGGACTCCCCCCACCCGACCATGACCGAGAGTCAGCTCGGCAGGCGCGCGGTGGCCTGCCACGTCGCCTCCTACACCGCCGTACAGCTCGCCGCGACCATCGCGGTCACCCGGGCGTTCGGCTACCGCGTCACCCCTGGCGCGCTGCTCGCCGGCACGGTTGTCAACGCCGGGACGCACGCCGCGATCGACCGCGGCGCGCTCCTGCTGTGGCTGGCGAAGAAGACCGGCAAGACCGGCTACATCGAGCACTGCAAGGCCGCCCGCGTCGACGACAAGGGCCAGGCCACCTCGGAGCTGACCGGCCCGGGCAGCGCGTGGATGGAGCTGGACGCGGCCCTGCACCGCGCGATCGGCGCCGGCGCCGCCGCCGTCACCACCTGGCTCACCACCCGCCCCCGGTCCCGCCGGTGACGGCCGCACGGACCCGGCTGGAGCGCGTCCGCGCAGCGGTCGGCATCGCCCAGCTCGCCCTCCAGCAGATCGAGGACGACCTCAAAGCAGACGACGTCGACCAGGCGGAGCTCGCCGCGATCCTGCGCGAGCTCATCGAGGACACCGACCCGCCCGGCGGACTCATCCCGGCCCTCGCGCAGCTGGTCACCGCCGCCGCGCGCCGGGCTGAGCAGATCGAGCCCGACCGCGACGGCGACGCCTCGTGCCCGCTGCACGAGGCCGCCGCCCTGATCACCGACAACGCCGGGCAGCTCCTGATCTGGGCAGCCCGCGCCCTTGACCCCCAAGGAGAAGCCGAATGACCGCCCCTCTCTACCCGGACCTGCCCGCGAACGCGCTCCTGGTGCTGATCGGAGCATCCGGCGCTGGTAAGTCCACGCTCGCCGGAACCTGGCCGGAGCACCAGGTCGTCAGCCTCGACCGGCTGAGGGGCGTCATGGCCGACGACTGCGGCGCGCAGGAGGCCACCGCCGATGCCGTCGACGCGATGCACCTGATCGTGGACCGCAGGATGGCCCGCAGGCTCAACACGGTCGTCGACGCCACGTCCGTCTACGCCAAGGACAGGGCTCCACTGGTCGACACCGCGAAACGCCACGGCATGCCGGTCATCGCCGTCCTCGTCTCCACCCCGCTGCCGGTGTGCATCGAGCGGCAGCAGGACCGGCCCGCCAACCGGAGCGTTCCCGAGGACACGGTCGCCGCCCAGCACCGGGCCATGGCCCACTCCCACTCGAACCTGCGGGCGGAAGGCTTCAACGAGGTCTTCTTCTCCGACACCCTCTACCGGCTGGAGCCCTTCCTCAGCCAGATCAGCGACATCCGGATCCGGGAGCTCGGCACGGGCGGTAGCGACGGTCTGGGCGACCTGATCCTGCCCCGCCGCTTCTTCGGCCCCGAACTCCTGCCGCTGTGGCGGTGGAAGGACGGTTCCACCCTCGCCGGGGACGACCGCGTCGCGGAGATCCGCATCGGCCAGCAGTACCTCACCCTCGCCCTGCGTACGGACATCGACGACGAAGGCAGCGTCGGCTTCGAGGTCCTGCTGCCCTGCCCCTTCGCCCTCGACTTCGGAGACGAATGCGAGGGCGAGGCATGGGCACCGGCCTACACGGTCACCGACCTGTGGAGTGCGCTCACCGGCGACCGCGACCAGGACCCCGACATCGTCTGCACCGTCCACGGAGGGTGCGACGACGTCGACCAGGAGGCCGACGACCACGCCGCCAACAGTGGTCAGGAGGACGACCCCGCGGGGCACGCCGACCTCGAGGCACAGGCGATGGAGGCGGTCCACGGATGACCACCGAGCCCGCCACCAGTACTGATTCCGGCTGGGACCAGGCCATCTACCGGTGCGGCCGGTGCGGCGTCGAACACACCGTCACCACCGAGGACGCCTACCTCCAGGCCGTCGGTGTCCACAACGACGCGCACGCCGTGTGGGACCGGCTGAACCCCATCGAGCGGGACGGCCTCGCCTCGATCCTGAGCACGATCCTGTCCGCGCCGGACCTCGGAGCCGAACTCCTGACTCTCGCCCGGCGCCAGAAGAATCTCGACGGGGGCACCGGCGCGCGTCAGTAGGAACTCGCCACCTGTCCCGTACCCATCACCCCTTGAAGCGGCACCGAGGACGCACTCGGTGCCGCCAGCCGTATCCGCCGCGCGCCGGACGACTGCCCGCACGAGCACGAGACGGTCGGCGGCACCGTCACCTGAGCAGTACCCGGCAACCCCCGGCCACTCCGGCCGGGGTCCGCCCTCGCTGAAAGGAAGCCGATGCAACCGCTGAACCTGGCCGCCGGCACCGTGTGCGTCCTGGTCGGCCCGCCCGGCTGCGGCAAGTCGACCTTCGCCGCCGGATACCCGGCCAGCTGGCGCATCAACCGCGATCTCTACCGGCTGGCCGCCACCGACTCCGAGGCCGACCAGACCGCAACCCCGGTCGCCACCGAGATCCAGAACCTGCTCCTGGACGCACGGCTCGCCCGGAACCTCCGCACGATCCTCGACTCCACCAACATCGAGCCGCACCTGCGAGCCGGACTGCTGGCCCGCGCCCGCTACTGGCAACGCCCCACCATCGCCGTCCTGTTCGACGTCCCGCTCGCCATGGTGGAGGCACAGAACGCCTCCCGCGACCGGGTCGTCCCGGCGCACGTCGTACGCGACCTCCACGAGCTGACGCCCACCCGCGAGCAGCTGCTCGCCGAAGGCTTCGGCACCGTCCACCTCGCCTCCGAGCTCGCCACGGCGGGAGCTGGATTGTGAGCAGGGCGGCACCCGGCCCGCACCCTCACCCGCTTACCCCGGCCGAACTCCCGGCCTGTGACGAGTGGTGGCACGGCTGCCCGTCCTGTCACCTGCCCATCCAAGGCGGCGCCGCCGGCCTCGCCGCACACCGCCGCACGGTCCACACCCATGCCGGGGATCCCCGGCAGCCCATCACCATCCGGCTCGACCACTGAGGAGTCCACATGGCCGCTACCGCCCAGCCCAGCACACACGACACGTTCACCGCGCTCACCGCCTGCTTCAGCACGGACCTCGCCGCGCTCATCAACGAGGACCTGTCGCCGGGCGACATCACCCCGACCGCCTTCATCGACCTCGTGGAGCGCGGCATGTACGCCTTCTGCACCGCCAACCGCGACCACCTGAAGCGCGCCAGCGAAGAACTGGACTACGCGCTCGGCGAGCTCACCGACGCGCTGACCCTCACCGGGAGCGACCAGCGCGAT
Source organism: Streptomyces sp. NPDC000878 (assembly GCF_053599695.1). Classification (NCBI taxonomy): domain Bacteria; kingdom Bacillati; phylum Actinomycetota; class Actinomycetes; order Kitasatosporales; family Streptomycetaceae; genus Streptomyces; species Streptomyces sp. NPDC000878. Next base: position 19,844 of record NZ_JBSFMT010000111.1, on the reverse strand, counting down.
CGGCTCGCCCGGGCGCGTACACATCTGCGGTACGCGCTGGAAATCACGCGCTGACCCCGCGAGTTGAGCGCACTCTGTGCCGCCCCGGCCCCGCCATCTGCCGGGGCCGGGGCGGTCGCAGTGGCCCCTCAACAACGAAGGGAGTTGGACGTCATGGGCCTGCCCTACTACGAGGTGGACGTCCCGATCAGCACCGCCGCAGGACTGAGCGGTGTGCACGTCTTCACCGGCCCCGCCGACAGCCGAAGTGCCGCCGTACGGATCGCGCACGAGGTCTACGACGCGGCACGCGCCGCACAGGAGGCCGGACTCGAGGTCCCCGGCAAACGGCCGGACGGCTGGGGAGCCCGCGGCTACCGCCCCGGCTGGGAGCTTGACTGGCCCGCCGCGACCGCCGACCGCTGGAACAACCCGTACCGCTGGGTCCGCGCCGCCGACGACGGCGACTTCGACCTGTAGCTCCGCCCCGGGACAGCCGCTCTGCTTGCCGGCTTCGACGGCTGCCCCGGGCCCAACCCATCCCGTACGAGACGAGAGGGAGATCCTCAGTATGGACTCCGTCCTGCGCACACAGGGCCGGATCGGCCCGCGCACACTCTTACTGACCGCCGCAGCCGTGCCGTTGACCGGCTGGACCGTGCACGCCCTCGTGCTGCACCGGCGCCTGGCGGCCAGCCGCCGCGACCCGCTCACCGGGCTGTTGCGACGCGACGCCTACACCGTCCGGGCCCGGCGGATCCTGGCCCGCCACGGCGACAACGTGGCCGTGGTCATGATCGACGCCGACCACTTCAAGGACATCAACGACAACCTCGGGCACGCGGCCGGCGACGCCGTCCTCGCCGCGTTCGGCGCCCGGCTCACCGCATGGGCGGGACCGCACGCTGCTGTCGGCAGGCTCGGGGGCGATGAGTTCGCCGTGGTCCTGGAGATGCCCGCCGACCGCCGCGCGCACCGCCTGGAGCAGCTGGTGCGGATGCTGCACACGCCGGTCACCATGGACGACGGCCGCACGGTCGACGTCGCCGCCTCGGTCGGCGTCGCGACGCCGGACGCGACCGGCGTCCGCGACCTGTCGCAGCTGCAGCGGGCCGCCGATGCCGCCCTCTACGAGGGCAAGCACTCCGGCCGCGCGCACCTCGCCACCAAGGAACACGCGACGGTGGCGTCCACCAACGGCCGACGGGCCGGCCGCCCGGGCACCGCTTTGTGGGGGCGAGCCGCATGAGCGTGGCCGCCCTGCCCGAGGGCGACTGGGTCCGCGGCATCACGATCCGCCAGCCCTGGGCGACCTGCATCCTCGCCGGGAAGAACCCGGAGAACCGGCCCGTGCACTGGCCATGGCGCGGCTGGATCCTGATTCACGCCGGGCAGAAGCTGGAGCGCCCCGCCCTGCGTGACCCGCTGGTCGCCTCCGCGATCCGCGGCCGCGAACTGCACCTGGGCGCGGTCATCGGCATCGCCCGCCTCACCGGCTGCCACCCCGACCAGGGGCCCGAGAAATGCACGAGCCCCTGGGCGCGGCGCGGCGCGCACCACCTGGTCCTCGCCGACGTCCAGGAGCTCGCCCTGCCCGTGCCCGCCACGGGCGCGCTCCCGGCCTGGAAGCCGACGCCGGACCTGCTGACGCACGTGTTCCAGCAACTACCCGGCTTCCGGCCGTGACGCGCACGGGACGCAAGAAGGAGAAGCCTCAGTTCGAGCCGGGCCTGATCCCGGCTCCCGGTGAACTTCTCGACTGGCGCGACAACCAGCACTTCGACCGCTGGCAGGACCACCCCTGCGCACTGTGCGGCTGGCCCACGCCCATGCGCTCCCACTCCGGAGAGCCCGTGCACAAGGCGTGCGCCGAGGACTGGATCACCGCCAACCCCGTTGAGGCCCGCCTCGGGCGGTTCGCCTCCGACGCCAAGCCCAAGTCCAAGGGCCACGGCGACGACCACGCCTGATCCTCCCCCGGAGGCTCCCATGAGCAGCACCCCACACAACGCCGTCGACCACACCCTCGTCTACCCCGAGCCGCCCGCGCACCCGAACTGGCGCCGGCGCGGCACCGGGAAGCCCCGGCCACTCACCACTGCCCAGCAACAGCACAACCTCGAGCTCCTGGCGCTCGCGCTGCGGAAGCCGAGGGCGGCGGCATGACCAACGACTGGCAGCAGGCCCTCGCCGCCGAATCCCGCCCGGTCCGCCCCAGTCCTCTGGAAGAGCTCGCGGCCGCGTGCCGTGTCACCGCACACCGCGCCCGTGACAAGGGTGACCTCGCCGAACTCCTCGACGCGATCGGGGCGCCCACCGACGAAGACACCCTCACCACGCTTCTCCCCCACCTGCCCGACACCGCCACCACCGGAGACCTCATGACCACCCAGGCCGCCGCCCCCACCGCCAACGCCTACGCCTCGGTCGCCGCCGACATGCTCACCAGCGGCGACAGCCCCGACGACGTCCGCACCACGCTCGGACTGTCCGACGACGAACTCGCCGCCGCCGTCCAGCAGACGGAAGCCGCGCTCGCCCAGGACACCGACACCCAGTACACCGACGGCGGGCAGACGGACGGCACCAGCTCCCCCGAGCCGGACCCCGCCAACGCCGGGCACCCGGCGTCCGAGACGGGGATCGAGGCGCTGCTCGTCTGGGGCGAGCAGCACGCCACGAAGGGCGTACAGGCTCTCGCCGCCAAGGCCCGCACCGCCCTGGCCGAACTCTCCGTACGCCGGGACACCGAACAGGCCGTCACCGAAGCCGAAAGCCGCATCGACCGTCTGGAGCGCGACCTCGCCCGCGCGAGGGAGGAACTGAGGCAGGCCAAGACCGGCAAGCCCGCCCCGGCCACCGCCCCGGCCGTCAAGGGCAAGCTCAGCAAGAAGCAGCTGGCCGCGATCCGGACCTGGGCGCGGGCCAACGGCTACGAGGTCGCCGACCGGGGCAACCCGGCCAAGAAGGTCATGGACGCGTACGCCGCCGCCAACCCCACGACGTCGGAGGCGGGCAACTGATGGACGCCATTCCCCTCGCCGTCGACGGCTACCTCACCGCCGAAGTGGTGTTCGGCGAGCAGGACGGCACCGCGTGCTGGAGGCTGACCTGCTCCCCCACCGACCGGCTGGTCGACGACGTGACCATCCCCTGCACCAGCCAGGACCCGGAAGTCGTGAACGCGCTGGCCACCGAGTGCCGCCCAGGCGACCTGCTGCGCGTCACCGGACACCTCACCCTCCCGGACACCGCCGGCGGAGGCCTCCACCTCCAGGCCGACACCCTCGAAATCCTGTGGGGAGCACCGGAACTGGACGGCCCGGAGGACGACGACGCGGCCATGGACGCCACCCAGACCGAGACAGACCGCAACGCCGCGATCGACGCCTTCGCCGAAGCCCTCACCGGCCTCGCCGGACAGCCCGGCCCGGAGGCGAGCATCCGCGTCCACATCAGCCCGACCGGCGCCCTCGGCACGGGCCTGGAGCACTGCCACAGCATCGACATCACCCCGGCCCGCGCCCACCAGCTCGCCGACCACGCCGACGCCCTGAACCGCTACCCGGACAGCCGGCACCCGGACACCGACACTGTCCTGGACCCCCAGACCATCGCCGACCTGACCGATCTGTTCGAGGACATCGATCTGACCGACCTCACCGGTGCCGTCCTCAAGTCCACCCGGCCCGAGCACCGGCCGAAGGTCACCCAAGCGATCGACGTGAGCCCGCAATCCCGGACCTCCCTCGCCGGGCAATGCACCGTGCTGGAGCGCTTCCCCGCCGGAAGTCCCCGCGGGTCGTGGCCGGCGGAAGAGTACGCCGCTGCTCAGCGCGCCCAGGGCATCGACGCCCAGGTCGTGATGGACCTCGGCAGCGACCAGTTCCTCGTGGTCACCACCGTCACCGGCACCCGCGAGGACAAGCTTCAGCAGTTCGACGACCTCCTCGCACCGAGCCTCCCCACCAGCTGAACCACCCCGCCCCGGACCTGTGGGGCGGCCGTCGACACCGCTCCGGCCGCCCCACAGCACCACGCGTCCGCCGATGCCAACACCCCACGAAGGAGACCCTCATGACGGACAGCCCCACCCAACTCGCCCGGCTCCGCTTACGGATGCTGGCCAGCGCCTACTGCAACGCCGACTTCTGGACCCGCCGCAACGCCTACCTCACCGACCAGGCCGTGGCCGCACTCGCCCGCCGCGACGTCGTCGCAGCCGAGGACCTCGCCACGCAGCTGCTCCACCCCGAGTACATCCACGACACCCAGATCCTGGGCGCGGCCGTGGAGGCCGGCATCGACACCACCACCTGGGAGGAGCGGCGCGAGAAGACCCAGGCGTACGCCCGGGACGCCGACCAGGTTCCGCCGTGCTTCGACCCGACCACCGAGGCCCACCGGCTGTGGGCCTCCCTCTACAGCCACTACCCGCAGACCGCGGCCGCGCTCGCCTACTACCTCGCCGACCTGCCCGCGACCTGGCGCGAGGACCTGTTCACCCGCGACACCAACTTCACCCGCCTGCCGTCCGAGGAACGTCCCGGCCTGGAGACCGCACCGTACGACGACCGGTCCTGGGAGGACTGCGAGGCCTGCCTCGAAGCCCAGGACCAGTGCCGCTTCCACAAGGGGTTCTTCGCCGGCATGGAGTACCAGGCCGACCTGGTCAAGACACTACTGACCGACCCCATCGCCCAGGAACACGTCCAGCAGCGCCACACCGAACTGGAGCACCTGGGAGTGCAGAAAGCGGCCGCCACGAAGGCGGCCGCCTCCGCCTGATCCCCGCCGGGGCGGCCGCCCATCCCGGCTTCGGCCGCCCCGGTCCCGCCACCTGCGATCGGTGCGTCGACCGGGAAGGCGTGGCGCCCCTCAACCGCGTCGGCCCGGCGTGGAGTTGCGGAATTGTTGAAGCAGCTCAAGGGCCGGAGGACTGTCCGGATCAAAGCCGTGGATCCCATCCAACTCGGCGGGCACGTACGGCCCCCACAGGCGGGCGCCATGGCACTGGAAGCAGAAGGCGATCTGGAAGAGCAGGTCGGTGGCGCTGTGCGCACGGATGCCCCAGCCCGGGACGAAACAGCGGTGCAGCTCACTGTGTGCAGCAGAGGTGATCAACGTCAGGGCGTTGCTGACCTGAGCGGCCTCCCAGATCGCGACATCGTCACCCACCAAGTTCGCGGCGCTGAGATGCCTTATCGGGTCGGTGATGCGGACGACCTCGATCAACTCGGTCTTCTTCTGAACGGGCGGAAGCATCATGCGCAAACACTCACTGATCAAGGCGCCGCGCACCAGAGGCAAGCAGACCCGGCGACAGCCAAGATCCGCTTGGTCCGGAAAGAGGCAAGTGGGCTCACTGAACTCCTTGCCCGAGAACTCCGGGCGCGTGGCCGCCACTCGAGCAGCTTCATGTCCATCTGCCGCGCGTGCTCAAGACGCCCGACCGCGCCCGGGTGGCTTGCTCCGGCGGGCGCCCGGGCCATCTGGACGACGGCCCGCCCACACACGACGATCAGGACGCTCACTGATCGTGCACGACAGAACACGCCCACCGCGCTGGCCGGGCTGTCCCGGCACGGCCAGCGCGGCACACCATGAGGGGAAACGCGATGGCGCGTGAGTGGAAGAACCAGCAGGACAAGGACTCCTTCCAGGCGTGGGTGCTGGCCACCAACTGCCTGCTGTACGAGGCTGACGGCGGACCCGACGTGAACATCGGTGCCGAAGACACGCCGGAGAACGTGCCCCACGAAGTGGCCGTTCAGATCAACTACGCCCAGAATCTGATCCTGGAATGCGACGGCGACTTCGAACGGATCCGCGCTGCCGGCCGTGCCTGCCAGCAGGCCGCCGCCGAACGTCAGAAAGACCATCCCGGCCGAGCCCGCCAGGATGCCCGTGCCGCCGACTTGTGCGAGCGGGCCGCCCAGATGGTGTTAGACGCCGGCGCGGCCGTCGACGACCGCAACCGGCGGCACCTGCTGGCCCATTGCCAGTACGCCAGCACCATGGCGACCCTGGGCGGTATCCCGGTTGTCGCCGACGACGCCCAGAACGATCTCGAGCAAACCCTTCGCGAGATCGACGCCGAACCCGATCCCGCGGATGGCCTTCCCGACCAACTCCGGTTCGAGGGCACCACCTACGACCCGGCCACCGGCCGCTTCCGGATCGGTGAAGGCGCCGACGGAGTTGCCGCCCACTGGCGGCTCAACACCCCCGGCGCCGGCATGGAACACGGCCTCATCCTCGGCCCCGCACAGATCGGCAAGAGCAACGTCCTGCGGCTCGTCCTGGTCGAAGCCAGCGTGCAGCCCAAGTTCGCCATCTGGATGGCCGACCCCACCGACCGCCACCACTTCCCCGGCTTCCTCGAAGGGATCGCCACCAAGGTGGCCACCAGCCCCCGCGACAGCATCCAGCTGCTGCGCGAGGCCGTACGGGTCATCTACTCCCGCACCAAACGCGGCCACTTCCGGGTCACCGGGACGGTGGGGCCGATGGCGGCCCGGCGAGGCTGGCCGGTGCGCCCGCCGGTGCGGCCTCTTGTTGTCCCAACTCGTTGACCTACGGGGCGTGCAGGAGCATTCGGGGGTTGTTTCGGCTTGAGTTGCTCCACGCTGTGCGAACGGGCTGGGACGCTCGATGCGGGGCACCGGGATGGGGCGGTGCCGGGTGGCGCTTGGAAACAGGTGAGGACGAGCATCGTGCGCTCGGTACGCGGCTTCGAACTTGTCTTGTCGATCCGTGCGTTGGGGCATGTTGTTGCTGACCGGTGGAGGCGGCCATGGCGCGCAGGCGGGGAGCGTGGGTCGGATCCGGGGTAGCCGGCGCTGGCGCGTTGATGGCAGCGGCGCTGGGACTGGTGACCAACTACGCGAGTTCGACGGTGCCGAAGTGGGCCGCGCATGCCTACGTGGTCTGGCCGTTGTTCGGCTTGCTGGTGGCAATCAGTGTCGGACTGCTGCTTTGGGGACTGCGCCTGAACGGTGGTGGGCCTGAGGTGCCGCTTACGCCGGTGGACCGGTTGGCCGCAACTCGGCACGGGTCCCTGGTGCGCCCGCATGTGAACGGGGTTCGTGGCAGGGGCACGGAACTCAATACGTTGACCCGAATGTTGAGCCGCCCGCAGGGCCGATTCACAGTCGTGTGCGGAGCCGGCGGACTGGGCAAGACGACGTTGGCCGCGCAACTCGCAGCCCAGGCTGAAGAGGCAGGCCAGGCAGTCTTCTGGGTGCCGTGGCGCGGACCTGTGGATCTGGCCCAGCAGTTGACGCGGGCCGCGGTGAGATGCGGGCTGCCGGAGACAGACCTGGTGTCAACTCGGGCCGGGCAGGAGAGCCTGCCCGACGTGGTCTGGCGGCAGTTGGAGCGCTCGAAGCGGTGGCTTGTGGTGATAGACAACGTCGACGAACCGCAGTCGGTCGGCCCGGATGGTGAGCGGGTGGCGGGGTACCGGGGCTGGATCCGTCCCCATGGTGGAGGTCTGTTACTCGTGACCAGTCGAGATTCTGATGGACAGTCCTGGGGGGCGAGTGCCGATCTGCTGAGGTTGGAGCCCTTGGCCGTGTCGGCTGCGGGGCAGGTACTGCTGGATCTGGCTCCCCATGCCGGCACGGAGGAACAGGCACAAGCGCTGGCGGCCCGCTTGGGCGGTTTGCCGCTGGCTCTGCATGCTGTCGGTGTCTATCTCGCTGTCCCTACCCGCCGCTACCGGACCTTCGACCGATATCGCCAGGCCCTGGACACCGAGTTGTCCAACTTGTTGGGAGCCGAGCACCCTGACGCATCCGATCCGGACGTTGCGCGCACGGTTGTCCGCCACACCTGGGACGTCTCCCTCGACCAGCTGGACGCGGAAGGCTTCAGGCTGGCTCGCCCGCTGCTGCGGATGTTTGCTCTGCTGGCCCAGGCACCCATCCCCCTGTCCTTGATCACCCCTGAGTTGCTGGCCACTGCGACAGGAGGAGAAGCAACGGTCGTCGGTATGGAGGACGCATTGGCGGGCCTCTACCGCTTCGGTCTTCTCGGCCTGCAGGACCCCGCCACCATCAATGAGTTGGAAGTGGCGTATGAGGACACCGCTCAGGTAGTACTGCATTCCCTTGTCCGGGAGATCAGCGCACTTTCTCTCGCTGCCGAGACCACCGATCTCGCGCGCTGGCACCAGGCCCTCATCCTGCGGCTGATCACAGCCGTTCAGGACATCGAGGCTGCCGGACGCTCCGGCTGGCCCGCTGCCCGCCTTCTTGCTCCTCACATGTCTGTCCTGCTGCAGCGCAGCACCGCAGAGACCTCCCCCGGCGCGCTGGCTGCTGTTGAGAGCCTCGCCGACGTGCTGCGCGCCGCCGGCAACCACACCCTGGAACGCATCCTCCGCCAAGAAGTCCTCGACGACCGCGCCCGGATTCTGGGCTCCGATCACCCGGACACCTTGATGCGACAAAACCGTCTTGCCCTGGCCTTGGACGATTCCGGAGAGCATAGGCAAGCGGCCACCCTGCAGCAGCAGACGCTCGACGCCCTGACCCGTGTCCTGGGCCCCGACCACCCGGACACCCTGGCCAGCCGCGGCAACCTCGCCGCTGCCCTGTACTCGTTGGGCGAGTACGCGCAGGCAGTGGACCTGCACCGCCAGACCCTCAGTGACCGCATCCGTCTGCTCGGCCGCGACCACCCCGAAAGCCTGACCAGCGGCAACAGCCTTGCCACCGCCCTGTACGGGATGGGCGAGTACGGGCAAGCAGCTGACCTCTACCGCGTGGGGTTCAACGACCGCGTCCGCACCCTGGGTCCCGACCACCCGGACACTCTGGCCAGCCTCGACAATCTCGGCGCTGCCCTGAACGCGATGGGTGACCATCCGCAGGCGGTGGACCTGCTCCGTCGATCTCTCAGCGACCGTATCCGTGTTCTGGGTCCTGACCACTCTCGTACTGCGGCCAGTCGCCACAACCTGGGCGTTGCCTTGAGCGGCATGGGTGACCATGCGCAGGCAGTGGACCTGCTTCGCCAAGCGCTCGACGACCGCATCCGGCTCCTCGGCCCCGATCACCCTCGTACTGCGGCCAGTCGCCACAACCTGGGCGTTGCCTTGAGCGGTATGGGTGACCATGCGCAGGCGGTAGACCTGCTTCGCCAAGCGCTCGACGACCGGACCCGGATCCTCGGCCCCAACCACCCTCTCACTGCGGCAAGCCGACAGCAGTTGGAGACGGTACTGGCGGCCTCTCCCCCGGCACGCCGCCGACGAGACCGCCAGCCGCGCCGTGGGCAACCACCAACCGGATCGTGACGTACTGCCGCCAACACCGTTTCGCCGCGGCGGTTGAGCGCACGGGAGAGGCGGCACGGAGATGGGACAGACATCGCTTCGGACATCCTCAGCGATCCGGGCCCCTCCCCCGGCAGCTATTACGGCGTAATAGCGCAACGCAAGCGGGGCCATAGTTTGCGACACCCGCACTGATCTTGTCCCGTCTCAGGTACGCCTCGGCCAGGCGACCGAGGCGCGTGCTGGCACCACAGCCATTACCGCGTAATAGGTTGCGGTCTCCCTTCAGGGAGACTGACGCCTCAACAAGTTCCCATAACTAACGTGTCGATGCTGCTAAGGATCATGGGCGTTAGTAAGGTGTCCTTCATGAGTTCTCCAGCCACCTCCGGCGACCGCGAGAAGGTCGTCTCCAAGCTGCCGGGACGGCTCCGGCAGAACCTCAAAATCAGAGCCGCCCAACACGGCATCGAGATCCAGGCCGCCGTGGAACAGGGCATCGCCGACTGGTGCAACCTGGCCTCCACACCCGCCACGATCGACACCGCGGGCGCCGAATCCTTCTCCACCTTCCTGCCCGACGGCCAATGGGAGACGTTCCGAGGCGTAGCCACGGACCGAAGCGTCTCCTTCACCCAGGGCCTGGCCCAGGCAGTCCAGTTGTGGCTCGACGCCAACCCCGCCCCGCACGTCGAGCGTCCGGCGATCACCCGGCGCATGGTCGTCTGCAACCAGAAGGGTGGCGTCGGAAAGACAGCCATCACCGCTGGTGCCGGCGAGGCACTGGCCGAAGACTCCAACACTCTGCACCCGGTACGCGTCGCCAAGGCACTCACGAAGGCTCTTCGAGCAAGCGCAACCCGATCCGATGAGTCCGAGTCGGCAGGAGACGACCCTCTCGACATCGAGAACCTCCCGGGCCCCGGACTGCGTGTGCTGCTCGTCGACTTCGACCCGCAGTGCCACCTCACCAACCAGCTGGGCGCCAACCCCCTGCCGATGAACGGGGACAGCCTCACCAACCACATGGCAGGCGATCCCAAGGGCGACCTCCGTGACCTCATCGTCTCCATCGACGACGAAAACTTCGGCGGCCGGCTGCACCTCCTGCCTGCCTGCAACGACGCATTCCTGCTCGACGTGCGTCTCTCCGCAGTGCGGGCCCGTGAAGCCGCCCTGGAACGTGCCCTCGCTCCACTTGAAGCCGAGTACGACGTCATCCTTGTCGACTGCCCGCCCAGCCTCGGCCTCAGCATGGACGCCGCCGCTTACTACGGACGCCGCCGTGACGGTGAAAGGCCCGGCCAGTCCGGTGCCCTGATCGTCGTCCAGGCCGAAGACAGCTCCGCCGACGCGTACGGCCTCCTCACCAACCAGATCGACGACCTGCGCGGCGACCTCCAGATCGACATCGACTACCTGGGCATCGTCGTCAACCTCTACGACGGCCGCCGCGGCTACATCGCCACCTCATCCCTCCAGGGCTGGGTCGACATAAAGGATCCACGGGTCGTCGGACTCATCGGCGACCTCAAGGAACAGAAGGAGGCCGTCCGGATGAAACAGCCCCTGCTGTCCTATGCCCCGAAATCACAGCAGGCCATCGGCATGCGCGCCCTGGCCCGGGAGATCTCATGAGCAAGGCCGACAAGCTCGGTGCCGGACGCTTCGGCGGGACCCAGGCCGTCAGTGCACGCCGCCAGGCGGTCGCCGCCGCTACGGGCGTGCCTACCGAAGGCATCGCCGCGCCGACCGAACTCCCGGTCCACCGCATCAGCCTCAACCCCGACAATCCCCGCACGACCCTGGGCGACCTCACCGACCTCGCAGGCAGCCTGACGACCCACGGCCAGAAGCAGGCAATCACGGTCATGAACCGCGACGCCTACATCAAGGCCAACCCGGAGCGCGAGGGTGACCTCGAACCCGACACCACCCACGTCGTCGTCGACGGCAGCAGCCGCCTCGCCGCCGCACGCGAAGCACAGCTCAACACCGTCAAGATCATGGTCAGCGACGACCAGGGCACTACTTCCGAGGAACTCCTCGAATCCGCCCTCGTTGCCAACATCCACCGCCAAGACCTCGAAGAGCTCGACGAAGCCCGAGCGCTCCAACGCCTCCTGGCGATCCACGGCAGCCAGACTGCCCTGGCCAAGCGGCTCCACCGTTCCCAGGGGTGGGTCTCACAACGCCTTGCCCTGCTCAACCTCACACCCGAACTCCAGGCCAGGATCGGCGAAGAGCCCATCGACCTGCTGCGAGCGGTGGGAAACAAGCCGGCTGCAGAGCAGGAGACCGCGCTCAAGGACCTGAAGGAGGAGCGAGCCCGCAAGGAAGCGCTGAAGAAGGAGAGCGGCCGAAGGAAGCCAGGAAGAAGCACTGAGCCTGCGGCCCGGGAGACCGCGAACTCCGATTCCTATTACGACGTAATAGGAGACGACGCGCCGAACAGCTCACCATCGAGTGAGCAGACAGGGCAGGCCGCTGACGACCGAGCACTCGCGCAGGCGGTACCGGAGCCCCGGACAGACTCCTCGGCACCGGCCGTTGCCGAGAACAGCACCGACGGGGAACGGCCAGTCCGCAGGCTGCCGTACGACCAGCCCGGCTCCCTCGCCATGCTCCTGGACTCGAAGATGGCGGATGACGCCTTCTTCGACCTCATTCGGTTCTTGAGTGTCAAAGGACTGGAACGCGACCCTGCCCGACTTGTTGAGCTCGTGAAGTCCTTCGAAAAGCAGGCCGCCACCAAGTAACTGCATCAACGCAGTGCGGGGCCAGTCTCCGAACCGGCAAGCTGGCCCCGCTGCGGTCACCGACCCTTGACTGGCCCAGAAATCCACAACGCCATCAGACGCATATGTCTACTGTCGTGGTGTGCGAGATCCGTGGGCTGAACTTGCCCGCTCCCTGGACAACTTGCGGGCTGCCTTCGACGACAGCTACGCGGCAAGCCGAGGCCTGAGGAAAGAGTCTTGGTCGGCTGCCCGGGCTCATGGCGGACGGGGTCAGGGCCCGCCCAGAACATCGTGGGTGCCGATACGGCGCCAGACGATGTGCGGGACCCCGGTGACTATCTCCGGGCCGTACTGCCAGGTGGCGCGGCCGTTGCCAGCCCAGGTGAGTTCGAAGACGCCGGGTGCGCGCTGGACACGCTTGATCCGTAACCCGGGGCGGAACTGGCGGCCGGACCGCAGATCGGGCACGAAGGCGTCCAGGACGACGCGACGGAAGCGTTGGCGCTGGGCGGGGGTGAGGTGCTGGAGGTCGGCGGTAAACCGGGGGAGTGTCTCGTAGGTGGGCACGGTGTTCTCCAGGCAGCACGACGCAGCCCCCGGCGGTTGCCGGGGGCTGCGGGGTGGTCGGGGGGTGAGGGAGGGGCGGTGCTGGGTGGCCGTCGGGGTGGTGTTGGTGGGTGCCGGTGGTGGGGTGAGGTGATGATCCGGAGAGCGTTGACACTGGCTGGCCGGCCGGAGGCTGCTTCCCGTCTGACGGGCCCCCGGGAAGAAAGTTCGGCCGTTGCTCCCGCCTGGCGGGAGGGAACACTGATCGTCCTTTTCTTGCAGGTCAGGGCCGTGTGGCGTGGTCTGCGTGATGGATATAGCGCTGATCACCGCCGGGCAGATGTACCGCTACTACTTGCGCCAGGTCCTCGTTGGCGACGGCCGCCGACCGGGCCGCAAGCCACTTCGGAAGGCGCAACAGGACGCCGGAGTTCCGGTCGGCAGATGGATAGGGCGAGGCCTGCCCGCCGTCGGTCTCGCGCTCGGTCAGGAGGTGACCGAGGCACAGCTGCGTTCCCTGTACGGCGAAGGCCGGCACCCGGACGCCGAACGGCTCGTAGCCGAGCAGCTGGCAGCAGGGAAGACGCCCAAGGCCGCACGCCGGGCCGGTGCGCTCGGTCGGCGGGTGAAGGTCACCGGTGCCGATCTCGTGTTCCGGCCGCAGGCGACCTTGCAGTTGCTGTGGGCGCTCGGGGATGAGGTGACGCGGAAGGCGATCGAGGCCGCGCACGAGCGGGCCATCGCCGTGGTGCTCGCCTGGATCGAGGACAACGCCGCCGTCATCCGGTACGGAGCTGGCGGCCCCCACCGCACCCGTCCCGCGCACGGCCTGGCAGCCGCCCGCTTCCGCCACTACGAGGCCCGATCCGGAATGCCGCTGCTGCACGACCATCTCCTTCTGTCCCTTCGGGGCCTGCGTCCAGACGGTGTCTGGGGCGCGGTGCACTCCGAGGCCCTGCTGGAGTCGGCCGTCGCCGCGTCCGCGCTCTACAACGAAGTCGTGATGATGGAGGCGTGCGAGGCGCTGGGGCTGGCCTCCGAGCCGCGTACGGTCACCGCCGGGCGGCGCCCGGTCATGGAAGTCGCCGGCGTCCCGCACGAACTGATCCGCTGGACTGCCCGCCGCGGCGAGCAGATCGCCGCCTGCCTCACCGAGCTGGAGCACGAGTACGTCACCGCCACCGACGACGACGGCAACCTGAAGTTCGCGCCCGTAGTCTCCGAGCGGGCGAGGGCGCGACTGAACCGGATCGCCGCCCGCAAGACCCGCCCCGCGAAGCCGAAGCCCCGCTCCCTCGTGCAGCTGCGCGCGGACTGGCGGGACAGCGCGCGGGCCTTCCTCGCGGCCGGCGCCGACCTCATCGACTCCCTCCTCGAGCGCGCCCGCACGGCAGCCCGGGCGATCCGGGCCCGGGTCGCCGCCGTCGTCGACGTCGGCCTGGCTGCCGCCGCCGTCACCGCCACCGTGTTCGTGATGCACAAGGACGGCTACTTCCACCGCCGCCACCTGCTCGCCGAAGCCCGCCGTCACCTCGCCCTCGTCCAGCGCGGCCAACGCCGCGAACCCGGCCTGGACGCGACGATCGTGGACGCCGCGCTCACCGCGCACTGCACCGACATCACCGAGGCCCGCACCGAGCGCGGCCGCAGCCCGGACTACCGCCTCTACACCGCCCGGTGGGCACCCCCCGGCCCACCACCCGCGCGGCGCCGACCTGCCGCCGCTCCCGACCACGACGCCGACCGCGAGCCGCCCGCCGACCCGGCCGGGCCGCTCCTGCCCGTGGAGCCGGGGGAGTGGGACATCCCGCGCGTGCCGCTGCGCCACGACCGCGCCGTCATCGCCAGCACCGTCCTGAGTGCCCGGCTGCGCACCGCCCGCCGTACGGGCCGCGACCCGTACGACGTCTTCGCGCACCAGCAGGCGGCGATGCCCGAGCAACTGCTCCTCTTCGGCCAGGAGGAGACGTCCGTACGGAAGAAGGCCGAGCCTGTCGTCGACGTCGCCGCGCTGCGCACCGACCTGGAAGCCCTGGAGCTGACCGCCGACCAGATCAGCCGCCTCGGTCGCGCCGGGCAGCGGCTCGCTGCGCTGCGCAAGGACGCCAATGAGCGTGCGGACCAGGCCGCCGCCGACAGTGCACCGAGTGCGCAGGATGCCCCGGCCGCCGACCCGAGCAGCCAGCAGCACCAGCAGCCCGGCCCCGAGCACGGACAGGGCCGTGGACCGGGTCCGCGGCTGTGACCGCCAGGAGCAGGTCGGTGGGATCCGTCCTGCGGGACGGGGGACGAAGTCGCGGGGCCAGTCGTCGGGACGCGAGCGGCGGGCGGCGGCGAGGGTGCGGGGACCAACACCTTGAGCACGGAGGCCTCGTGATGGACCCGACCCGGCTGGAGCTCTCGCCGGAGCGACTGCGACAGCTCAAGCACCTCGTGGAGGAGATCCGGCGGCGCCAGGCGGCCTACCCGCCTCCGAAGCCGCCGTCGCGCCGCCGCCGGACGCGGCAGTACCCAAGCGGGTAGCCGAACCCGCCGTGGCAGCCCGTGCGTCACTGCGGTGGCTATGTACGTGAGTTGGGGAGGCGTTTGTTGGTGGGTGTGGGAGGCGGTTTGGTGTCGTGAGGGGTGATGTTCCCCAGTTTTGAAGGCAGTTGGGGCCTTGTGGTGGGACGATCGGTGTGCTTCTCCCGCTGGGGGCCCGGATGCGCATGTCGGCGAGCAAGGTCGAGTTGTACGCGGCGATCCGCCGTGACCATCGTGCTGGTCTGTCGATGCGCGCTCTGGAGCGCAAGTACGGGGTGACCTGGCGGACGATCCGCAGGGCACTGGACTCGCACTGGCCCGAGCCGCGCAAGCAGCAGACGCCGCGGGCGAGCCGGTTGGATCCCTACAAGCTGGTGATCGACGGGATGCTGGAGGCGGACCTGGACGCGCCGGCGAAGCAGAAGCACACCGTGAAGCGGATCTTCGACCGGCTGCTGGACGAGCACGGGGCGGACGGGATCTCCTATCAGATGGTCCGTGGCTACGTCGCGGTGCGGCGCAAGGAGGTCCGGTGGGAGGCCGGCCGCGGGCCGGAGGAGGTGTTCGTCCCGCAGACCCACATTCCCGGGGACGAGGCGGAGGTCGACTTCGGCGATGTCCACATCGTGCTGGCGGGGGTGCCCACCCGCTGTTATCTGTTCTCGCTGCGGCTGTCGTTCTCGGGCAAGGCGGTGCACCGGGTGTCCGCCTCCTGCGGCCAGGAGGCGTTCTTCGAAGGCCACGTGCACGCGCTGGACGTGCTGGGCGGGGTGCCTCGGGGCAAGGTGCGTTACGACAACCTGAAGGCGGCGGTCGCCCAGATCCTGGGGTTCTCGCGGCAGCGCACGGAACCCGAGCGGTGGATCGCCTTCCGGTCGCACTGGGGCATCGAGAGTTTCTACTGCCGTCCGGGCATCGAGGGCGCCCACGAGAAGGGCGGGGTCGAGGGCCAGATCGGCTACTTCCGCCGCAACCACTTCGTCCCGGTCCCCGAGGTCGCCACTTTCGCCGAGCTGAACGAGATGGTCGACGAGTGGGACCTGCAGGACGAGCGCCGGCGCATCCGGGCACGGCCGAAGACGATCGGCGAGTACTTCGCCATCGAACGGCCCCGGCTGAAGCCGCTGCCCGACGAGCCGTTCGAGACGGGCCGCTGGTTCACGCCGCGGGTCGACCGCTACGGGCAGATCACCGTCCGCACCAACCGGTACTCGGTGCCGGTGAGGCTGATCGGCAAGACGCTGCGGGTGCTGCTGCACGCCTCCGAGCTGATTGTCTTCGACGACGGGCGGGAAGTCGCCCGGCACGAGCGGCTCAGCACCCAGGGCGGTGCACGCCTGGTCCTGGACCACTACCTGGAGGCCCTGGTCCGCAAGCCGGGCGCGTTCCCCGGCTCGACCGCGCTGGAACAGGCCCGCGCGGCGGGGAAGTTCACGCCCGTGCATGACGCCTGGCTGGCGGCGGCCCGGGCGGCCCACGGCGACCGGGAGGGCACCAAGGCCCTGATCGAGGTGCTGCTGCTGGCCCGGCACATGAACCATGAACATCTGGTCGCCGGGCTCGCGTCCGCGCTGCGGGCCGGCGCGCTGACCGCGGACGCGGTCGCGCTGGAGGCCCGGAAGATCGCCGACGGTGACGCGCACGGTCAGGCGGTGCCGGCCGCCCCGCCGGATCAGGGGCCGGAGGGACCGGCAGGGGCGACGGTCACCTTCCTGACCGACTGGCGGCTGGCCCATCTGCCGCCCGACACCCGGCCGCTGCCCTCGGTGGCGGCCTATGACCAGCTGCTGCGACGCCGTGGCGGGAGTGCTCCGAGCGAGGGAGAAGCGACATGAACGCCAAACGCAACCGGGGGCTGACCGAGGAAGCCGCGACCACCGCGATCGACCAGGCGTGCCGGATGCTGCGGCTGCCCACGATCCGGGGCCAGTTCCCCGACCTCGCCGAGTCCGCGTCCCACGAGCAGATGTCCTACCGGGGTTTCCTGGCCGAGCTGCTGCTGGCCGAGTGCGACGACCGGGCCCGGCGGCGTTCCGAGCGGCGTATCAAGGCGGCCGGGTTCCCGCGGGAGAAGTCGCTGCGGGCCTTCGACTACGACGCGAACTCCAGCATCGACGCCGCGACCATCAACACCCTCGCCACCTGCGAGTGGGTCCGCAAGGGGCATCCGCTCTGCCTGATCGGCGACTCCGGCACGGGCAAGTCCCATCTGCTGATATCGCTGGGCACGGAGGCCGCGATGAAGGGCTACCGGGTGAAGTACGTCCTGGCGACCAAGCTGGTCAACGAGCTGGTCGAGGCCGCCGACGACAAGGTGCTGGCCAAGACCATCGCCCGCTACGGCCGCGTCGATCTTTTGTGCATCGACGAGCTCGGCTACATGGAACTCGACCGCCGCGGCGCCGAACTCCTCTTCCAAGTTCTGACGGAGCGTGAGGAAAAGAATTCTGTGGCGATCGCTTCGAACGAGTCGTTCGGCGGATGGACGAAGACCTTCACCGATCCCCGGCTCTGCTCCGCGATCGTCGACCGCCTCACCTTCGGCGGCAACATCATCGAGACCGGCACCGACTCCTACCGCCTGGCCCAGACGAAGGCCCAGGCCGAACGCGCCGCCGGCTGAACCATGGACACCCTCACCGACCTGGTGTCGTTCTTCCACGACCGGCTGGACGAAGAGACACGCGACGCCGCCCTCTTCCACGAACTCGACTGCCCGGACTCACACAGGACCGGGCACGTCAGCTGCGCTTGCCCCTGCCCCGCCCGGATACTCGACCGGATCGACACCCTCCGGGTCCTCTTTCGGCGCTGCGAGCAGCGGATCAAGCAGGAGGCGGAAGGGGGCCCGTGCTGGCCCCTGGACTCGATCCTCGCCTTCGCGAGCATGAAGGCCCTCGCACAGCCCTTCGAGCTGCATCCCGACTGGCGGGACAACTGGTATCCCTGACCGGTCTCTTGGCGGAACAGCACAAATGTGATGTGGAGGGCGGTCCGGAGCCGGGTGAACGGGCGGCGGCCGCCATTCGAGCCGGCGGCCGCGTGCCCCGTCCAGGTGGCCATCCCCCCCAAATAGGCCACTGGAGCACTCCCTCCAGGCAGCCGGGGGCGTGGTCCAGCCCGGCCTCGAAGATGCCCCGAGGGACAGGCCGGGCTGTCGGCGGCTTCCGCGGGAGAGGAAGGCAAGCCCGGCGCTCCTGGGTGCGCCGCAGGCTCACTCTGCTGCGGGATAGACCCTCTCTGACGCTTCCGAGGAAGCGGGAGGGCTGACTCCAACCTAGGGCCATACCGCCGGACCGACTCCCCACAATCGGGAACTGTTACGCGAAACGACTCAATTACGCCACCGTCCGCACCCGGCATCCGCACACCTGTGCGACATCAAATCTCATCGATGTTGACCATCAAACGAAGTGCCGGATGACTCCCAAAGTCACCAACAAACGCCTCCCAGAGAAACCATCACAGCCACTGCGGGCGCCGCCGGGGATGAACCGAATGACGTGGTGCGCACGGCACCCGGCGATGAAGCGCATCGCGCGCACCGGTGCGCGCACCGGCGATGACGTTCGCTCCCGGCCGCCGCGCTGGTGCGCATGACGGTGCGTCCATCGTCGCCGCGATGCACGACGTCCCGGGAGCGCACGACATCGCGATGGCCAGCAGGAAGTAGCGCGAAGATCGATCATGGTTGTGCGCTGGGGGTCAGCTCCTTATCCACGTCGGTCTGGATCGCCCGAATGAGGCTCTCAAGTGGATCCTTGCCCAGTGGGAGCTCGGCGTCCCTCAGCGTCAACAATTCTTCTCTCAGCGGGCCTTCTGCGATGACCAGTGCCCGGGCGATCTGTTTCGACCAGTCGTTCGGGACGCCAGCGGCAGAGCCGTAAGAGGCTGTCTGTCCTGCTTCCAGCAAGGGGCTGTATACGGCGCGTTTGTGCATCTGGAAGGCGGCGAAGCGCTCCCACCGATCAGCCGCATGCTGGCGGTCCGACGTTTCCTTCAGTTGCTCCAGCTCCGCTTCAGCTCGCTGCTGGGCGACACCTTTCGTTGTTCGGCTGGTGATGAACGAGCCGAAACCGCCTGATGCTCCTGCGATGAGAGCGGCGGCTGCGACCACCCAGTCTGAAGCCATGAGACAGCCTCTCGTTGAGCGATGGATCGTTTCTTCGTGGCAGACGTGGTCGGTAGCCCGCTGGCGCTGCATAACGATTGCCCGCGCCGGGCTTGGCCGCATGCCGAAGCACTCTGAATGGCGTACTGCCACCCGCGCGGGCGGCACGCGCTCCCCAGTCCCGCAGCGCGGACAGCAGGACGCACCCGACCTCGTTCAGGGCGAAGGAGTCACCACACGGGTCGGCGTCGTCCGTCACGGCCGTGACGGGGAAGATGACGTCTTCCGCCAGCCGCAGCAGGGCGAAGGACAGTTGACCTCGATCGGCGACGGCCATGCGGTCTACGGCTGCACCGGCGTCCTCGCCGCCCTTCTGCAGCGCCAGGACGTAGTCGAAGGCGAGCTCCACCTGCTCGGGGGTCAGCGGCGTGCGGGGCGGAATCTGGTACGGCATAGGGGTCTCATCAACGGGTTCGTCGCCGTGCCGATCACGGCGACGAACCCGATGCTCAGGCCGTTCCCCTGTGGATAAGGTCCGGAGATCTCTCCCTCGCTCCAAACCTGGGAGCCGAGCGGACGCGTGCCGAGATTCAGGTGGTCGCGGCGATGCGCGATCGGGAGGTGCGCAGGGTCGCCCTGCGCGCCAACGGGCTCAGCACGT
>NZ_JBSFMT010000110.1:0-23349 GCF_053599695.1 Streptomyces sp. NPDC000878 | reverse complement strand
CTCCACCACAACCCCCAGGCACACCCAGCCCGTCCGGCGCTTGAGGACGAGGCCGTTCAGGCCGATAGCGGGGGTCTGGGGGCGGCAGCCCCCAGGGATGGGACGGGTAAGGGCGGCGGGGGCGAGGACAAGGACACGACGCGGTCACGATCACCCACTTGACAGCGCAGGCGCACTTGCCGACCCCAACGACCCGGCGTAGACCAGAGCCCACGGGACAGCGCCGAACACGTTCAACGCCGAACGACGAACGGGGCCAGACATGCGCAGCACGATTCGTACACGCACCCTTACCGCCCTCACCGCCACAGCCCTCACCCTCGCCCTCACCTCCTGCGGCTCCGACGACGACAGCCCAAGCGGGACAAGCACAAGCAGCGGCACCGGCGGTGACACCTCCGCCTCCGTCCAGCTGCCGAAGCTCAACGGCCAGACCCTCGAAGTCGCCGCCGTCTGGACGGGCCCCGAGCAGGAGAACTTCACCAAGGTTCTGAAGGAGTTCGAGAAGCGCACCGGCGCGAAGGTCAACTTCGTACCGACCGGCAACAACACCTCCACGTTCCTCGGTACGAAGATCGAGGGCGGCCAGCCCCCGGACGTCGCGTTCCTGCCGCAGGTCGGCGTGCTGCACCAGTTCGCCGAGAAGGGCTGGATCAAGCCGCTCGGCGCGGACGCCCAGGCCCAGCTCGACAAGAACTTCTCCGCCGGCTGGAAGGACCTCGGCGCCTTCGAGGGCAAGCAGTACGGCATCTATGTGAAGGCCGCCAACAAGTCCCTGATCTGGTACAACACCGCCGCGTTCGAGGCGGCGGGCCTCACGGACACCCCCACCACCTGGAAGGACTTCATAGCCACCGCCCAGACGCTCTCCGACGCCGGCTCCCCCGCCGTGTCCGTCGGCGGCGCCGACGGCTGGACCCTCACCGACTGGTTCGAGAACGTCTATCTGTCGCAGGCGGGCCCCGAGAAGTACGACCAACTGGCCCAGCACAAGATCAAGTGGACCGATCCCTCCGTCAAGGCCGCCCTGACCACCCTCGCCGAGCTGTGGGGCAAGGACGACCTCCTCGCGGGCGGACGTTCCGGCGCGCTGGCGACCGAGTTCCCGAAGTCGGTCACCCAGACCTTCTCCGGTGACACCCCGGCGGGGATGGTCTTCGAGGGCGACTTCGTGGCAGCCAACATCAACGCGGACACCAAGGCGAAGCTCGGCACGGATGCGAAAGTCTTCCCGTTCCCCGCAGTTGGCGACCAGGCGCCCGTCGTCAGCGGCGGCGATGTCGCGGTGGCCCTCAAGGACGGCGCGGGCGCCCAGGCCCTCCTGACGTTCCTCGGCTCGACCGACGCGGCCGAGATCTGGGCGGCCCAGGGCGGCTTCCTCTCCCCCAGCAAGACCATGGACCAGGCCAGCTACAAGGACGACGTCACCCGGGACATCGCCAAGGCCCTCATCGCGGCCGGCGACGACTTCCGCTTCGACATGTCCGACCAGGCCCCGGCCGCCTTCGGCGGTACCCAGGGCGTCGGCGAGTGGAAGGACCTCCAGGACTTCCTGAAGAACCCGAATGACGTCGCGGGCACCCAGCAGAAACTCGAGACCGACGCCGCCAAGGCGTACAAGAACAGCTGACGGCGCCGGAATGACGTCTACAGAGAGCACGCCCCCCGAGGAACCCGTAGGACCAGTAGGAGCCGTAGGACCCGCGACCCCCTTGGCCCCCGCTCGTCCCCCCAAGAGCATCACCGGCACCCGCTGGTGGGTGGCAGGCGTCTTCCTCCTGCCCGCCCTGATCCTGCTCGGCTCGCTCGTCGTCTACCCGATCGGCTACTCCGTCTGGCGCAGCCTGTACGACGCCGACGGTTCGGGTTTCGTCGGCCTGGAGAACTACGGCGACATCTTCACGAACGACGCCACGCTGACCGCCGTACGCAACACGGCGATCTGGGTGGCGGTCGCGCCCGCCCTCGTCACCGCGCTCGGTCTGATCTTCGCGGTGCTGACGGAACGGGTGCGCTGGGGTACGGCGTTCAAACTGATCGTCTTCATGCCGATGGCGATCTCGATGCTCGCGGCGGGCATCATCTTCCGCCTCGTCTACGAGCAGGACCCGGACCAGGGCGTCGCCAACGCGATCGTGACGTCCGTGCACGACGCCTTCGTCGACTCGTCCGTCTATCCGAAGGCCCGCCCGAACGCCCAGGCCAGCGATCTGAAGTCGTCCGGCGGGGGCTCGTTCACCTCCACCGGGACCGTCAGCCCTGGCACCCCGGCCCTGCTGCCCCTCGTAGGCATCGCCCCCAACAAGCTCCCCGGCACGCCCGAGGACGCGAAGGCCCCCGCCGCCACGGGTTCCGGGATCACCGGCACCGTCTGGCTGGACTTCAAGCTCGGCGGTGGCGGTACGAAGGGGCAGGTCGACCCCGGTGAGAAGGCGCTGAAGGGGGTCAAGGTCGAGGCCGTGAAGGACGGGAAGGTCGTCGCCTCGGCGACCAGCGGCGCCGACGGCACCTTCAGCCTGCCCGCCGATGCCGACGGGGCCCAGCTGAAACTGCCCGGCTCGAACTTCGCCGCCGCCTACAACGGGATCGACTGGCTCGGGCCCACCCTCGTCACCCCGGCCATCATCGGCAGCTATGTGTGGATGTGGGCCGGGTTCGCCATGGTGCTCATCGCGGCGGGGCTCGCGGGGGTGGACCGGAATCTGCTGGAGGCGGCGCGCGTGGACGGCGCCAACGAGTGGCAGGTGTTCCGGCGGGTGACCGTGCCACTTCTCGCACCCGTACTGGTCGTCGTGCTCGTCACGCTGATGATCAATGTGATGAAGGTGTTCGACCTCGTCTACATCATCGCCCCGCAGCCCAGTCAGGACGACGCCAACGTCCTCGCGCTCCAGCTGTTCCTGTCGTCGTTCGGCGGTGGCGGCAACTACGGCGTCGGCAGCGCGATCGGTGTCATTCTGCTGCTGCTCGTCCTGCCGGTGATGTTCGTCAATCTCCGTCGACTCAGGAAGGAGCGTCAACGGTGACGACTGTCGACCCGGCCCTCGACCCGAAGCTCGACCCGCCCGTGCGCGCCAAGCGCTCCTTCGCCGCCCGCCTGGTCAGCGGCACGGCGGGTGGCGTGATGCGGCTCTTCCTGATCGTCGTCGCGCTGATCTGGATGGTGCCGACGTTCGGGCTGCTCATGTCGTCGTTCCGCGACCCGACCGACATCGCCGCCTCCGGGTGGTGGAAGGTGTTCACGGCGCCCGGCCAGCTGACCGCCAAGAGCTACGAGACACTGCTGGAGAACGACGCGATCACCAGCTCCCTCCTCAACACCATCTGGATCACGGTTCCGGCGACGCTTCTGGTCGTCATGATCGGCGCGATGGCCGGATACGCCTTCGCGTGGATGGACTTCAAGGGGCGCGACGGGTGGTTCCTGGTCGTCGTCGCGCTGCTCGTCGTACCCGTGCAGGTGGCGCTGATCCCGCTCTCCGATCTCTTCGGGAAGATCGGGATCTTCGGCGACATCATCGGTGTGGTGCTGTTCCATGTGGGCTTCGGGCTGCCGTTCGCGATCTTCCTGCTGCGGAACTTCTTCGCGGAGATCCCGCGCGAACTGCTCGAAGCCGCCCGGCTGGACGGCGCGGGCGAGATCAGGCTGTTCGCGACCGTCGTCATGCCGCTCGCCGCGCCCGCGATCGCGTCCCTGGGGATCTTCCAGTTCCTGTGGGTGTGGAACGACATGCTGGTCGCGCTGGTGTTCTCCGACTCCCAGTCGCAGCCGCTGACGGTCGCGCTCCAGCAGCAGGTACGGCAGTTCGGCAGCAACATCGAGGTGCTGGCGCCGGGCGCGTTCATCTCGATGGTGATTCCGCTGGCCGTGTTCTTCGCGTTCCAGCGGCAGTTCGTGTCGGGGGTGATGGCGGGAGCGGTCAAATAGGCAGCCAAGTAAGCAGTCGAGTAAGCAGTCAAATCTGACGATCGAGCTAGCGGATAAGCATCACATTCATGAGGTTACGGTTCCAAACGGCCATGTCCCCCACATGCCGCAATCGGCGTAACCAAGTCACTCCATCGGCCGTTCCCGGGCAGTAGGCCCGCGCCGACCCGCCGACCCATGGATGTGCCTTGCCCAGGTTCAGTGTCATCGTCCCCGCGTACAAGGTTCAGGCTTATCTGCAGGAGTGCCTGGAATCGGTGCTCGGCCAGTCGTACCCGGATCTCGAAGTGATCGCCGTCGACGACCGCTCGCCCGACGCCTGCGGTGCGCTCGTCGACGAGTTCGCGGCCCGCGACGCCCGGGTGCGCCCCGTCCATCTGCCGGAGAACGGCGGGGTGGGCGGGGCGCGCAACGCGGGGATCGAGCACGCGACCGGGGACTATCTCGTCTTCGTCGACGGCGACGACACCCTCGCCCCGGACGCGCTGCGGGCCATCGCCGACCGGATCAAGGAGGCGGGCGACGCGGACGTCGTCGTCTACGACCACGCGCACGCCCTGTGGACCGGCGAGACCGTCCGCAGCCCGTTCCTCGGGCAGCTCACCGAGCAGGGTCCGGCCCCCTTCCGGCTCGACGACCGCCCGTTGCTGCTCAAGCTGCCGCCGGTGGCCTGGAACAAGGCGTACCGGCGGGAGTTCGTCGAGCGCGAGGGCCTCACCTTCCCGGCCGGCGCCCACGCGGATCTCCCCTGGACGGTCCCGGCACTGCTGGCCGCCGAGTCGGTCGCGACCCTGGACCGGGTCTGCGTCCACCACCGCAGGCCACGGCAGATCACCGACTCCCCCGCCGAGCAGGGCCACTTCGACATCCATGAGCAGTACGACCGGATCTTCGCGTTCGTCGACGCGCGTCCCGAACTCGCGCACTGGCGGCCGGTGTTGTTCCGCCGGATGGTCGACCAGCTGATGTCGGTGCTGGCCCGCCCGGACCGGCTGCCGCGCACCGCCCGTGCCGAGTTCCTGCGCAAGTCCCGGGCCCACTACCGCCGTTACCGCACCCCGGGCGCCGCCGTACCGCTGCACGCCCGGCTCCGGCATCTGCTCGTCCGGACGGGCAGCTACCGCACGTATCGGGCGGTACGCCTCGCGTCCGCCCTGCGCCGCCACACCACCCGCTTCGTCAAGTCCCTTGCCCGGAGCGTCCGTTCGACCGCCCTGCGGCTGCACTACCGGGTCCAGCGGCGGCTGCCGCTGCGCGCCGACCGGGCCGTCTTCACCAGTCACTCCGGGCGCGGGTACGGCTGCAATCCGGGCGCCCTGGAAGCCGCGTTCCGCTCCTTCGTGCCGGGCATGCGGACGGCGTGGGTCGCCCGACCCGAGCACCATCACACGCTCCCGACGGCGACCGCCCGGGTCCGGCCCGGCACCGCCGCCTACTGGACGGCGCTGGCCCGCTCCAAGTACCTGGTGAGCAACGCGAGCTGGGAGGGGCGGTTCGCGAAGCGAGCCGGGCAGGTGGTGATCCAGACCCAGTACGGAACGCCGCTGAAGCGGATGGGCCTCGACCTCCAGGACCGGCCGGCCGCCGCCCGCGACACCGACTTCACGGCGCTCCTCGCGGACGTCGACACCTGGGACCACTGCCTGTCGGCCAACCGTCACTCCACCCTCGTATGGGAGCGCGTCTTCCCCGGCGGCTACCGCACCCTCGAAACCGGGCAGCCCCGCAACGACGTGTTCCAGCAGGCGACTTCGGCGGACGTCGCCCGGCTGCGCGAGTCGCTCGGCATCCCGGAGGGCTCGGTGGCGATCCTGTACGCGCCGACCCACCGCGACTATCTGCGCGGCCCCCGCCAGACGCTCGACCTGGAGCGGGTTCTGCGCCAACTCGGCCCGCGCTACGTGCTGTTGGCCCGCGCGCACCACATCTACGACGCCCCGCTGACGCACGCCTCCGGCGGCCGGCTCATCGACGTGACCGACCATCCGAACGTCGAGTCACTGTGCCTGGCCTCGGACGCGCTGGTCACCGACTACTCGTCGCTGATGTTCGACTACGCCAACCTGGACCGGCCGATCGTCATCCACGCGGACGACTGGGAGGCGTACGAGGCGGCCCGTGGCACCTACTTCGACCTGCGCGCCTTCCCGCCGGGTGCGGTGTCGCGCAGCGAGGACGAACTGATCGACATCTTCGCGACGGGCCACTGGCGCGGCTCGCGCTCCACGCAGTTGCGGACCGCGTTCCGCGAGCGGTTCTGTCCGTACGACGACGGGCGAGCCGCCGAACGGGTCGTCCGGCGGCTGGTGTTGGGCGAGACGGCCGGGGCGGCGTCGGTCACTCCGCTCGCCGAGCGCCACCCGGTACCGTCGGCGGCTGCCGCGTCGGCCACCGCGCCGCTCGCGAGCGTGGAGCGTCTGGAGCCGAGCGCCGATGTACTGGACGCCGCCGGCGGTACTACTCGATGACGAGGTCGACCTCGATGTTGCCGCGCGTCGCGTTGGAGTACGGGCAGACCTGGTGGGCCTGCTCGACCAGCTTGCGGCCGGTCTCCGCGTCGACGGTGTCGGGCAGCTCGACGCGGAGGGTGACCTTGAGGCCGAAGCCCTCGCCCTGCTTGCCGATGCCGACCTCGGCGGTCACGGCGGCGTCACTGACGTCGACCTTGGCGCCCCGGCCGACCAGGCCCAGCGCACTGCCGAAACAGGCGGCGTAACCGGCGGCGAAGAGCTGCTCCGGGTTGGTCCCGGCGCCGTTGCCACCCATCTCCACCGGGATGCCGAGCGGGAGGTCCACCTTGCCGTCGGAGCTGACGGCGCGGCCCTCGCGGCCGTGCGTGGCGGTGGCGACTGCGGTGTAGATCGCGTCCATGGAACCCGTCCCTCTCATCGAAGTTCTCGTGGAGCCCCTTGCGGGGTTCCTTACGGAGATAACTTAAGCACACAATTCAATTGTGCACAACTAGATGACGGGCAAGAGGTATCCTGGAGACATGTCAGCAACCTCCGCCGAGGACTACCTCCGTCTCGACCAGCAGATCTGCTTCTCCCTGAACGCGGCGTCGCGCGCCTTCAACGGTGTCTACCGCGTGGTGCTCAAGGATCTCGGGCTCACCTACCCGCAGTACCTGGTGATGCTCGTGCTGTGGGAGCACGGCCAGCTGCCCGTGAAGAAGCTCGGCGAGCATCTGCGTCTCGACTCCGGCACGCTGTCGCCGCTGCTCAAGCGGCTGGAGACGGCCGGGCTTGTCCGGCGCGAGCGCAGTGCGCGGGACGAGCGGTCGGTGGAGGTGCGGGCTACCGAGGAGGGGGTTGCGCTGCGCGAGCGGGCGCTTCAGGTGCCTCGGCGGATTGTGGCGGCGACGTCGTTCGACGTGGAGGAGATTCGGGCGTTGCGGGCTCGGTTGGACGAGCTGACCAGTGCGTTGGATGCGGCGGCGCTGGAGGCTTAGGCGGGTTGGGGTTGTTGGGTTGGTGCGGCGCCGTTGGGGCTGGTCGCGCAGTTCCCCGCGCCCCTAAAGTGGCGCGTTCGTACAGCCGGAGTGTTACTCCGCTGCCCCTGAACTCCCGGGTCGGCGTGAACTCCTTCTCCATCGCCGCCCGTTTGAGTCGGTCGGTCTGGGTGTCCGGGTGCCAGGACGGGCTCAGGGCGTATGGCTCCGCGATCAGCCACACCTGGTTCAAGCCCGCCAACTGGCGGCGCAGCGCGTCCGGGCCGATCTCGATGCCGTACAGGGTGCCGGAGGTGCGCGCGGACTCGGCGAGGGCCACGTCCCGCACCCCCCTGAATCCCTTCGGGTACGCCAGTGCCGAGCGGCGGCCGAGGGACGGGAGGAACAGGACCGGGTCGCCTGGGCGCAGTTCGCGGGACGCCAGTGCGGAGGCGGTGGCCAGGTTGTCGCCGCCTCGGTGGGCCATCGAACGGTCCTGGCGGAGGAGCGGGAGCTGGTGTGCGCAGACCATGGCCACCGCCAGCGCCCCGGCCGCCGTGACGGTCGTGCGGGGCAGGCTCGGCACGGCCCGGGCGATGCGGTCGGCTCCGGCGGCGACCAGGAGCGGGGCGCCGGCCAGGGCGTACAGGACGTAGCGGTCGTCGTAGAGCGGTGACCACTGGGAGACGGTGATGAGGATCGCCGGTGGTACGAGGAGCAGCGGGAGGGCGACTGCGGCGAGGGGTGGCTCGGCGCCGGGGCGTGTGGGCCAGGGGCGGCGCAGGGCCGCGTACATGAGGATCAGGCAGGGGGCGAGGACCTCGTCCGTCGGGCCGGCGAACTGGCGTACGAGGCGGTCGACGCCGGCCTGTCCGGGTGGCCGCAGCCATGCCACCTGCCCGGACTGGGCGTGCGAGAGCAGTGCCAGCGGGAGCAGGGTCAGCGTCACGGCGCCGGCCGCGCACAGCCAGCGCGTCCACACCCGCCGGGGGACGCGGGTGAGCGCGAGGGTCACGGCGTGCGCGAGGAGGAGCAGTACGGCGAACTCGTGGAGGAGGCAGGTGACGGCGAGGACCACTCCGTACGGCGTCCAGGAGCGGCCCGCGAGTGCCCGTACGAGCAGCAGCGTCGCGCCTGTCGCACCGGCCGCGACCAGGGCGTACGACCGGCCCTCCTGGGCGTAGTGGCCGACCATCGGTGTGACCGCGTACAGCAGACCGGCCCAGAGGCCGACGCGTGGGGAGGCCAGCCGGGTGCCGAGGGTCGCGACCAGGCCGGCGGTCGTGACGGCGGCGAGGACGGACGGGAGCCGGAGCAGCACCTCGCCGGGGTGGACGGCGAGGACGGGCCGCATGAGCAGGTAGTACAGGCCGTGTACGGCGTCGACCTCGTGCAGCAGCCGCCAGATCTGCGGGAACGTGCGCCGCGCGACCTGGAAGGTGGCGGCCTCGTCACGCCATATACCGCCCCGGTCGAGCCCCCAGCAGCCGATCACCAGCATGACGGCCATGGGGATCACGACGGCCTTGGGGATCACCGGGACCGCGACGGCGGCGGCTGTCTTCTTGTTCATCCCCTTGTTCATCGGCCTGTTGATCACGGGATTGATTTTGTGTGATTAGACAACCTTGATAGCGATTGATGCCGGATTGACGTGAATATGGCATCCGTGCGGCTTACGATCCCGCCGTGACGAGACCCCCCACCACCATGAACCACCGCCTCCTCACCCTCGCCGTCGGCTGGGCCGCCTCCCGTGCCCTGATGCTGTGGCTGCTGGTCCACGACGACATCCCGCTGCTCGGTGGCGGCGGGGTGGCACGTGAGGTGCAGCGGCTGTATTTCCGCTGGTACGGCGCCCTCACGCAGGGCGCGTTCCCCGTGGACGACACGCTGTGGCAGTACCCGCCGGGCGCGGGTCCGGTGCTGCTGTCGCCCGCGCTGCTGCCGACGCTGACGTACTTCGAGGCGTTCGTGGCGCTCACGCTCGCCACCGATGCCCTGATCCTGTTCGTCCTCACGCGCGCGGGGAGGCGTCCGGGCCGTTCCCTGCGCGGTGCCGCCTATTGGACGGCGGGTCTGCCGCTGCTCCTCCAGGTGCCGCTCGCGCGCTACGACGTGCAGGTCACGGCGTTGGCCGTCATCTCCCTGTTGACGTTGTCGCGCTCCCCGCGCGCGTGCGGTGCGTTCGCGGCGCTGGGCGCCCTGGTGAAGGTCTGGCCCGCGCTGGTGCTGCTGGGTGTGGAGAGGGGCCGTACGACCCGGTCGGCGTGGCCGTCCGCGACGGTCACGGCGACGGCGGCGCTGGCCCTCCTGGCGGTGTTCTTCAGCAACCCGTTCTCCTTCCTGCGCCAGCAGGGCGGGCGGGGCGTGCAGATCGAGTCGTTCGGCGGTACCGCGCTCTCCCTCGCCACGCGCGCCGGGTGGGAGGGGCGCGTGCGCTACCAGTACGGCGCGATGGAGTTCGTGGGCCCGTACGTGTCGTCCGTGGCCGCGCTGGCCCTCGCGCTGACGGTCGTGGCGTTCGGGCTCCTGCTGCTGTGGCGGGTACGGGCCCGGCACTGGACGGAGGCGACGCCGTTCGACGCTGCACTGACCGCCGTGCTCCTCTTCACGATCACCAGCCGGGTGATCAGCCCGCAGTACATGATCTGGTTGCTGGGACTGGCCGCCGTCTGCCTGACCTCGCGGCACACCAGCCAGCGCCCGGTGGCCTGGCTGCTGCTGGCGGCGGCAGCGGTGAGCAGCGTCGCCTATCCGGCCCTGTACGGCGAGGTCATCCAGTGCACCTGGACGGGCGTGGCGGTGATGGTCGTACGCAACGGCCTGCTGGCAGCGGCGGCGATCACGTCCTTCGTACGGCTGTGGCGAGCGACCCGCCCGGCCACGATTCCGCACCCCTCACAGCCCGCATCCATCGCTTCACTCCCCGAGCGGGAACTAAGTGCGCCTTAACGGGAGTTAGCTGACAAAGCCCGACCGACCACTCGACCACCCAACCACCCGACCACACGAGGGGACGACGCACATGACCTGGCTGATCACCGGCGGCGCCGGCTACATCGGAGCGCACGTCGTCCGCGCGATGACCGAGGCGGGCGAGCGAGCCGTGGTGTACGACGACCTGTCCACCGGAATCGCCGAGCGGGTGCCGGACGGCGTACCGCTGGTGGTCGGCTCGACCCTGGACGGCGAGCGGGTGGCGCGCGCCCTGCGGGACCACGAGGTGACGGGCGTGGTCCATCTGGCGGCGAAGAAGCAGGTGGGCGAGTCGGTGGACCGCCCCCTGCACTACTACCGGGAGAACGTGGAGGGGCTGCGCGTCCTGCTTGCGGCGGTGACGGCGGCCCA
The DNA here is from genome assembly GCF_053599695.1 of Streptomyces sp. NPDC000878. Taxonomy (NCBI): domain Bacteria; kingdom Bacillati; phylum Actinomycetota; class Actinomycetes; order Kitasatosporales; family Streptomycetaceae; genus Streptomyces; species Streptomyces sp. NPDC000878. The sequence continues at coordinate 12,640 of NZ_JBSFMT010000110.1, read as the reverse complement.
CGTCCCCTCCTTCGTGTTCTCGTCCTCGGCGGCGGTGTACGGCATGCCGGATGTGGACGTAGTCACGGAGGAGACGCCGTGCGTGCCGATGAGCCCGTACGGCGAGACGAAACTGGCGGGTGAGTGGCTGGTCCGCGCGACGGGCAGGGCGACGGGGCTGTCGACGGCGTGCCTCCGCTACTTCAACGTGGCCGGAGCTGCGACCCCGTCCCTGGCAGACGTAGGCGTCTTCAACATCATCCCCATGATCTTCGAACGCCTCACGGCCCACGAACCCCCGCGCATCTTCGGCGACGACTACCCGACCCCGGACGGCACCTGCGTACGGGACTACATCCACGTGACGGACCTGGCGGAGGCCCATGTGGCGACCGCCCGGGCACTGGAGGCGACACCGGGCCGTGAACTCACCCTCAACATCGGCCGGGGCGAGGGCGTTTCGGTCCGCGAGATGATCGACCGAGTGAACACGGCAACGGGCCACACCCTGCCCCCGGTCGTGGCCCCACGCCGCCCGGGTGACCCGGCGAGGGTCGTGGCCTCGGCCGACCGCATCACCACAGAACTGGGCTGGAAGGCGAAGCACGACGTCCAGGACATGATCACATCGGCGTGGGAGGGGTGGCTGCGGCTGCACCCGGAGGCGGGGACGACACCTGGGCAGCCTGGGCGGTAGCGACAGGTCTGGCAACCCAGTCCGGGCCCTACTGGTTGCCTCTACTGGCTGCCCCTCCTGGATGCCCCTACTGGTTGTTCAGATACGCCAGTACCGCCAGCACCCGGCGGTGCCCGCTGTCGCTCGGCGGGAGGCCGAGCTTCAGGAACACGTTGCCGATGTGTTTGCTGACCGAGCGTTCCGTGACCACCAGGGTTTTGGCGATCATCGTGTTGTCGTGGCCCTCCGCCATCAGCTTGAGGACCTCGCGTTCGCGCGGGGTGAGGGAGTCGAGGGGGGAGTCGCGGCGGCGGGTGAGGAGTTCGGCTACCACCTCGGGGTCGAGGGCCGTGCCGCCTGCGGCCACTCGGTCCAGGGCGTCCAGGAACTCGTCCACCCTGCCGATGCGGTCCTTGAGCAAGTAGCCGACGCCGCTTGCTCCGCCGCCCAGCAGCTCTGCCGCGTACGACTCCTCCACGTACTGGGAGAGGACCAGCACCGGGAGGCCGGGGATCTGCTCCCTCGCCTCCAGGGCCGCGCGCAGGCCCTCGTCGCGGAAGCCGGGGGGCATCCGGACGTCCAGTACGGCGGCGTCCGGGCGGTGTTCGAGGAGGGCCGGGAGTACCTCGGGGCCGCTGCCCGCGACGGCCACGACCTCGTGTCCGGCCGACGTCAGCAGCAGGACGAGGCCTTGTCTCAGCAGGGCGTTGTCCTCGGCGATCACTACGCGCATGACGGTCCTGTTCTCGATCCGGTCCAGCCCGCCGGCCAAGCGGCGGTCGCGCTCACCATACGCAGGGCAGCTCCACGTCGATCACGGTCGGTCCCCCTACGGGGCTCGACACGTCCACACTGCCGTCCAGCGCGGCCACCCGGCGGCGCATCCCGAGCAGTCCGGTGCCGCCCTTCTCGTCGGCGCCGCCCTGGCCGTGGTCGCCCACCCGGACCTTCAACCCCCTTGGTACGCGGGCGAGTTCGACCCAGGCGGTCGGCGAACCGCTGTACTTCGCCGCATTCGTCAGCGCTTCGGCGATCACGAAGTAGGCGGCTGCCTCCACGGCCGCGGGTGCCCGTACGCCGTCCTCGACACCGTCGTCGCCCACGCTGACCTCCAGACCGCTGCTCGACGCCAGGGCCCGTACGGCGCCCACGAGACCCCGGTCCGTGAGGATCGGCGGATGGATGCCGCGCACCACGTTGCGCAGCTCGGTCAGCGCCTCCTCGGCCTGATCCTGGGCGTCCTCCAGCAGCTTGCGGGCGGCCTCCGGGTCACGGTCGTACGCCCGTTTCGCGAGGCCGATCCGCATGGACAGGGAGACCAGGCGGGCCTGGGCGCCATCGTGCAGGTCGCGTTCGATGCGCCGGAGCTCGGCTCCGTGCGCGGCGACCGCGTCGGCGCGGGTCGCCTTCAGCTGCTCGACGCGCTCGACGAGATTCGCCTTCGGGGAGGGCTTGAGCAGGGCGGCCGACCAGGACGCGTCGAGGTCGGCGAGCCTGCTGATCAGGGGGAGGACGACCGCCTCACGGCGCAGCAGCCCGCACCACACACCGTCGACGACCAGACCGACCGGCCACAGCGGGATCATCAGCAGCGGCAGGGCCCCGTACACATAGTGGACGAGCATCCAGCGCAGGTCGGTGCGGGTGCCGGGGTCGCGGACGACCGTGCGCAGCTTCTCCTTCAGCTTGCCCTGGATGGGCAGATACGCCTCGGGGATCTCCACGCCCGACCACTCGGTCGCCATCCGCCGCTTGGTGCCGGCGATCCGCCGGATGAGCAGGACCGTCTCGGGCAGCATCCCGATGCCGACGACCGCGAGCGAGACGGTGGCCGTGATCAGCAGGACGGTGATGAATATGTACGAGCCGAAGGCCAGGATCGCGACCGCGAGCAGCTGGACCGTGGCCCGCGCCGCTTGCCGCAGTGTCTTCCACATGGCCATCAGGCTAGGCGACGAGCAGGTGGGAGCGCGGGAGACCCTGCTCCCGGGTGATGGTGTAGCCCGCTACACCATCGGTTCGGGAGAGCACTCCCTCGTGACGGCAAGCGGATCCCGGGATCGTAGTTCTCGGAAGTTCACGGCTCCCCCAGTCGGCTCATCCGCTCGGCTCCCTCACTCGGAAGGAGCTGCCTCCCCGAAAGGAAATCCCATGAAGGCGCTGCTCTCCTCCCGTCCGGTTCTCTGGTTCCTGTTCCTCTTCAACCTCGCCGTGGCGGCCGTCGCGCCCTTCGCGGTGGACGGCGCACAGGGCATCGCGACCGCCGTGGGCATGGGAGTCGTGTCGCTGGGCGCGGGATCGGCCCTGCTGAAGGGCCGGGGGCAGGCGCAGCAGGCCTGATCGTCATTTCAGACGCTGCGGAAACGGGGCGGGCGGTGACCACTACGGTCACCGCCCGCCCCGTTTCCGTTCTCCCTCACGTGCGCCGCTACAGCGCCTTCAGCGCCGCCGTCGTAGCCCGCGCCAGCGATCCCAGATACCCCTTCGGCAGCTTCGGGTTCCGGATCACCACCGAGCGCCAGTAGAGCGGCCCCGAGATCAGGTCGAGGGCCAGGTCGGCGTCGATACCCGGGCGGACCTCGCCCCTCGCCTCCGCCGCCGCCACGATCCCGCTCGCGACGCCTTCCTGCCCCTCCCGCAACGCCTTCTGCATGGCGTCGGCGATCTCGGGGTTACGGGCCGCCTCCGCCTGGAGGTCCGGGATGATCTGCGAGGCCACCGGGTGGCGCAGGGCACGGGACGTCAGCTCGTACAGCAGCCGCAGATCGCCCTCCAGCGTGCCCGTGTCCGGCGCCGGCAGCCCCTGCACCGCGATCGCCGAGACCAGGTCGAGGACCAGGTGCAGCTTCGAACGCCAGCGCCGGTACACCGCCGTCTTGCCGACGCCCGCCCGGCGCGCGATGCCCTCGATGGACATCCGGGCGTATCCGACGGACGCCAGCTCCTCGAACACGGCCTCGCGAATGGCCTCGGTCACGTCCTCCCGCAGTACGGCGGCTCCTGCGGGGGCCCGGCGGCGGGTCCGCGCCGGTGCGGTCCCGGGCTCGTCGGCGTTCGTCGTCATACGGACCAGCATAGGGGCGTGACGACGAAACGGTTGCGTTCCGACGCCGAATCGGAATACGCTCCCGTTGCGACGATACGGTCCCGTCCCGACGTAAGAGTTTGGCAAGAAACACGTAAGGAACCGAAAGAATCCGGCGCTCTCGTGCCGGCGGGGGACGCCGGAGATCGGAACCGGTCGCGCGCCCCCCATCTCCGCCCCTCCTTCTCCACTCCCCCAAGCGAAAGCAGCGGATGTGAGCCAGGTCCTCCACACACCGCCCCAGTCCACGGCACCCGCGCCGCCGGTCGCCCCGGCCGAGGGCGACCTCTCGGCGTTCGCCCTCCGGCACGGCCTCTCGGTGAGCGGCGCCCGCCCCACCCTGCCGACGTACGTCCGCCAGCTGTGGGCGCGGCGCCACTTCATCACCGCGTTCGCCACCGCCAAGCTGACCGCCCAGTACAGCCAGGCGAAGCTCGGGCAGGTCTGGCAGGTGATGACACCGCTGCTCAACGCGGCGGTCTACTACTTCATCTTCGGCGTCCTGCTGGGTACCAAGCACGGCGTGCCGGACTACATCCCGTTCCTGGTCACGGGCGTGTTCATCTGGACGTTCACACAGAGTTCGATCATGGCGGGCACCCGCGCGATCGCCGGCAACCTCGGTCTCGTACGGGCCCTGCACTTCCCGCGCGCGGCCCTGCCGATCTCGTTCTGCATCCAGCAGCTCCAGCAGCTGCTGTTCTCGATGGCCGCGCTGATCGTGATCCTGCTCTGCTTCGGCATCCCGATCAGCGTCTCCTGGCTGCTGGTCATCCCGGCCCTGGCACTCCAGTTCGTGTTCAACGCGGGCGTGTCGATGATCATGGCGCGGATGGGCGCGTCCACTCCGGACATCGCCCAGCTGATGCCGTTCGTGCTGCGCACCTGGATGTACGTGTCCGGGGTCATGTGGAGCATCGACAAGCTGGCCTCGAAGGACAATCTGCCGCACGTGGTGTCGGTGCTCCTGGAGACCAACCCGGCGGCGATCTACATCGACCTGATGCGCTTCGCGCTGATCGACAGCTACCACTCCAGCCAGCTGCCGGCGCACGTCTGGCCGATCGCGACCGGCTGGGCGCTGCTCGTGGGCGTCGGCGGCTTCATCTACTTCTGGAAGGCTGAGGAGACGTACGGCCGTGGCTGAGAACCCGAACACCCCGAGCACCGCAAGCACCCCGAGCACCCCCGACGACCTGGGCGCCCCCGGGACCTCCAGCGCTCCCGGCATCCCGAACGAGCAGATCCCCACCGTCGTCGCCGACCACGTCGACATCGTCTACCGGGTCAACGGCACGGGCGCCGGACGCGGCACCGCGACCGCCGCCCTCAACCGGATGATGCGGCGCAAGCAGAGCGAGAAGGCGGCCGGGGTGCGCAAGGTGCACGCCGTCAAGAGCGTCTCCTTCGTCGCCTACCGCGGCGAGGCCATCGGCCTGATCGGCACCAACGGCTCCGGCAAGTCCACGCTGCTCAAGGCGGTCGCGGGCCTGCTCCCGGTGGAGCACGGCCACATCTACACCGACGGCCAGCCCTCCCTCCTCGGCGTCAACGCGGCCCTGATGGGCGACCTGACGGGCGAGCGCAACGTCTATCTCGGCGGGCTCGCGATGGGCATGTCCCGGGAGCAGATCAAGGAGCGCTACCAGGGCATCGTCGACTTCTCGGGGATCAACGAGAAGGGCGACTTCATCACCCTCCCCATGCGCACGTACTCCTCCGGCATGGGCGCCCGCCTGCGCTTCTCCATCGCCGCCGCCAAGGACCACGACGTCCTGCTGATCGACGAGGCCCTGGCGACCGGCGACCGTTCCTTCCAGCAGCGCTCCGAGGAACGCATCCGCGAGCTGCGCCAGCACGCGGGCACGGTGTTCCTGGTCAGCCACAACAACAAGTCCATCCGGGACACCTGCGACCGCGTCCTGTGGCTGGAACGCGGCGAACTCCGCATGGACGGCCCGACCGACGACGTACTGAAGGAGTACGAGGCCTTCACGAACCGTCCGGCCAAAGCCGCGCCCAAAGCCGCCTAGTGGCGGAAAACCCACGTCCGATAAACAAGGAACCGGAACCCGGAAGCCAGCACGATCGAGACGCCCTTCACGGCATTCGACTCGACCGGCCCGTGCAGTCCCAGCCCGTGATAACCGATGTAGAACAGCCCGCTCTCCATCGCGATGCCGATCGCGCTGAACACGAAGAACAGCGCGATCTGCTGCCTGGTACGTGAGGCCCTGTCCCGGTACGTGAAATAGCGGAAACCCAGGTAGTTACTGCCCATGGCGATCAGGCTGGCCAACACGGTCGCCGCCATCGCCCGCCAACCGAGCCCGTGCAGCAGCAGGTTGAAGAACAGGAAGTTCACGAGCACACCGCTGCCGCCGACGGCCCCGAATTTCACCGCTTCGAGGATTACGCGCCGCACCGACCGGGCAGGAACCGAAATCGGGTTCTCGGAGACATTCACACTCACGCCCGCGACTTTATCCGAGGCGCTCGGGCTAGCAGGAAAGGGTAAATTCCCTGTCTGCTTTTCTCCAACAGTTGTCAAGAAAAAACGGGGGTGCCCCGGGCCGTCACGGCCCGGGGCACCCCCGTTCGCGTACAGGAAGCAGACGACGTACCGCCTGCGTACGCCTACGAATGCGTCCGCAGCAGCGTCCGCATCGTGCGCATCGCGACCGACAGGTTCGCCAGGTCGAAGGCGTCCGAGGTCTGGATCTCGTCCAGGGTCGTGCGCGCCCGGCCCAGGATCGCCGCGTTCTTCTCCTCCCACGCCTTGTAGCGCTGCTCGGGCGTCGACGAGCCGTTGCCGACCGCGAGGACGTCTGCCGTGAGCGCCGAGTGGGCCGCGTACAGGTCCTCGCGGATGGACGCGCGGGCCATGGACTGCCAGCGGTCGGCGCGCGGCAGCTCGATGATGCGGTCCATCAGCTGGGTGATGTGGAGACGGTCGGCGAGGTCGTAGTACACCTCGGCGACGTCCATCGGGTTACGGCCCATCCGGTCGGCGACCGAGACGATGTCCAGCGTCGGGAAGGCGGACGAGAAGCCCGCGACCCGGGTGGCGAGGGCGTCGGGGACACCGGCGCCCGTCAGCTCGTCGTAGATCTTCTGGTACCAGTCCAGATCCGCGCCGCGCAGCAACTTGGGCAGCTGGGACCAGACTTGACCGACCCGCTCGCCGAAGAACTCGATGGTCTCCGTGAGTTGCAGCGGCTGCGGCCGGTTGTTGAGCAGCCAGCGGGTGCCGCGCTCGACAAGTCGCCGCGAGTGGAGGCGGATCCGGGTCTGGACGGCGGCCTCGACCGTGTTGTCGAGCGCCTCGACCCCGTCCCACACCGCGCCGGAGTTGAAGATCGCGCGGGCCGCGGTCTGTGCCCGCACCACCTCCTCCAGCGAGGCGCCGGTCTCTTCGCGCAGCCGGTGCAGGAAGCTCGTACCGCCCGTGTTGACCGTGTCGTTGACGAGGACGGTCGTGATGATCTCGCGGCGCAGCGCGTGCCCCTCGATCTGCTCGGGGAACTTCTTGCGCAGCGCGCTCGGGAAGTAGGCGTCCAACAGGCGGCGCAGATACGGGTCTTCGGGCAGTGAGGTGCGCAGCAGCTCGTCCGCGACGGTGATCTTCGTGTACGCGAGGAGCACGGCCGTCTCCGGACCGGTCAACCCCTGCCCACCGCCGAGCCGTTCGCGGATCTGCCGGTCGGTCGGAAGGAATTCGAGCGCCCGGTCCAGGTGCCCTTCCCTGACCAGGTGGCGCATGAAGCGCTGCTGGGCGTGGAGCATGTCCTTGGACTGGGCGAGGGCGTTGGCGATGGCCGTGTTCTGCGCGTAGTTGTTGCGCAGGACGAGCTTGCCCACCTCGTCGGTCATCTTCGCCAGCAGCGTGTTGCGCTGCTTGACGGTCATGTCGCCTTCCGTGACAAGGTAGTTGAGCAGGATCTTGATGTTCACCTCGTGGTCGGAGGTGTCCACGCCCGCGCTGTTGTCGATGGCGTCGGTGTTGATCTTCCCGCCGCGCTGCGCGAACTCGATCCGCCCGAGCTGGGTGAGCCCGAGGTTGCCGCCCTCGCCGACGACCTTGACGCGCAGATCGCCGCCGTCGACGCGGATGGAGTCGTTGGCCTTGTCGCCGACGTCGGCGTGGGACTCCGTACTCGACTTGACGTACGTGCCGATGCCGCCGTTCCACAGCAGGTCGACCGGTGCCTGGAGGATCGCCTTCATCAGGTCGGCCGGTGTCATCTTGGCGACCCCGGCCTCGATGCCGAGGGCCTCGCGGATGTGCGAGTTGACCGGAATGGCCTTGGCGGTACGGGGGAAGATGCCGCCCCCGGCCGAGATCAGCTGGCTGTCGTACTCCGCCCAGCTCGACCTCGGCAGCTCGAACAGCCGCCGCCGCTCCGCGTACGAGGTGGCCGCGTCCGGATTCGGGTCGATGAAGATGTGCCGGTGGTCGAAGGCGGCGACAAGCCGGATGTGCTCGCTCAGCAGCATGCCGTTGCCGAACACGTCACCGCTCATGTCACCGACACCCACGACGGTGAAGTCCTCGCTCTGCGTGTTGACGCCCAGCTCACGGAAGTGCCGCTTGACGGACTCCCAGGCGCCCCGCGCGGTGATGCCCATGCCCTTGTGGTCGTACCCGGCCGAGCCACCCGACGCGAAGGCGTCCCCGAGCCAGAAGTTGTACGCCTGGGCGACCTCGTTGGCGATGTCCGAGAAGGTCGCGGTGCCCTTGTCGGCGGCGACGACGAGATAGGTGTCGTCCTCGTCGTGCCGTACGACGTCGGCGGGCGGCACGACCTCGCCGGCCACCAGGTTGTCGGTGATGTCGAGGAGCGCCGAGATGAACGTCTTGTAGCTGCGGACCCCCTCGGCGAGCCACGCGTCCCGGTCCACACTCGGATCCGGCAGCTGCTTGGCGACGAACCCGCCCTTGGCGCCGACCGGCACGATGACGGTGTTCTTCACCATCTGCGCCTTGACCAGCCCGAGGATCTCCGTACGGAAGTCCTCCCGCCGGTCCGACCAGCGCAGTCCACCGCGCGCGACCTTCCCGAACCGCAGGTGCACGCCCTCGACCCGCGGCGAGTACACCCAGATCTCGTACGCCGGACGCGGCGCCGGCAGGTCCGGGATGGCCTGCGGGTCGAACTTCATGGAGACGTAGTCGTGCGGCTTGCCGCCCATGCCCTCCTGGTAGAAGTTCGTCCGGAGGGTCGCCTTGATGACGGTGAGGAAGGACCGCAGGATGCGGTCCTCGTCGAGGGAGGCCACCTGGTCGAGGGCCGCGTCCAGCTCCTCCATGAGGGCATCGGTCAGCTCAAGGCCCGCCCGCTGTCGCTCCGGCGACATCCGCGCCTCGAACAGGGACACGAGCAGCCTGGTGGTGTGGACGTTGTTCCGGAGGGTGTCCTCCATGTAGTCCTGGCTGAACGTGGAACCGGCCTGCCGCAGGTACTTGGCGTACGCCCGCAGCACCAGCGCCTGCCGCCAGTCGAGGCCCGCGCTCAGCACCAGCGCGTTGAAGCCGTCGTTCTCGGCCTGTCCCGTCCAGGTGGCCGAGAAAGCCTCCTGGAAACGCTCGCGGCCGTCGTCCCCGAGATAATCCCCGCCACTGCTCAGCGACTTGGGCAGCCGGAGCCCGAAGTCGTAGATCCAGGCGGTGGTCCGGTCCGCGCAGCGCAGCTCGTACGGCCGCTCGTCGATCACCTCGACGCCGAGCCGGTTGAGGACGGGGAGCACGGCGGAGAGCGAGACGGACTCGCCGGTGCGGTAGATCTTGAACCGGCGCTCACCGGGCGCGGCGCCCACCGGCTCGTACAGGCTGAGTGCGAAGTTCGTGCCGACGCCCAGCTTTTCGAGGTGGACGAGGTCGGCGACGGCGGCGCGCGGGGTGTGGTCGGCCTTGTAGCCCTCGGGGAAGGCGTTCCCGTACCGGCGCAGCAGTTCGGCGGCGCGCTCCTCGCCGCACTCGGCGTTGAGTGCCTCGGCGAAGGCGTCGGCCCAGGACCGGGCGGCCTCGACTAGCCGTGCCTCGATACGGTCCTTGTCCCGGTCGGAGAGCTGCGGCAGCTCGGTCCCCTGCGGAACCCGCACGACGAAGTGCAGCCGCGACAGGATCGACTCGGTGTTCCAGGCGGTGAAGTCGACGCTGGTACCGCCGAGTTCCTCCTTCAGGATGTCGATGATCCGCAGCCGTACGCCGGTGGTGTACCGGTCACGCGGCAGATAGACGAGGGCGGAGTAGTAGCGCCCGTACTCGTCCTGGCGCAGATAGAGCCGAAGCCGCCGCCGCTCCTGAAGGTAAAGAACGGACGTGACGATCGACCGGAGCTCATCGGGCGGAGTCTGGAACAGCTCGTCGCGCGGGTAGGTCTCCATGATCTGGAGGAGGTCACGCCCGTCATGGCTGTTGGGCGAGAACCCGGCACCCCGCAGCACCTCGTCGACCTTGCGGCGGACGACGGGCACGCGGCGCACGGACTCGGTGTAGGCGGCGGAGGAGAACAGCCCCAGGAACCGCCGCTCCCCGACGACATCACCGTTCTCGTCGAACTTCTTGACCCCGACGTAGTCGAGATAGGACGGCCGATGCACGGTGGCACGACTGTTGGCCTTGGTGAGCACGAGGAGCTTGTGCTCGCGGGCCTTGGCGCGGGCGTCGGCGGGCAGCCGCTCGAAGGACGGGCTGACCGGGTGGCCCTCGTCAACGGAGTGGTGCGGATCGGAACGCAGGATGCCGAGCCCGGTACCGGGCACAGCGGCCAGCGAATCGTCTTCCCGCAGCTCGTACTCGCGGTAGCCGAGGAAGGTGAAGTGGTCGTCCGCGAGCCAGCGCAGCAGTTCGCGCGCCTCCTCGACGTCCTGGTCGCGCAGGTCGTCGGCGGTCGGCTCCTTGGGCAGTTCCTCGGCGATGCGCAGCGCGGAGTCGCGCATCTTCTCCCAGTCCTCGACGGCCTCACGGGTGTCGGACAGGACGCGCAGCAGGTCGTTGGTGATCTGCTTCAGGTCGGCGCGGTCGGTCTCGCGGTCGATCTCGACATGGATCCACGACTCGATGTGCGCGTCGTGCGGCAGCTCGGCGCCCGCGACCGCCGCACTCCCGGCGGCCTGGTCGGGCAGCACCTCGACGAGCTTGCCGGTCAGGTCCCGTCGTACGACGAACTGCGGATGGACGACGAGATGGATACCGCGTCCCTGCCGGGACAGTTCGTTGGTGACCGAGTCGACGAGGAAGGGCATGTCGTCGGTCACGACCTCGACGACGGAGTGGCTGCACGTCCAGCCGTTCTCCTCGACGGTCGGGGTGTGCACCCGCACGCTCGCCGTGCCCTGCGGACGCGTCGCGCCCAGCCGGTAGTGCGAGAAGGCGGCGCCGAAGACGTCGACCGGGTCGCGGTCGGCGAGGTCCTCCTGGGCCGTGTGCAGGTAGTAGCGCTGGAGGAACGCGAGCACGGTGTCGTGGTCCGGGGTGCCGGGGTCTGAGCCGGACGTGGTTGCACGTGTCGTCCCAGTCGGTAGCTGCCCCCCGACCGGGCTGTTCTCAGCTACCCGGGCGGCCCTTTCGAGCAGCTCGGCCTTGGCTTCGTCCAGCTTGGTCTGCATTGTCCTCTGGCTCCTGTCGCGCGTCGTTGCGTGACGTAGAAGGAAGTTCGGCTCCTCCTACGGCACAACGCCACGACGCGGGGTCTCCGGTCAGTTCCGACGCTATGCCGCAGGGTGGGAAGAGCGGGGGGGTATCAGCCATTCTCGGCACCCCGACGGAGTGTGACGCTGCTCTCGGCAACGCCGGTCCACGGGATGCGTACGGCGTCCTGGGAACCCTCGGGGTTCCGTCCCGCCCGCGCCGACCAGCGATCACCGCCCGGGCACGGATGTGGTCCGTGCATTCCGGGCGCAGGGCAGGGGCGAGAGCGCCCCCGCGACGTATCGCGCTGATCACGCCACCAGGCTATCGCTCATGACGGGGGCCACGTCATGAGCCATTTGTGTACAAAAGCAGGCCGGGAAGTTTGCCGTTCTGAACAGAAGGAGAAAAGAGGAGGTCCGAAAAGCCCCGGACGCCCCCTACGCGGCCAGCCGCTCGGCCTCCGCGACGGCCTCCTCCAGGCTGTCCACCACGGGCACACCCACCGCTTCGAGGCTGACCCGCCCATGGGAACCACCGGTGTAGAGCACGGCCCGCGCACCCACATGCAGGGCGGCGATCGCGTCATCAGCGGCATCCCCGATCACCACAGTGCGCGCGGCCTCGACACCGCTGAGCGCACCGAGGTGACGCACCATGTGCTCGGCCTTGCTGCCACCGGAGGGTCCGGTCCGCCCATCAACACGCAGGAAGTGCGGCTCGATCCCGAACTCCCTGACAAGCGGAACAAGCTCGTCATGCCCATACATACTGAGAATGGACTGACTGCGCCCGGCCGACTGCCACCCGGCGAGCAGATCCCGCACACCCACGGCCAGCTCGCACGCCACCCGGTGCTCCGCGTAGTACCGATGGAAGATCTCGTCCATGACAGCCCACTCGGCCTCCGTGGGCAGCCGCCCCATCAGCCGCTCGTAGAACCGCGGCACGGGCACGCAGTACAGCTCCCTGTACTGCTCCAGCGTGATGGGCTCCAGCCCCAGCTCCCCGAAGGCCGCGTTGGTCGCTCCTATGACGGCATCGGTGTCATGAAACAGCGTCCCGTTCCAGTCCCACACGATGTGCGCCACTCCGTACTTCCCCATAGAAAGAAAATACCCCGCACCACTGACACACCTCACTCAAGCGCCGGCCGGGGCCGGCCTTTCAGGTTTTCAGCCCGTCCGGCGTTTGAGGACGAGGCCGTTCAGGCCGAAGCGGGGGTCTGGGGGCGGCAGCCCCCAGGAACGGGATGGGACGGGTAGGG
>NZ_JBSFMT010000109.1:0-23401 GCF_053599695.1 Streptomyces sp. NPDC000878 | reverse complement strand
GCCTGCACGAAAAGCTCGAAGAGGATCATGACGATGGTCACCCAGCCCGTCCGGCGTTTGAGGACAAGGCCCGTTCAGGGCCGTAGCGGGGGTTCGGGGGCGGCAGCCCCCGAGGATGGGACGGGTAAGGGCGGCGGGGGCGAACCACTCACGGCCCCCGCCCAAGCCCCAAGCCGCCCACCTCCCCCTCACCCACGCCGGATAACCTCGTCCCATGAGCAGGCCTCTGACCTTCGCCCCGCCCCCCGGCGCCCGTGCCTACGCGCTGCGTACCGCGCGTGGTGAGTTCGCCGTCGTCGACGCCTCCGTGGGCGTCGGCATCGAGCCGAAGGGGACCGTCCTGCTGCTGCCCGGGTTCACCGGCAGCAAGGAGGACTTCATCTCGATGCACGAGCCACTCGCCGCGCGCGGCTACCGCACCGTCGCCGTCGACGGCCGCGGCCAGTTCGAGTCACCCGGCCCCCGGGACGACGAATCGGCGTACGCGCAAAGCGAGTTGGCCCAGGACGTGCTCACACAGGCCGCAGCCGTCGGCACCCCCGTACACCTCGTCGGGCACTCGCTCGGCGGACAGATCGCCCGAGCCGCCGTCCTCCTCGACCACACCCCGTTCGTCTCGCTGACCCTCATCTCCTCGGGCCCCGCCGAGATCTCCGAGCCACAGCAGCAGCGCGCGAAACTGCTCCGGGACGCGCTCGCCGTGATGAGCATGGCCCAGGTCTGGCAGGCCATCCAGGCCATGGACGACCCGCAGGCCGGCGGCGGCGACCTCGACTCGGTGGACGCCGTGGACGCCGGGCTCGACGACCGCGAGGATCTGCGCCGCCGCTGGATGGGCAACAGCCCGGCCCAACTCGTCGCCACGGGGCGCCAGTTGTGCACCGAGCCGGACCGGGTGGCGGAACTTGCCACCGTACCGCTGCCCTTCCATGTCCTGTCCGGCACCGAGGACGGCACCTGGGCCGTCCCGCTCCTCGACGACATGGCCGTACGGTTGCGCGCACACCGGACCGTCATCGACGGCGCCGAGCACTCCCCCAACACGGACCGCCCGCTGGAGACGGCCCGCGCGCTGGCCGACTTCTGGGACACCACCGGGAAGTGACCGTTGCTGCCGATTACTGCCGATGCTCAGTACTGCGTCTGCAAGTGCTCCCAGAACCCGTCCCGCAGCGCCCGCCGCAGCTCGGCCTGTCCGCGCAGCGAGTACTGGAGCAGCCCCTCCGCCTCCACCAGCAGGTCCTGGTCGACGGACCCGGGCAGATACGGATGCCCGGGCAGCAGCTCGACCAGTGACTCGCGCCCCCGCGCCGCCAGCCACTTCGCCGCGATCTGCGCGCCCACGAACCGCACGTCCTCGCGCGTGGGCCGCGTCCCGACCGACGCCTCGTAGGACGCGGCCGTGCGCCGGGCGACGTACGGCTTGAAGAAGTCGAGGTCGAAGGTGCGCTGGCTGTCGACCTCCCAGAGCAGCGGCTCGGCCTGATTGCGGCCCTCGGGCGCCTCGATGCCCCAGAGGTGGACCCGCGCCCCGTACCCCTGTGCCGCCTCGACCGCCGACACGAGGTCCTCGTCGCCGCCGATGAGCGCGGCGTCGCTGATCGCGCGGTGCCGGGCGAGCGACTCCAGGTCGGTCCGGATCAGGGAATCCACGCCCTTCTGCTGGTTGTTGGCGTTGAGGTTGCCCAGGCGCACCTTCACATCGGGAAGTTCCGCGATCGACTGCTGCTCGATGGTGTGGATGCGGCGCCGGGCACCGTCGTACCAGTAGACGCGCAGCAGCCGGCTGTCCGCGAAGATCGTGCGTGCCTTGTCGATGAGCGCCTCGATGAGACCTTCCGCGTCCAGCTCGTAGCTGCGGCGGTCCTCGGTCCCGGCGACGAGCCGGCCCGCTGCCGCGTACAGATATCCGGCGTCGACGAAGATCGCATGTGTCGAGGGCGTCTTCGCCACCTCGGCGAGCATGCGATGGAGCAACTCGTTCGTACGGTCGATGCGGGCGCTCAGCTCCGCGTGATCGTCGTGGTCGTCGTTGTTCATATGCCTCCATTGTCTCGGCGGTCACGCTTCGAACACAACCGGTCCCGGTCAGTCTCCTGTATGCCGTCTATGCGACTTTCACCAGGCGGTAGTTAGACGTTCGAAAAATTTCCTTAGCGTAGGGAATGTTCGTAACACGCACGTAGTTGAGTACTACGTAACCAAGTAGTTCTCCTCAGGAGGATGACCAGACGAAGGGAGAAGCCCATGCGCTTCGAAATCATGCGTCTTGACGACGTCGACGGCACCCCCGTCGACAGTACGGTCGTGGACGCCGCCTCCGTCAACCGGATCGTGCAGCAAGCAGCCGCCATAGGGCAGCGCCTCTGGATCCGCCCGGCCGAGACCTCGGCCTCATAACGCGCGACATGCGCGGATGACGCTCGCGGACGACGAGCAGACTTCAGAACCCCCGTACGGCACCGACGCCGTACGGGGGTTCTGCATATCCGCGCACATCTGTACGCATCAGCTCTGCTGGACCACCTGGGTGACCCCGTTGATGATCTGCTGCACGGCGATCGCGGAGAGCATCATCCCCGCGAGCCGGGTCACCAGGACCACGCCCCCGTCCTTGATGACGCGGATGATCAGCAGCGAGTACCGCATCACCACCCACAGCACGACATGGACGGCCAGGATCGCCGCCCACACCGACACCTGCATGGCCACGCCGTCCGCCTTCTGCACGGCCAGGATGACCGACACGATCGCCCCGGGCCCGGCCAGCAAGGGCATGCCGAGCGGTACGAGGGCGACGTTCACGTCCTTGGTCTGCTTGGGTTCGTCCGTCTTGCCGGTGAGCAGGTCGAGCGCGATCAGCAGGAGCAGCAGCCCGCCCGCGATCATCAGGGCGGGCACGGAGACATGCAGATAGTCCAGGATCTGGTGCCCGAGCAGCCCGAACACGGTGATCACACCGCCGGCCACACAGACGGCCTGGAACGCCATCCGCTTCTGCACGCGGGCGGGGCGACCGGCGGTGAGCGCGAGAAAGATCGGGGTGATCCCAGGGGGATCCATGATCACGAAGAGGGTGAGAAAGAGCGAGCCGAAGACAGCGACGTCGAACATGGGTGAGGGAGCCTTGCGTAGATACGGGGAGGGGAAAGGGGAGATGAACGCAGGGGCCGGGGCCGAGGCCTCAAGCTCCGACTCCTGCTCCGCCGGTCCCCGGCACCGGGAACGCCCCGGTGGCCCGCCGCGTGATCTCCCCGTACACCTCGGGGTCCGTCGTGTACTCCCCGAGCACGCACGTCTTCCTGCTGCCGTGGTAGTCGGAGGAGCCGGTGGCCAGCAGCCCCAGCTCCGCCGCGAGGCCGCGCAGCCGCGCGCGGGTCGCCGGTTCGTGGTCCATGTGGTCGACCTCGATGCCGTCGAGCCCGGCGGCGGCCAGCTCCGCGATCGCCGACTCCGGCACCGTCCGCCCCCGCTTGCTCGCGGCCGGGTGCGCGAACACGGCCACGCCACCGGCCCCCTTGATCAGCCGCAGCGCCTCGAAGGGGTCGGTCTCGTGCTTCGGTACGTAGGCCCGGGCGCCGTCGGCCAGCCAGTCGCCGGTGAAGGCGTCGTTCACGGTGGGTACGACGCCCAGCTCGACCAGCGCCGTCGCGACATGCGGCCGGCCCACGGAACCGTCCCCGGCGATCCGCGCGACCTGCTCCCAGGTGACGGGCACGCCCAGTTCCTGGAGCTTGGCCACCATGCCCTGGGCGCGCGGCACCCGGTCGTCCCGCACCAGCTCCCGCTCGGCGAACAGCGCGGGCTCCTCGGGATCGAACAGGTAGGCCAACATGTGCATGCTGATCCCGTCGAGCCGACAGGACAGCTCGGCCCCGGTGACGAGCGTGAGCCCGACAGGCAACGCGGCGATCGCCTGGGCGTACCCCCGGGTCGTGTCGTGATCGGTCAGCGCGACGACATCGAGCCCGGCCGCAGCAGCGTTACGCACCAGCTCGGCAGGCGTGTCCGTACCGTCGGACGCGGTGGAGTGGCAGTGCAGATCGATGCGCACGGTGCGAACTCCAGGCGACGACGGGGAGGGGCAGGAACGCGTCAAGCATAACGGCCCCAGAGGGCCACCACGTCACACCTGAAACCTCTAAACGCCCCTTACGGCAGCTGACCTACAGGGGCGCGGGAACTGCGCGACAAGCCCCCACCGGGCCCGCACCCCGCAACGCACCCCAGACACCCCAAACCCAGCCGGCACCGGCACCCTCAAGGCTGAAGCAACCGAGGCGACAACGCCCCACACGGAACCAACTCCACCTCAGCCCCCGCATCCCGCAAATCCGTAAGCACCAGCTCGTCATACATCAGCAACCCCGACTGCTCGGGCCACACCACAGCCCACAACCACAGCCCCAGCGCCTCCCCCGCGAACACCGCCCGATCATCGGGCCCACCCGTGACATGCCACAACGGAGTAGGCCGCCCCGCCGCCAACACCTTCGCCTCGGCCGGCTTCTCGACGTTCATGTACGGCCCCGGATCGGGCCCGTCGATGCCCGCGTACCGCGCACCGAGGCCGACGCCGAGTTCCTCCGCGACCAGGATCAGCTCACCCATGCCCCCGAGCGGGCCGGGGCCCGAACAGGCCACCGCCGTCGCACGGCCGCCACTGCGGTCGTCGCCCGCGCAGCCCACGCCCGTGAAGAGCCAGCCGACCGGCAGCGGCCACGGCATCCACACCGGGACCTGCGTGCGATGCACGACGACATTGAGGGCCTCGACGCTGGGCGGGATCACGGGCTGCAGCGGATGCACCGTCCCGTGCACATCGCACTGCCAGGAGTCGGCAAAGAGTCCGGGAGCCCTGACCCGGCCACCACACTTCGGGCAACTGGGTTCGCCCCTCATAGGGCCCCACGGTCCTCCCCGTCCTTCCTCCCGTCAAGGACGATCACCCGTCCGGAGTGACACGTTTCCACCCTTTCCATCAGGTGAACTAGATGTAGATTGCATTAATTAGCTTCCCTAACTTACTATGTGCATACACCAACGATCCACCGGGGAGCAGACATGCACAGCAACACGGAAGGCGCGGAGGAAACAGCGGGCGCAGAAGGCATTGACGGCCTGGAAGGCACAGCGGGCACGGCAAGCCTCCTCCGGCAGCCGAAGGCCGTCTGGGCTACCGCCGGCGCATCCGTCGTCGCCTTCATGGGCATCGGGCTGGTCGACCCGATCCTGCCGTCCATCGCCAAGGGCCTGGACGCCACGGCCGGCCAGGTCTCCCTGCTCTTCACCTCGTACTTCCTGATCACCGCCGTGGCCATGCTGGTCACCGGCTTCGTCTCCAGCCGTATCGGCGGCCGCAAGACCCTGCTGCTCGGCCTCGCGTTCGTCGTGGTCTTCGCTGGTCTGGCCGGCACCTCGGACTCGGTCGCCGAACTGGTCGGCTTCCGGGCGGGCTGGGGCCTGGGCAACGCGCTCTTCGTCTCGACGGCCCTCGCGGTCATCGTCGGCGCGGCGGCCGGCGGCAGCGCCGCGGCGATCCTGCTGTACGAGTCCGCCCTGGGCCTCGGCATGGCGTGCGGCCCCCTGCTGGGCGCGCTGCTCGGCAACGCCAGCTGGCGCTACCCCTTCTTCGGCACCGCGTTCCTGATGGCGATCGGCTTCCTGTGCATCACGGTGTTCCTGAAGGAGCAGCCGAAGCCGGCCCGGAAGACCTCGCTGCTGGACCCGGTCAAGGCGCTCGGCCACGGTGGTCTGGCCTCCGCCGCGATCTCGTCCTTCTTCTACAACTACACGTTCTTCACCGTGCTGGCCTTCACCCCGTTCGTGCTCGACATGACGCCGTACAAGTCGGGGGCCGTGTTCTTCGTCTGGGGTGTGCTGCTGGCCGTCTCGTCGGTGCTCGTGGCACCGCGTCTGCAGCGGCGGTTCGGTTCGCTGACGGTGCTCGGCGGCTCGCTGGTGCTGCTCGCCGTCGACGTCCTGGTCCTCGGCTACGGCAGCCACACCGTCGCCGTCGTCTGCACGGTGCTGTCCGGCGCGTTCATCGGCGTGAACAACACGGTGTACACGGAGCTGGCGCTGGGTGTCTCGGACGCGCCGCGTCCGGTGGCGAGCGCCGGCTACAACTTCGTGCGGTGGTTCGCGGCGGCTGCGGCTCCGTACTTCGCGCCGAAGATCGAGGAGTGGAGTGACATCCACATGCCGTTCGTGGTGGCGGCGGTGACCGCCGCGCTCGGTGCGGTGGTGGTTGTCGTGCGGCGGAAGTCGCTGACGCACGAGGTGGAGGTGCTGGAGGTTCGGCACGCTTCCGAGGACAGTGTCGGGGTGTTCGCGAACTGAGCGCTCCGCGCGGGGGCGTGGTGTTCTACCTGCGGGCCCGTGGGGGCTGGTCGCGCTGTTCCCCGCGCCCCTGAAGGGGCGCTGCCCAACTGGCCGCTTCCAGGCGGCCGTTGGTGACATCGGTCACTCCGGGGTCAAAGGTGAGGGTCAGTCCAGGGGGACGGATCTGCGGGACGGGTCCCGTAGGTCCGTTCCGTTTGTGAGCCAGCGTTCCTGGAGGGCCTGGGCGCCGTGGACGCGTTTCCAGGCGGCCTCGTTCGGGGTCATCGGGAGCAGGGGCAGGAAGCGGACGGGGTCCAGGGGCTCGTCCAGCTCCAGATCCTCGACCAGGCCGCCCGGCTCGGCGACCAGGACCGAGGTGAAGGGCGCCCCGGGCCACAGCGGCTCACCGACGTCGAGTGAGGCGCCGGGGGCCACGATCACACCCTCGACCTGCGGGGACGCGGCGAGGACGGCGAGCGGGCGCAGCACCTTGTCGGTGTCGGCGAGGCCGGCGCGGACGGAGATGACCAGTTCGGCGCGCGGGCCCTTCACCGGGTCGGCGAGCACCGCGGTGGGGTCCGCCATCGGCTGCGCGGACATGCCGAGCGTGGCGTAGCGGACGATCTCCCCGTCCTCCCCTTCCTGGTCCTGGCCCTGGAAACGCAGCACCTCGACGCGGTCCGTGCCGAGGAAGGTGACCGCGGCGCGCGCGTCCGGTTCGCCCAGCGTCGTACGCAACCGGGCCTCGACCAGAGGAAGAACATCAGCCATGCGGCGAGCATAGAACTCGTCAGTTGCGGGCAAACGCGCGCCTTGACAGTTCCGTCGGCTGTTACCCTAGGCCGGGTTCGGGGCAGCACGCAGAAGCGTCGCGATCAAGTCCCGACACCGCTGAAGTTCCCCTTAGGGGGCTCCCCTTGAAGGGGAATGATCGTCCCTCACGAGGGACCGGCCGGAGGAGGTGGGGCTGCAATGGATCGAAGTCATCCGTGCAGTAGCACCCGCTCTTCCGCCCGCTGATGTAGTTGCTCCGGCCGCTCCCCCGCTGGGCTGTCATCTCTCGCATCGCACCGCATCGCGTCACATTCGCGTTCGCGTCATCGCGGAAGAGCACTTGGTTTCGTTTTGCCCGATCCATGTGATCTGAGTCAGTTCTGAATCAGTAGCGAAGCTCACCACCGCGACGGTGCGGTGCTCCCCGCTTTGTGGACGTGCCAAACATCCTCAGTCAGGACGTCCCCATTCCGGGCAGTTCCAACCGTTGACGGCGGTCTTTCGTTGCGTGTCGCGAAGGAGCCTGCCAAATGTCGATGATCCACAACCTGCGTGCCGCGGTCCGCCCGTCCCGTCCCTCCCTGCGCAAGGACGGCAGCACCTACGACCCCACCCGCGACCCCTCGACGCCCTCGGCCGTCGTCGACTGCGCGGTCTACCGCGACGGCGCCCGGATCGAGACCCCGAAGGCGCTCACCCCGCACGAGGCGATGCGCAAGGTGCGCCGCGACGGGGGCTTCGTGTGGATCGGACTGCATGAGCCGACGGAGGCCGAATTCTCCGGTATCGCCAGCGAGTTCGGGCTCCACCCGCTCGCCGTCGAGGACGCGATCCAGGCCCACCAGCGGCCCAAGCTGGAGCGGTACGACGACACGCTCTTCACCGTCTTCAAGACCATCCACTACGTCGACCACGCCGAACTCACCGCGAACAGCGAGGTCGTGGAGACCGGCGAGGTGATGTGCTTCACCGGACGGGACTTCTTCATCACCGTCCGGCACGGCGGCCAGGGCTCCCTGCGCGCGCTGCGCCACCGTCTCCAGGACGACCCCGAACTGCTCGCCAAGGGCCCCTCCGCCGTGCTGCACGCCATCGCCGACCATGTCGTCGACGGCTATGTCGCGGTCGCGGACGCCATGCAGGACGACATCGACGAGGTCGAGACGGAGGTGTTCTCGCCGGGCCGCAAGGGCACTCCGCGCGGTACCGACGCCGGCCGGATCTACCAGCTCAAGCGTGAGGTCCTGGAGTTCAAGCGGGCCGTCTCGCCGCTGCTGCGGCCCATGCAGCTGCTGAGCGAGCGCCCGATGCGGCTGATCGACCCCGACATCCAGAAGTACTTCCGCGATGTCGCCGACCACCTCGCCCGGGTCCAGGAGCAGGTGATCGGCTTCGACGAGCTGCTCAACTCGATCCTCCAGGCCAACCTCGCGCAGGCGTCCGTCGCGCAGAACGAGGACATGCGGAAGATCACGTCCTGGGCCGCGATCATCGCCGTACCGACGATGGTGTGCGGGGTCTACGGCATGAACTTCGACTACATGCCCGAGCTGCACTGGAAGTTCGGCTACCCCGTCGTCATGACGGTCATGGTGGGCCTCTGCTTCGGCATCCACCGCACGCTGAAGCGCAACGGCTGGCTGTGACGGGGGCTGGTGGCGGGGCACGGCGTCGTTACGCTTCTGCCCATGACGTCCACGACGCCCATGACTGACACGCTGCTCGACCGGGCCCTCGTCGAGGAGGCCACGAAGAAGTCCGGCCTCGTCTGGGTCAAGGGCGCCGCCGGGCCCTCTCGCGCCCTGTGGCACGTCTGGCACGAGGGCGGGGCCGTCCTGGTCGGCGACGGGCCCGGTGAGCAGCCCCTGCCGGGACTGGTCGACGGGGCCGAGGCGGAGGTCACCGTCCGCAGCAAGGACAAGGGTGGGCGGTTGGTCACCTGGGCGGCGACGGTCGTGGAGCTGGCGCCGGACTCCCCGGAGTGGGAGGCCGCTGTCGCGGAGCTGAAGGGGAAGCGGTTGAACGCGCCGGACGGCGAGGCCATGCCGTCTCGGTGGGCGCGTGAATGTCGGGTGGTGCGGTTGGTTCCGCGCGCGGGGGGCTCGCGCCCTCTGCCGGAGGGGTCGTTGGCTGCGCCGCCTGTGCCTTCGCCTGCGACGACTCGGGAGCCGATCCCGGCGGGGTTGCCGCGGCTGCTGTTTCGGAAGCGGCGGGGCAGGTAGTTCGTTTGCCCGCGCGCCCGTGGGGGCTGGTCGCGCAGTTCCCCGCGCCCCTTTGAGGCGGGCGGGGGCAAGAATTTCGGCCACCAGCCCCCGTCGCCCTGTGGGGGGGGTTTGGGGGGCTGCGCCCCCCAAAAGGGGCGCGGGGAACTGCGCGACCAGCCCCCACCGGCCCGCAGCGAAAGAACCGACCGCTCAGGACGTCGGCAGCTGCTGGCCGTAATCCACGGTCTCGTCCTTCTCTGGTTCCTCCAGGGGGAAGTCCTTGCCCCAGTCGCTCAGCAGCAGCGTCCCCGCGCCGCCCGCGCGGACCAGGCGCAAGGGGTACGGGGAGCCCTCCAGGGAGACGTCCAGGGTGCCGCCGGAGCCCTCGTCGCCGGTGATGCGGATCGTGCGGATGCCCGACTGCTTGTGGTGGCCGTCTGTCGCGAGGCTGCCGTGGAGGGTGAGGAGGCCGTCCAGGAGGACGTCCTTGTCGGTGAAGCCGCTGAACTTCTTGTACGAGGGGTCGCCCGTCGGCACCTTCACGAACAGGCCCCCGAGCTTCTCTGCGGCTGCCGCGTCCGAGTCGCTGGCACCGCCCTTGCCGTTGTCCTCGTGGCTCCAGAACGCGGCGTCAGCCTTCAGGAACAGGTGCTCCCCGACCCGCAGCAGCCGGAACGTCGACCCCTTCGCGGTGACCGAGCCGGTGCCGCCGTCGTCCTTGAGGCGCATGTCGAGGGTGTAGGTGGTCCCGTTGGTCACGACGGTCCCGGAGAGCCGTACGGCGTCGGCGGACTCGGCGGCCGTACGGGTCTTCGTCTGGATGGTGTCGGCGGGCAGCTTGCCGACCCCGTTGGTGCCCTCGTCCGGGTCCGAACTGCATCCCGTGAGTCCTGTCCCCGTCACGACCAGGGCGCACATCGCGCCCACCAGTCCGGCGCTGCGGGTACGGCCACGGGGAATCGCAGACACAGGTGGGGCTGCCTCTCGTACGGGTGTCCTGAGCGGTCTGGACGGCAGCGTACCGGTGCCGTGGGGCCCCGGCGGAGCCAGTCCGTCCGGACCCCCCACCAGGGCGTAGGCGAACCGGACGGGCTAGCCTGAAGCGCATCCGAGCAGGCAATTCGGAACCCCCGGAAACAATCCGACGCGCTCCCCGCAGCGCGCACCGAGGCAGGAGGCACGGCATGGCCGCAGGCTCGTCCCGTGTCTTCGTCTCGCACCTCGCCGGTACGGCCGTCTTCGACCCGAACGGCGACCAGGTGGGCCGGGTGCGCGACCTCGTCGCCATGCTGCGCGTCAGCCACCGCCCGCCCCGACTGCTCGGGCTGGTCGTCGAACTCACCACCCGGCGCCGCGTCTTCATCCCCATGACCCGTGTCACCGGCATCGAGTCCGGCCAGGTCATCACAACGGGCGTGCTGAACGTCCGGCGCTTCGAGCAGCGCCCCACCGAGCGGCTCGTCCTCGGCGAACTGCTCGACCGTCGCGTCACCCTCAGCGAGACCGGCGAGGAGGTCACCGTCCTGGATGTGGCGGTACGACAGCTGCCGGCCCGCCGCGACTGGGAGATCGAGCGGGTCTTCGTACGGAAGAAGGGCCGCGGCGGAGCCTTCCGGCGCAACACCGGCGAGACGCTGACCGTCGACTGGTCCGCCGTCACCGGGTTCTCCCTGGAGGAGGACGGACAGGGCGCCGAGAGCCTCCTCGCCACCTTCGAGCAGCTGCGCCCCGCCGACCTCGCGAACGTGCTGCACCACCTGTCGCCCAAGCGGCGCGCGGAGGTAGCCGCCGCCCTCGACGACGACCGGCTGGCCGACGTGCTCGAAGAGCTGCCCGAGGACGACCAGATCGAGATCCTCGGCAAGCTCAAGGAGGAACGCGCCGCCGACGTCCTGGAGGCGATGGACCCCGACGACGCCGCCGACCTGCTCGGCGAGCTGCCCGAGGACGACCAGGAACGGCTGCTGAGCCTGATGCAGCCCTCCGACGCCGCCGACATGCGCCGGCTGATGGCGTACCGCGAGGACACGGCGGGCGGTCTGATGACGACCGAGCCGATCGTGCTGCGGCCGGACGCGACCGTCGCCGACGCGCTGGCCCGGATCCGCGAACCCGACCTCTCCCCCGCGCTCGCCGCCCAGGTGTACGTGTGCCGCCCGCCGGACGAGACGCCGACCGGCAAGTACCTGGGCGCGGTCCACTTCCAGCGGCTGCTGCGCGACCCCCCGTACACCCTGGTCGGCTCGCTCGTCGACGACGATCTGCAGCCCCTGTCCCCGGACGCCGAACTGCCGGTCGTCGCCGGGTTCTTCGCGACGTACGACATGGTGGCGGCGCCGGTGGTCGACGAGAGCGGGTCGCTGCTCGGTGCGGTGACCGTGGACGACGTACTCGACCACATGCTGCCCGAGGACTGGCGGGAGACGGAGTTCCACCTCGACGAGAGCGCAGCGCCTTCCGCTGCCGAGGGGGCGGGTGGCCATGACTCCTGAGCGCGAGACAGGCACCCGCGAGCGCGCGGCCACCGGAGCCACCGCGACCGGCCGCTCCCGGGTCCGGCTCGACCAGCCGCGCGCCCCTCGCCGCCGGCTGCTGCCCGAGTACGACCCCGAGGCCTTCGGACGGCTGTCCGAACGCATCGCGCGGTTCCTCGGCACCGGGCGGTTCATCGTCTGGATGACGGTCGTCATCATCCTCTGGGTGGTGTGGAACGTGAGCGCGCCGCGTGACCTGCGCTTCGACCACTACCCCTTCATCTTCCTGACGCTGATGCTGTCCCTCCAGGCGTCCTACGCGGCCCCGCTGATCCTGCTCGCGCAGAACCGGCAGGACGACCGCGACCGGGTCAACCTCGAACAGGACCGCAAGCAGAACGAGCGGTCGATCGCCGACACCGAGTACCTGACCCGCGAGATCGCCTCGCTGCGCGCCGGGCTCGGCGAGGTCGCGACCCGGGACTGGATCCGCTCGGAGCTGCAGGACCTGGTCAAGGAGCTGGAGGAACGGTACGAGGAGCGGTACGCGGACGGGCATCCCGGGCACCGTTCCGGCCGACCCGGCGTATTCCCGGCAGAACGGCCGCGGGGGCGTGACGTAGAAGACCGGTGACGGGCTTCCCGGGGGCTGTGCGCGGCGCCGTACCATCGTGGTTATGGCTACGGAAGACGCGGTGCGTGAAGCACTGGCGACGGTGAACGACCCCGAGATCCAGCGACCCATCACCGAGCTGGGGATGGTGAAGTCGGTGGTCGTCGGCGCGGACGGGGCGGTCGCGGTCGCCGTGTACCTGACGGTCTCCGGCTGCCCGATGCGCGACACGATCACGAAGAACGTGACGGAGGCGGTCTCGCGGGTCGAGGGCGTCACGCGCGTCGACGTCGAACTCGACGTCATGAGCGACAGCCAGCGCAAGGAACTGGCGTCCGCCCTGCGCGGCGGCCAGGCCGAGCGCGAGGTCCCCTTCGCCAAGCCCGGCTCCCTCACACGCGTGTACGCCATCGCGTCCGGCAAGGGCGGTGTCGGCAAGTCGTCGGTCACCGTCAACCTGGCGGCGGCGATGGCGGCCGACGGCCTCAAGGTGGGCGTGGTCGACGCCGACATCTACGGCCACAGCGTGCCGCGCATGCTGGGCGTGGACGGCCTGCCGACCCAGGTCGAGAACATGATCATGCCGCCGTCCTCGCACGGCGTGAAGGTCATCTCCATCGGTATGTTCACCCCGGGCAACACCCCGGTCGTCTGGCGCGGCCCGATGCTCCACCGGGCCCTCCAGCAGTTCCTGGCGGACGTGTACTGGGGCGACCTGGACGTCCTGCTGCTCGACCTCCCGCCGGGCACGGGCGACATCGCCATCTCCGTCGCCCAGCTGGTCCCGAACGCCGAGATCCTCGTCGTGACGACGCCTCAGCAGGCGGCGGCCGAGGTGGCCGAGCGGGCGGGCGCCATCGCCGTCCAGACCCACCAGAAGATCGTCGGCGTGGTCGAGAACATGGCCGGCCTGCCCTGCCCGCACTGCGGCGAGATGGTCGACGTCTTCGGCACGGGCGGCGGCCAGAGCGTCGCCGACGGCCTCACCAGGACCACGGGAGCAACGGTCCCGGTCCTCGGCTCCATCCCCATCGACGTCCGCCTCCGCGAAGGCGGCGACGAGGGCAAGCCGGTCGTCCTGTCGGACCCGGACTCAGCGGCAGGCGCGGCGTTGCGCGCGATCGCGGGCAAGCTGGGAGGCAGGCAGCGGGGCCTTTCGGGACTGTCGCTCGGGATCACTCCGAAGAACAAGTTCTAACGGGGGTCAGCCGGGGCTTTTGCTTTTAGGGGCGCGGGGAACTGCGCGACAAGCCACGACGGCGCAGCACCCGCCACACAACCCCAGCCCCCACGACGAAGGGGCGCCGCAAACAACCGGCGCCCCCAAACATCACGCGTAAACGCCAATGTCCTTGATCATGGCGAAGCCAAGCCCGTACGCACTCATCCCCCGCCCATACGCCCCCACGTGCACACCCTCCTGCGTAGACCCGGCCAGCACCCACCCGAACTCCGACTCCCGGTAGTGGAACGCCGTAGGCACCCCGTCCACCGGCAGGGACAACGTGGACCAGTCAGAACCGCCGAGATCGTCCGCGAGGACCCACGCCGTCTCCGTCTGCTGGTCGAGCCAGTCGTCCCGCAGGGTGTGGTCCATCTGGCCGGGCCAGGTGAAGGACAGCAGCCCCACCCCGGCCAGCCAGGCCGCAGACGACACCGAGGTCGCCTCCAGCAGCCCCGTGCCGTCCGCACTGCGCCGTACGGGGTTGGCTGCCACGGTGACGACCACCGCGAACCGCTCCCTGTCCTCCCCCATGGCCTCGTGCCGTACGGAGGGTTCGTCGCCGTGCCCGATCGAACCGTGCTCGACGGCACCGTCGGCCGCCGTACCCACCTGCATCAGCCAGCGCGGTCCCGTGAAGGCCTCGTCGAGGCCGTACCAGGGGAAGGGCGCCAGCAGATAACCGTCAATCGTGCGCCGGGCGGAGGGGACAGGTTGTCCGCCCTCCGCGGCCGGCGCCTGTGCGCCCACCCGACTTGTCGTCTCCATGTACCGGACGCCTCCTCGTTCTCGTCGGCCCGGACGGCCCGCCCCCCTTCGGGCGGCGTTGCTGGCCGATGTACAGCCCCACAACAACTCGGCAGCATAGCCACACCGCTCCGAGCAGCAGGGAAAGCGCCCGGCGCGTAGGCCGCGCAGACGTCCGGATCGGGCCGTCCGAGGCCCAGTCGGAGTATGAATCGCGTCACGCGCACACGGACATGTGCACGCAGGCGTACGACGATCAGGTGGCGTCCGCGTCGTAGGGCGGGCGCTCGTCCGGCTCGGGCTTCTTCGTCATGTCGACGGTGCCACCGGAGGAACCGGAGGACGACGAAGAGGAGGACGAGTCGGCATCGCGGCCATGAACCGCGTCCGTGACCTCGGCCATCTCCTTCTTCAGGTCGAAGCCGTTACGGATCTCCTTGAGCCCCAGCTCGTCGTTGTCCAGCTGCTTGCGGATGAACGTCTTGGGGTTCAGGTCCTCGAACTCGAAGTCCTTGAACTCCGGGCCCAGTTCCTGGCGGATGTCCTGCTTCGCGCCCTCCGAGAACTCCCGGATCTTGCGGATGGTGCGCGTGACGTCCTGGATCATCTTCGGAAGCTTCTCCGGACCGAAGACGAGCACAGCGAGGAGCACGAGCGTCACCAGCTCGAGCGGTCCTATGTCATTGAACACCTGAAGCTCCTTGCGAGTCCTCGGTCCTCGGCCCTCGGTGGTCCGTGCGGTCTTCGCGGTCTTCCGTGGTCCGGGCCGGTTCCACGGTACCCGGCCATCCTGTCCCACCGGTACCGTCCGGGGGCCGAAGAGTGCGTGTACGCGACCGGTTTTCCGGGATGTTTGCCTAGTGGGAGCAGGTGCGGGCCCGTCACCTGTGACGTTTCTGTCAGTTACCGCCGGAGGAGCCCAGGACGAGGGAGATCGTCCGCTCCCTGCCGCCGCGCACCAGGGACAGTTCCAGCCGGTCACCGGGGCGGTGGGCGCGGATCTTGACGATCAGTTCCTCGCCGGAGTGGACGCGCCGCCCGTCGACCTCGGTGATGATGTCGCCGGCCTCCAGGCCCGCCCGGTCGCCGGGGCCGCCGGTGGTGACCGGGGGCCCGCCGTCGCTGTCCTCGGTGCCGACGCGCGCGCCGTCGCCGGAGTAGTCCATGTCGAGGGTGACGCCGATGACAGGGTGGGTCGCCTGCCCCGTGTTGATCAGTTCCTCGGCGACGCGCTTGCCCTGGTTGATGGGTATGGCGAAGCCGAGCCCGATCGACCCGGACTGCGTGCCGTCCAGCCCCGAGGCGCTGTCGGCGGAACGGATCGCGGAGTTGATCCCGACGACCCTGGCCCGGGCGTCGAGCAGCGGCCCGCCGGAGTTGCCGGGGTTGATGGGCGCGTCGGTCTGGAGCGCGTCGACGTACGACACGTCGCTGCCGTCGCCGCTCTCGCCCCCGGCGGTGATGGGCCGTTCCTTGGCGCTGATGATGCCGGACGTGACGGTGTTGGCGAGGTCGAAGGGGGCCCCGATGGCGACGACGGGGTCGCCCACCGCCACGTTGTCGGAGTTCCCGAGGACCACCGGCTGGAGCCCGTCGACGTCGCTCACCTTGACGACGGCCAGGTCGTATCCGCTGTCCCGTCCGACGACCTCGGCCTCGGCGGTCTCGCCGCCGCTGAACGTCACGGTTATCCCGCCGTCGGCACCGGCGGGTTCGACGACGTGGTTGTTGGTGAGGATGTGTCCCCGGCCGTCGAGCACGAACCCGGTACCGGTGCCCTCGGCCTCGTCCCCTCGCACATGCAGCGTCACCACGCTGGGCAGCGCACGCGCGGCGATCCCGGCCACGCTGTCCGGGGCCCGCCCGACGGACCCGTCGCTCTCGGCCTGCGGCAGCTGAATACGGTCGCCGTCCCCGCCGTGCCGCTCCAGATACGACCCGACGGCGCCACCGACGCCCCCGGAGAGCAGCGCGAGCAGCACGGCCCCGACCACCAGCCCACGCTTCCGCGCCCCGGGCCGGGCACCGGCGGGCGCGGCTCCGTTCTGCTGGAGGGACTGAGCGGACTGGAGGGGCGAGGCCGCCCAAGGGTCGTAGCGCTGCCAGGGGTTGGGACCGGCGCCGGTCTCGGGAGCCCCAGGAGGGGCAGGAGGGGCTTCGGGTACGTCGGGCACGTCTTCCGGTACGTCGGACCGCCCCTGGGGCGTCAGCGGCCCCGGTACGGCCGTACCGTGCGCCGGGGTCATCGCGGGGTGCTGGACCGGCGGAGCGGGCGCCCAGGGGCCGGGATGACCGTAGGGCGGGGTGCTGTAGGGATCAGGATCGTGGAGGGGCTGGGGCGGTCCGGGCGGGAGTTCCGGCTGAGCGGCGGGCGCGGCTTCGGGCACCTCAGGCACTACAGACGTACCCGACGCTCCAGGCACCGCCACGGGCGGCGGCAACTCGAAGTCACCGTCGCCGTCGGCCCCCGCCAAAACCTCTGCGGAAGCCACACCCTCCTCGGAGGACAGCCGCGCCTCGGCGGCCAAACCCCCCTCTGAAGCCAAGTCCTCCTCGGCGGTCGAACCCTCCGATCCGGAAGCCGATCGCTCCTGACCCGGCGGCGCCGATTCCTCCTGAGGCCGGTTCCACCACTTGACCTTCGCGGGCTTCCCCTCGTTCATGCTCTCCCCACACCTGGCCCGCCGTTGTGCGGCCCGCACCCCGGATTCAACCAGGTTCGTGGGGTCAGCGGACGGTGTCCGAGGAGGAAGGGGACGGTGCGGGAGACGCGTCGGGCGCCGGTGCCATGAGCAGGCCCTGCACCGCCACCTCGGGCGCCGTCGACCAGGAGGTCAGGGCGACCCGCGGGGCCTCCAGCGGGCGTATCAGCGGGGACAGCACCGCGGCGGCGGCCACGACCGGCGTGGTCAGCGGATGCATGGCCGCGCGCTCCCGGCCCCCGGAGGCCGGTGCCGGCACGCCCGGCAGCAAGGGCGCGGACGCCCCCGTCGATGCCACCGGCGCCTGCCCGAACGTCCCCTGCCCGAACCCCTGCGAGAGCAGCGGACCGACCGAGCGGCGCCGCTGGCTGTCGGGAGCCGTCGCGGCGCCCCCGCCCTGCGGACGCATCGGCGTCACATTGCTGCCCCCGGAGGTGCCCCGGGCCTCGGCCGTGTCGCCGGGAACGCCCGTCGACACCCCGCCCAGCGCGATCGCGGCCAGCGACACCGCACCGGCGGCGGCGAACGCGAACCGCAGACTGCGCGAGGACGACCGGTCGGCGTCGTGACGGCCGACGTCATGGATACGGAAACCCCGGCCAGGGGCGGACGACGGGAGGACGGAGGGGTGCGGCCGGGCCGGCACGTACCCGAACCCTTCGTCCCTCACCCCGAAGACTCCTGAGCCGACTCCCGGACCCCCGGGGAACGCGGAGAGCCCGTCGGGGAAACCTCCCCCGCCCAGCGGTGAGCCGCCGGAGTCGGAATCACCTCCGCCGGGCAGGCCCTGGAGACGGGCCAGGAAGCTCTCGGAGGGCGGTGGCGGGGCCATCTCCGCGAAGACGTTCTTCAGACGGCGCTGTGCGTCGGCCTCCGACTTGCACTTCGGACAGGTGGCCAGGTGCGCCAGGACGCGCTCACGCGTCTCATGACCGAGTTCTCCGTCCACAAGGGCGGAGAGCCGGTCTCCCAGATGCTGCTCGGCGAGGCAACGCTCGGCAGAGTACGGCCGTGATCCACTCACGCGCTCGCGCCCCCTCCTCCCAGCGCGGCCACCCGTGGCACCGCGAAGCGGCGCTCGGCACGGGCCTCCGGAGAGCGGTGCGCGAGGGCCTTGCGGAGCTGGGAGCGGCCTCGGTGGATACGGGAGCGGACGGTGCCGAGCTTCACGCCGAGAGTCGCGGCGATCTCCTCGTACGACAGTCCCTCGATGTCGCACAGGACGACGGCGGCGCGGAACTCGGGCGCGAGGGTGTCCAGGGCCTGCTGGACGTCCGCGTCGAAGTGCGCGTCGTTGAAGACCTGCTGCGGGGACGGCTCACGGCTGGGCAGGCGCTCGGCCGCGTCGTCGCCGAGGGCGTCGAAACGGATGCGCTGCTTGCGGCGGACCATGTCCAGGAAGAGATTGGTGGTGATGCGGTGCAGCCAGCCCTCGAAGGTGCCGGGCGTGTACGTCGACAGCGAGCGGAAGACGCGGACGAAGACCTCCTGGGTGAGGTCCTCGGCGTCGTGCTGGTTGCCGGTGAGGCGGTATGCCAGGCGGTAGACACGGCCGCTGTGCGTGCTGACGATCTCCTCCCACGTGGGCGGAGTCCACGCCTGCCCGTCCGCGTCGGTGGAGAAGGTCGCGGTCTGGGCTCGGTCAGCGGCGTGGCTGGGGTCAGCAGCGGTGTTGTTCACGGATTTCGGCCTGCCCGCTGATCCGAGAAGGCGCCGGAGCGCTCCTCCCCGATCCACAGGTGCAGCCGCACCTCCCCTGTCGGCTCTGGTGGTGACCAGTGGAGCACCTACCATAGCCACCTCGCCCGTTAGCTCCGGATAAGCGGTTTTACGAGAAATTGATCTCCGCTGATACGGCTCGGCGGGCCGCGTGAGCACCTGTCCCGCGTCCTCTGCGTACCCTGCGTTCTCAGCCTTCTCGGTGTGCTGGTCCATCCGCTCGTCCCCCTGGTCGTCAGCCTGTCTGTCCCACCTCGTCCCGCACCCCTCTAAACGCCCGGTCCCATCTGCGGGTTCCCGGCCGCAACGGATACAGTCACGCCCAGGCAACTGCGGGGACAGGAGAGGGTCATTACCGGCAACCGGCAGACGAGCTGGGCGTTCGCCGACGCCTTTGTCGCCGAGGACGAAGCACTGCGCTGGGCCCGTGACCGGGCCCGCGAGGCAGGGCTGCGCTCGGTGGCGCCCAGCACGGGCGCCGCGCTACGGCTGCTGGCCGCCTCCGTGGACGCGAAGGCGGTGGCGGAGATCGGGACCGGGACGGGCGTCTCGGGCATGTACCTCCTGCACGGCATGCGCGCGGACGGGGTCCTGACGACGGTCGACCCCGAGCCCGACCACCAGCAGTTCGCCCGTCAGGCCTTCCGCGCGTCCGGCTTCGCCAGCAACCGCGCCCGCTTCATCCCGGGCCGCGCCCTGGACGTGCTGCCCCGGCTCGCGGACGCCGGCTACGACCTCGTCTTCTGCGACGGTGACCGGCTGGAGAGCCTCGACTACCTAGCTGAATCGTTGCGTCTGCTCCGTACGGGTGGCCTGGTGGTCTTCGAGGGCGTCTTCGCCAACGGCAGGACGGTCGATTCGGGGCCCCAGCCCACCGAGGTCATACGGCTGCGGGAGCTGCTGCGCGCGGTGCGCGAGAGTCAGGAGCTGGTGTCGTCCCTGCTGCCCGTGGGCGACGGTCTGCTGTGCGCGGTCAAGCGTTGATGCCCGAGCACTGAGGCAAAACAGTGCCCCGGCACCGTGTGTTCACGGTGCCGGGGCAGCTGAAAGGGTATGGACGCGTCCGCGCGTCAGCCGACGACCTTCTTGAGGGCATCGCCCAGCGCGTCGGCCTCGTCAGGGGTCAGCTCGACGACGAGTCGACCGCCGCCTTCGAGCGGAACGCGCATGACGATGCCCCGCCCCTCCTTTGTCACCTCGAGCGGGCCATCGCCCGTCCGCGGCTTCATGGCCGCCATGCTCGTTCCCCTTCCTGAAACCAGCTCATCGTCGCCGACGGCCCCTTAGGAGGGCACGCCCATCCCCTCATGGGACGAACGTCACCGGCATCGAACACATTGCTTCCAAGCCATTATCCCGCATCTCAGGACCCTATGACCAACATCAGTCGGCATCGCTTGAGCAACGCGCGCGATCAAAACCACCCAATTCGCCGATGTGGCTGCGATACTTCGCCGCCGCGCGGACCCGCGCCGACGCCGGACGGACGGGAATTCTTTGACGCAGGTCACATGACCGGCCCTCTCCTCGGGCCGTGATCTCCGCCATGCTGTCCTGCGACGACCGAGCCGCGACACCCACCGGAGGGGACCCCCATGGCCGACACCGTGCTCTACGAGGTGCACGACGGACTGGCGACGATCACGCTGAACCGCCCCGAGGCGATGAACGCGCTGAGCATCGCGACCAAGGTCGCCCTCCGGGAGGCGGTCGAGGCCGCGGCCACGGACGGCGCCGTACGGGCGGTGCTGCTGACCGCCGCCGGGGACCGGGCGTTCTGTGTGGGTCAGGACCTCAAGGAGCACATCGGGCTGCTGGCGGCCGACCGCGAGGCCGGCACGGGTCAGACCATGACCACGGTCCGCGAGCACTACAACCCCATCGTGCGGGCGCTGACGGGCATGCCCAAGCCGGTGGTGGCGGGCGTGAACGGCGTCGCGGCCGGGGCCGGCTTCGGCTTCGCGCTCGCCGCCGACTACCGGGTCGTCGCGGACACGGCCGCCTTCAACACGTCGTTCGCCGGCGTGGCGCTGACCGCCGACTCGGGCGTCTCCTGGACGCTCCCGCGTGTGATCGGCCCCGGGCGCGCCGCGGACCTGCTCCTGTTCCCGCGCAGCATCAAGGCGCAGGAGGCGTACGAGCTGGGCATCGCGAACCGGGTCGTCCCGGCGGCGGACCTGCGGGCCGAGGCCGAGAAGACGGCACGGGCCCTGGCGGACGGCCCGACAGTGGCGTACGCGGCCCTCAAGGAGGCCATCGCGTACGGCTTCTCCCACTCCCTGGAGGAGACCCTGGAGAAGGAGGACGAACTCCAGTCACGGGCGGGCGCGTCGGAGGACCACGCGATCGCGGTGCAGGCGTTCGTCAACAAGGAGAAGCCGAAGTATCTGGGTCGGTGAGAGTCCCTTTTTGGGTGGGACGCGTTTGGGGTGGGACGCGCCGTTGGGAGCTGCGGGTCCGTGGGGGTTGATCGCGCAGTTCCCCGCGCCCCTTAGCAGTTCCCCGCGCCCCTTAGGGGGCGCTTCTCGCGACGCACGTTGCCAAGTGGTCGTCGACCAGTCCGCAGGCCTGCATGAGCGCGTAGGCCGTCGTCGGGCCCACGAAACGCAGGCCGCGCTTCTTCAGGGCCTTCGACAGGGCGGTCGACTCGTCGGTGACCGCGGGGACGTCGGCGAGGGTCTTGGGGACCGGGCGGGTGGCGGAGTCCGGGGCGTGGGACCAGATCAGGTCGTCCAGGTCGCCCGGGGCCCAGTCCGCGAGCACGCGCGCGTTGGCGATCGTCGCGTCGATCTTCGCGCGGTTGCGGATGATGCCGGCGTCGGCGAGGAGCCGTTCGCGGTCGGCGTCCGTGAAGACCGCGACGGACGCGATCCCGAAGCCGGCGAAGGCGGTACGGAAGCCCGCCCGGCGGCGCAGGATGGTGATCCAGGAGAGGCCGGACTGGAAGGCCTCCAGGGAGAGCCGTTCGAAGAGGGCGTCGTCGCCGTGGACCGGGCGCCCCCACTCCTCGTCGTGATACGCGACGTAGTCCTCCGTGGACAGCGCCCAGGGGCAGCGCAGAGCGCCGTCGGGGCCTGCGAGGGCCACCCCGGCGTCGCTCACTGCTCGCTCCCCTCGGCCGGCTTGTCCATGGGGACCCTCGACGCGGCCTGGGCGCCGGACAGCGCGGACTCCAGGTCGGCGATACGGGCGTCCCGCTCGGCGAGTTCGGCGCCGAGGCGGGTGAGCGCGTCGTCGACGTCCGACATGCGGTAACCGCGGGCGGCGACCGGGAAGCGGAGGGACTCGACGTCACCGCGGTCGACCGGACGGTCGGGCGGCAGGGGGTCCTGGAGGCGCTCGGGCACGGCGTCCGGCAGGACGGCGTTCTCGCCGCCGCCCACCACGGCCAGCGTCACCGCGCCGACCACGACGGCGAGCGCGACGACCAGGAACAAGAACATCAACATCGCTGGTTCCCCATGGAATTCGGATGGATCGGAAGGAGCGGATGAATCGGAAGGAGCGGAAGGAGCGGGTTGATCGGGTGGATCGCATGGATCGGGGTGGAGCTGAAGTGCCTCAGCCCAATGCGGCAGGGTCCGATCGTGCCATGCGAGTCTGGCAGTTATGGTCGCAGGCGGCCGAATACCGGAACGTACTAGGAGAGGTCACAGGCGATGCTCAGACTGGGCAGGCGTGAATTCGGCGCGCACGAGCCGGTGATCATGGCGATCGTGAACCGGACCCCGGACTCCTTCTACGACCAGGGAGCCACCTTCCGCGACGAGCCCGCGCTCACGCGCGTGGAGCAGGCGGTGTCAGAGGGTGCTGCCATCATCGACATCGGCGGGGTGAAGGCGGGGCCGGGCGAGGAGGTGACGGCGGCGGAGGAGGCGCGGCGGACGGTCGGCTTCGTGGCGGAGGTGCGCCGCCGGTTCCCCGACGTGATCATCAGCGTGGACACCTGGCGGGCGGACGTGGGCGAGGCCGTGTGCGAGGCGGGGGCGGATCTGCTGAACGACGCGTGGGGCGGTGTCGATCCGCGACTCGCGGAGGTCGCGGGGCGGTACGGGGTGGGGCTGGTGTGCACGCACGCGGGCGGTGCGGAGCCTCGGACTCGTCCACATCGGGTGGAGTACGGGGATGTCATGGCCGACATCCTCCGGGTGACCGTCGGGCTGGCCGAGCGGGCGGTCTCGCTGGGGGTGCCTCGGGAGTCGGTGATGATCGATCCCGGGCACGACTTCGGGAAGAACACGCGGCACAGCCTGGAGGCGACGCGGCGGCTGGGGGAGATGGTGGAGACGGGGTGGCCGGTGCTGGTGTCCCTGTCCAACAAGGACTTCGTGGGCGAGACGTTGGACCGGCCGTTGAAGGAACGGCTGGTGGGGACGTTGGCGACGACGGCGGTGTCGATGTGGCTGGGGGCGCGGGTGTACCGCGTCCACGAGGTCGCGGAGACGCGCCAGGTGCTGGACATGGTGACGTCGATCGCGGGTCACCGTCCGCCTGCGGTGGCGCGGAGGGGGCTGGCGTAGGGGTTTCCTCGCCCCCGCCGCCCCTACCCGTCCCATCCCTGGGGGCTGCGCCCCCAGACCCCCCTTTCGGCCTGAACGGCCTCGTCCTCAAACGCCGGACGG
>NZ_JBSFMT010000108.1:0-23660 GCF_053599695.1 Streptomyces sp. NPDC000878 | reverse complement strand
CGGCGGCCTTGGCGAAACGCACGACGCCGGCGACGGTGTCCCGGTCGGTCAGCGCGAGCGCCGACATCCCCCGCTCCGCAGCACGCCGTACGAGGACATCGGGCAGGGAGGCACCGTAACGGGCCGAATAACCGGACACGGTGTGCAAATGAGTAAAACCATCGCCCCGCACCTCCTGTCGCTCGCGCACCCCCTGCCCCGCCTGCACCTCCTCTGGGATCCACCCTACCCCGATATTCGAGCAGGTGTTCGATAGCGGCTCTGGAAGAGAAGGCACCGTGACGTCCAGCGGTAGACAGCCGTACACGCGGCAAGCCCGGCGGCTCCGCCAACGCGATGCCCGGGAAGCAGGAG
This sequence comes from Streptomyces sp. NPDC000878, assembly GCF_053599695.1. Taxonomy (NCBI): domain Bacteria; kingdom Bacillati; phylum Actinomycetota; class Actinomycetes; order Kitasatosporales; family Streptomycetaceae; genus Streptomyces; species Streptomyces sp. NPDC000878. The sequence continues at coordinate 23,306 of NZ_JBSFMT010000108.1, read as the reverse complement.
ACCGGTGTCCACGCCATGCGGCTGCGGGAACCGGACACGACCCTCGGACTGGATCGCCGGACTCGGCACCAGCACCGGCGAGCCGCTCCAGGTCCACGACGGCAAGTGCGGCACAACCGGCAGACGACACCACGCCCTCGATCGCGACGAAACACGCTGCTACACATCACCGACTTGGCCGCCCCGCGAAGCCGCCACGGCGTAGCCTCGAACATCCGTACCATCCGCCCGTTATCCTGCCGACTGGGCGACTTGCGATGATCGCCTAGAACAGGACCCTGCCGATGACCACGACTCCCCGCCGCCCATCAACGAGCCGGACCCGTCCGCACTGACCTGCCCCGGCGACCGTGTCGGTCTCTGCGCCGGGTGCCAGCGCAAAACTCACCGATACGGCTCGGGCGGGTGCCCGCTGTGCCAGTGGTGCATGACGCCGGCGATGGAGCGGTGGGGTCCGGGCGTGCGCTACACGAGCATCCGCGCCTAGCGACGAAGACCCGCGAGCACCACCGGGTCCAGAGCTCATCGAAGGAGCCTTGCACCGCACGCTGGTCCGGTACGCCGGCTCCCGCCGTCCGGCACATACCCGCATCGGACCACGACGGCGCGAGCCGCCCGTGCCGCCCGTGCCGCCCGTAGGGCCCCGGACGACGACTTCGCCTCCTCGGCTGAGGCAATCGACCCGGCCGCTGACAGGCGGACGACCGTTTCTTCTTAGAACCGGTCTTTGAACCTCGGATGCCGTGGCCAGCAGCGCTGAGAAACCAACACCGTGCCCGGCGGTGCGTGTTATCGCCCCTCAACTGACAGGGACGGTTGCAATGGAGATGTTGGTGTGCCGTCCGGGTCCAGGCCGTACGGCCACAGCTCGGCGATCACGCGGCGTGCTTCGCCGTAGTTGGCGGCCTGCTGGTGGAGGCCCTCGGCGCCGTCGCGGTCCCCTGCCACCTCCCGCATCACGGCCAGGCGGACCAGGGCGTCGGTGTGGCCGAGGTCGGCGGCCTGCCGGGCCAAGTCCTCGGCGCCGTCGCGGTCCCCGGCGTGTTCCCGCATCTCGGCTAGGTGGACCAGGGCGTGGGTGTCGCCGTGGTCGGCGGCCTGGCGGGCCAAGTCCTCGGCACCCTCCCGGTCCCCGGCCTCCTCCCGCATCACGGCCAGGTGGTACAGGGCGTAGGTGTGGCCGTGGTCGGCGGCCTGCCGGTAGAAGGCCTCGGCGCCGTCGCGGTCCCCGGCGCGTTCCCGCATCACGGCCAGGCGGTACAGGGCGTCGGTGTCGCCGAGGTCGGAGGCGCGTTGTAGAAGGTGGTGGCCACACTGCAGGCGATGGCGGTCTAGGGCCGCTTGGGTGAGATTGTTGAGGTCATCGGGGTGGGTGAGATGGGTGTGAGCGGCGTGCCAGAAGGTTGCAGGTGGGCACTGACCGCGGCGGGTGGAACGGCCGTGTTGTTCGAGGTAGTCGGCGAGCCGGAGCACGCCGCCTGTGGGCTGAGGGACGGTGGTGCTGGCCTCGGTGGAGCAATGCTCAAGACCTGTGGATCGGCCTCGGTAAGGGTGCCTCGCGGAACGCGGAGGGCGTACCTTCCCGAGTGATCGACTTCTGGTCATCGAGTATGCCCGCGTTGGCGCGCGGGTCGGGAAGGCACGCCTGTGCTCAGCGTAGTCAACAACGACGGAACCACCGAGACCGGCTTCCTGATGGACGACATCGTCCGCGAGGGCGCCCGGCGGATGCTCGCCGCGGCCCTGGAGGCCGAAGTCAACCAGTACATAGCCGAGTTGGCCGACCAGCGTGACGAAGCCGGTCGCCGGCTGGTGGTCCGCAACGGTCACCACCGTGAGCGCACTGTGACCACGGCCGCAGGCCCGGTCCCGGTGAAGGCGCCGCGCGTGAACGACAAGCGCGTCGACGCCGCCACGGGCGAGCGCGAGCGGTTCTCGTCGAAGATCCTGGCCCCCTGGTGCCGGAAGTCCCCGAAGATCAGCGAGGTCCTTCCCCTCCTCTACCTGCACGGACTGTCCTCCGGCGACTTCGTGCCCGCCATGGAGCAGTTCCTCGGCAGCTCGGCCGGGCTTTCGCCGGCCACCGTGACCCGGCTGACCAAGCAATGGAGCGATGACCACGCCGTCTTCCAAGCCCGCGACCTGTCGGAATCCGACTACGTCTACGTGTGGGCCGACGGCGTCCACCCCAAGATCCGCCTCGGCCAGGCCCGCTCCTGCGTCCTGGTCCTCATGGGAGTGCGCACCGACGGCCGCAAGGAACTCATCGCGCTCGCCGAAGGACTGCGCGAGTCCACCGAGTCCTGGGCCGACCTGCTACGTGACTGCCGGCGGCGCGGCATGCGGGCCCCCGAGCTCGTGGTCGGTGACGGCGCGATGGGCCTGTGGCGGGCTCTCACAGAGGTGTTTCCGCAGGCCAGGCATCAAAGGTGCTGGGTTCACAAAAGCCGGAACGTCGTCAACGCCCTGCCGAAGTCGGCCCAGCCCGGAGCGAAGAAGGCACTGCAGGAGATCTACAACGCCGAAGACCGCGACCACGCCGAGAAGGCCGTCAAGGACTTCGATCGCGCCTACGGCGCGAAGTGGCCCAAGGCGGTGAAGAAGGTCACCGACGAGGCCGATGAACTCCTGGCGTTCTACGACTTTCCCGCCGAACACTGGGTCCACCTCAGAACGACGAACCCGATCGAATCAACCTTCAGCACCGTCAAGTTGAGGACCCGGGTCACCCGCGGAGCTGGCAGCCCCGCAGCGGCCCTGGCCATGGTGTTCAAGCTCACCGAGTCCGCCCAGGCCCGCTGGCGCGCGATCACCGCACCCCATCTCGTCGCCCTCGTCCGCAACGGCGCCACATTCCACAACGGCTACCTCGTGGAGCGTCCCGAGGTGAGCGCAGCATGACCAGGCACGGGAACCGTCCACTGCTCTTCGTGGACGTCGACGGGCCGCTCCTGCCGTTCGGTGACGACCCGCAGCGCGATCTCACGGGCACCGCATCCAACTCGCACCTGGCGCGGCTCGACCCGCAGATCGGGCCGCGGCTCGCGGCGCTGCCGTGCGACCTAGTCTGGGCCACCACCTGGGAAGAAGAGGCCAATATCGAGCTGGCACCGAGACTCGGCCTGCCGCAGCTGCCGGTCGTGAACTGGCCAGAGCCCTCAGCCGCCCACGAACGCGAAGACCAGTGGTTCGGGCTCCACTGGAAGACCCGAACCCTCGTGGCGTGGGCGGACGGACGCCCGTTCGCCTGGGTCGACGACGAGATCACCGACGCCGACCGAGACTGGGTATCCATCCACCACCCCGCCCAGGCGATCCTCCATCGCGTCGCGTCGTCCCGAGGCCTCACCGACCAGGACTTCGTAGTCCTCGATGAATGGCTACAGCTGGCTTGAGGTTCTCCGCGCTGATCCACAGGATTTGACAGTTACTCCTGCAAAAAACCACCGGAGGAGTGTGGCACTCCTACTACGACGACACCCTCATCGAGGGCTCCGGCCCCGGCAGGATTGACATCGATCACCTGGTCCCGCTCGCCGAGGCCCACGACTCCGGCGCCTACGGCTGGACGACGGAGAAACGCCGCCGCTACGCCAACGATCTCGGAGCCGAAGTCAGCCTGATCGCCGTCAGCGCCCGCTCTAACCGGCAGAAATCGGACCAGGATCCCACCACATGGATGCCGATTCCGTCCGTGCACTGCCGGTACCTCGGCGAGTGGGTGGCGACGAAGAAGCGGTGGGGTCTGGCGGTCGACCCGGCTGAGCGTGAGGCTCTGCTGCGCTTCGCCGCCGACTGCCCGGACGCCACCCTCGCCTACGAGCCGGCGCCGTAGCCCGCACACGACTCGCTCGGTCGCTCAGCCGTCCCCGCGATCCTTCTTCGAGACCCGGTTTCCCGGGATGCGGGACTGCTGTGGCTTTCCCCATTCATCCGCTGCTCTGCTGCCTGCCGGTGTATCACCGGCGGGTAGCAGCCGTCTGGCCCCCGGGGCGTGCGGCAAACGGCGCCCAGTGAGCTGCCGCCGGGTTGTCAGCTCAGGCAGAAGCGCTGGCTGATCTTGTCGGCGTCATCCGACTGGATAAGCGTGAGGACGACGGTTACTGCCTTTGAAGGAGGAGTGACCAAAGACGCCTCTTGATGTTCGACGGGCCCCTACAGTCGCGCGGGTGAGTTACGTGAGCCTGCTGCGGCAACGTCCCGTCCTGGTCCTGTGGCTTGCTGAGACGCTGTCCGTCTTCGGCGACCGCTTCTTCACCCTTGCTCTGGCATGGACGGCCTGGCAGCGATCCGGCGCGGTCGCCATGGGCCTGGTCGTGGTGGTCGAGTCGGTGCCTCACCTGCTGATCGGCGTCTTCGGCCGGAAGCTGGTCGCGCGCTTCGCCTCCTTCCGCGCGCTTGCCGCAGTGGAGGCCGTGCAGGTCGTCATCGTGGGCGCGACGGGCACCGCCCTGGACCGGGCCGGGGCCCATTGCACGCGGATCACCGTCCCGCTGGACTACAGCCGCCCGACCGGCCCGACCACCCGGATCGCCCTCTCCCGGCTCCCGGCGTCCGACCGGGCGCACCGGATCGGCACCCTGGTCCTCAACCACGGCGGTCCGGCCGAGCCGACGCTCGGTATGCCACTGGAGACGCGGGCGTACATGGGCAAGGTGGCTGCCCGGTACGACCTGGTCGGGATCGATCCGCGGTTCGTGGGGCGCAGTACGCCGATCGACTGCGGCTGGCCGACCGGTATCTGGATCCGTTCCGCCGGGACCGGCCGGGCCGCGTTCGACCGCCAGGTCGCCTTCCAGCGGGAGCTGGCCGCAGGGTGCGTACGCCGCCACGGTGATGTACTGCCGTACTGCCGTACGTGACGACCCGCAACACCGCCCGGGACATGGACGTCGTCCGCGCGGTGCTGGGCGAGCGCCGGATCTCCTACCTCGGGTACTCCTACGGCGCGTATCTCGGCGCCGTGTACACGCAGTTGTTCCCGGGGCGCACCGACCGGGTGGTCCTCGACAGCGCCGGTGATCCGCGCCGCTGGAATCCGAGGCCGTGGGTGGGCAACGAGCCTGTGGTGGAGCGGGCGTTGGGCGCATGGGCGTCCTGGACGGCGGCCCGGGACCGGGAGTACGGGCTCGGGGCGAGCCGGGACGCCGTGCTCGCGACCGTCCACCGGATCGTCGGGGCGGCGTCGGAGCGGGCGTTGCGCGTCGGCTCGTACGACATCGACGAGCATCTGGTGCCGTATCTCTTCTGGAACGGTGTCGGCACCGACCGCGCCGCGGGCCGGGCCGCGTTCGCGCGCTCGGTGGCGGTGCTGGAGAAGGCGGCGCGGCGGATCGCCGTCGCGCCGACTCCGGAATTGGAGGGGAGCCTGCGGTTCGTGCTGGACGCCGCCAGTTCACACTACGGCAGCCCGGCCGCCGCGATCCTGTGCGGCGACGCGGCGGCCCCGCGCGACCCGGAGGCGACTGGCGCGACATCGAACGCGGCCGCGCCCGCCACCCCCTCTTCGGCCCGCTGACGAACAACATCTCCCCGTGCGCCTTCTGGCCCGATCCCCCGCGCGAGTCCCCGACCCGGATCGCCAACGCCTCGTCCGCGCTGATCGTCTCCGCGACCGGCGACACGGCGACCACATACCGGGGCAGCCGCGCGATGCACCGCCTGCTGACGGGTTCCCGGCTGCTCACCCTGGACGGGGTGATCGCCCATGGGGTGTACGGCGAGTACGGCGACGCCTGCGTGGACGGCACGGTGAACGCGTACCTGGCCTCGGGCAGGCTCCCGGCCGGGGACCCGACGTGCCGCAAATGAGGGTGTCGTCAACTGCCGCATGGGGGCCGGTACTTCCACTGCGGGAAGTACTGGCGCCATTCGGCGCGGGTGATCGTCGGGTGGGCGGTGGCGCAGATCCGTTCGGCGACGCGGTCGATGTCGGGGTCCCAGAGGAGGGCGGTCCAGTCCTCGCTGCCGGTGGCGAGGGTGCGGCCGTCGGGGCTGAAGGCGACGGTGTCGACCGGTTTGGTGTGGCCGGTCAGCAGCACCGGCTCCCGGGCCTCACCGCCGCCTGTCAGCCCGTACAGCCGCACCTTCCTGTCGGCGCTCGCAGCGGCCAGGGTACGGCCGTCGGGGGCGAAGGCGACGGACATGACGCCGTCGGTGTAGCCGGTGAGGCGGTCGCGGGCGAGGGGGTGGCGGAGGTCGGTGAGGTTCCAGAGGCGTACGGTGCGGTCCTCGCTGCCGGTGGCCAGGGTGCGGCCGTCGGGCGCGAACGTGACGGAGTCCACGGCACTGCTCCCCGGCAGGGCGGACAGCAGGCGTGGCTCGCTGACATCGGTCGTGCTCCAGAGGCGTACGGCGCCCTGCTCGCCGCCGGTGACGAGGATGCGCCCGTCGGGGCTGAACGCGAGCGTGTTGACGTGCCCGATGCGTGCGGGAACGGTACGCAGCAACCGGGGCCCCTTCCCCACGTCCCACAGCCGCAGCGTGCCGTCGGCGCTGGCGCTGGCCAGGGTGCGGCCGTCGGGGCTGAAGGCGACGGAGTTTACGGGCCCGGTGTGGCCGGTGAGCGGCGGGAGTTGGCGCGGCCGGTCCCGGTCGGCGAGGTCCCACAGGCGCACGGTGCTGTCGTAGCTGGCGGTGGCGAGGGTACGGCCGTCGGGGCTGAAGGCGACGGAGTAGAGCGAGCTGGTGTGGCCGGCGAGGGCTGGCCCGGGGAGATCCCAGAGCCGGGTGCTCTGGTCCTCGCTGCCGCTGGCCAGCGTGCGCCCCCGGGGCCCGAAGGCCAGCGCCCGCACACTGCCGGTGTGCCCGGTGAGCACGGCCGCCTCCCGCACGGAACTGTCACCGTCCACGTCCCACCGGCGTACGGTGCCGTCGGTACCCCCGGTGGCGAGCCGACGCCCGTCCGCGCTGAAGGCGACGGCGTTGACGGCATCGGTGTGCGTGGCGAGCGTCTGCGTCCGACGGGGCCGGTCGGGCCGACCCACGTCCCAGAGCCGCACGGTGAAGTCGGCTCCGCCGGTGGCGAGTTGGCGCCCACCGGGGGCGAACGCCATGGCGTTGACCTGGCCGGAGTGGGCGGTGGGGGTGGCGGGGGCGGTGGGGTCTGTAGCCCCGGTGGGGTCTGGTCGGCTGACCTGGTCGACCAAGCCCGCCTGCCCCGCCTGGTCTACCTGCCCCGCCTGCCCCGGCACCGTCGACAGTCGGCGCAGTCGCTCGCCCGACTCCGTCAGTTCCCAGAGCCGTATCGCCCCGTCGCCGTGCCCCGTGGCCAGCGTGCGGCCGTTGCCGTGGAACGCGGTCGCCGTGATGTCCGTGCCCGCGTCCAGCGTGGCGAGGCCGCGGGGGCTGCGGGGGTTCGTCAGCTGCCACACCCGGATGCCCGCGCGGGCGACGATCGCGAGGGTACGTGCGGCAGGGCCGACTCCGAAGCCGAATCCCACGCCGGCCACCGGACCGTCGCCGCCCGGCAGCCGTGCCGCGAGCCGGGGGCGGCGGGCGTCGCCGATGTCCCACACGCCCACCGTTCCGTCCTCGCCCCCGGCGGCCAGCAGCCGCGCGTCGGGGCTGACGGCGACCGTGCGTACGGAGCCGCCGAGGCGGCCCAGCGTGACCGGCCCGTCCGGGCGGTGCGGGTCCGGTACCCGGCGCAATCGCACCGTGCGGTCGGCGTCGCCGGTGACCAGGACGCGGCCGTCGGCTCCGAACGCCACCGCCGTGATGGCGCCAGACTGGCCGGTCAGCTGGGTGGCGTACGGCGTGGCGAAGGTGCTGAGGACGCTGCCGCGCGCCTCCGGGGTGGGTGACAACTTGTACGCGGCCAGGCTGAGTTGGGCGGCCAGGGCCGGGTTGACGCCGCGCAGTGCCGCCGCCCGTTCCGCCGCGCGCTGGGAGCCGACGACGTCGCGCTGCTGGTCGGCCGCCCGCTGGGCCCGTACGGCGAGGGCCGCCGTGGTCGTGGTCAGCACGAGCAGGACGCTCAGCAGCCCCACGCCGAGGCGCCGGAACCGGGCCCGGCGCCGCACCGCCGCGTGTTCCGCCGCCCGGGCGGCCAGACCGGCGTCCAGGAACTCTCGCTCCGGTACGGACATCGTCGTACGGTCGAGCCCGGCGGCGAGGGAGAGAGCGGTGCCCCGGTACAGGGCTCCGGGTTCGCGGCCCAGCGCCTCCCAGGCCTGGGCTGCGTCGGTGAGGCGGTGTGCGGTGCGGGTGGCCTCGCGGTCCTCTGTCAGCCAGCGGTGCAGTCGGGGCCAGCATCGGATCAGCGCCTCATGGGCGAGTTCGACGCGCTCGCGGTCGAGGGTGAGGAGGCGGGCGCCGGCGGCGAGGTCGAGTACGGCACGGATCTCGCCGTTGAGGTCACCGCCGGCACCGACCCCCTCCCCCTCCCCCGTCCCCGGCCCCTTCCCCGCCAGCCCGTCCAGTTCCTCCAGGCGGGCCGGGCGCCGGGTGTCCTCCGTGCCGTCGCCGAGGGCGGTCAGCCGTACGAACACCTGCCGGGCCAGCTGTTGCCGGCCCGGGTCCAGACCCTGGTAGAACTCCTCGGCGGTGCGTGCGAGGGCGCCCTCCAGACCGCCCGCCGCCTCGAAGGCGTCCCGGGTGAGCGCGTTGCCCCGGCGCCGCCGCCAGGTCTGCAGCAGGGCGTGCGACAGCAGCGGGAGTACGCCTGCCTGGCCGTGGGCCTGGGCGATGAGCGTGGCGAGCAGGGCGCCCTCGATGGTGAGTCCGGCGCGCTGGGCGGGCTGTACGACGGCTCGGCGCAGTTCGTCGAGGCTCATCGGCCCGACGGGCACCTGGGCGTCGCGCATGGCCTCGACGAGGGGCGCGTGGTGGGTGCAGTGGGCGTAGAAGTCGGCGCGTGCGCCCAGGGCTACGCGGCATCGGCCGCCGGGGTCCGAGGCGGCGAGGACGAGGGCCTCGATGAAACGGTCGCGTTCGGCGGGGTCCCGGCAGAGCGTGAAGACCTCCTCGAACTGGTCGACCACCAGCACGAGTTCACGGTCACTGGTGTCGTCGTCCCGGGCGTTGATCTGCCGTACGACGCGCCCCAGGTTCTCGGGGTCGTCCCGCAGTTCCCCGTACAGGGCGCCCGGCGCGAGCCCCGCCATCGCCCCGAGCCGCACGGCGCACTCCTCCAACGGCCGGGCCCCGGGCGTCAGTACGAGCACGGTCGCCCCCTCCGCCTCCCGCAGCCGCGGCACCAGCCCGGCCCGTAGGAGCGAGGACTTCCCCGACCCCGAAGCCCCGATCACCACCACGAACCGCTGCCGTTCCAGCCGCCCGGCCAGCTCCTCCAGGAGCCGCTCACGCCCGAAGAACCACTCGGAGTCCTGCTCCCGGAAGGACCGCAGCCCGGCGTACGGCGCAGCCGGCCCGCCGCCCTCGGGCTCCGCCCTCACCTCCCCGAGAGCCCCGGCGACCTCCCGCCACCGCTGCCCCCACTCCTCGGTGTCCCCGTCGCAGGCCCGTACGTACGCCAGCGTCACCGCGAGCGTCGGCAGCCGCTGCCCGGCGGCGGCCGAGGACAGGGTCGAGATCGAATAGTGCGCCTGCTCCGCGAGTCTCCGGTACGGCGGATTCCCCGCCTTCCGCCTCAACTGCCGCAACCCAGCGGCGAATTCGACTAACGGACCGTCCCCCGCGTCCAGCGGTCGCTCCCTGCGCGGCATGGCCGCACCTCCCCGATGGTCCCCGCAGCTCCCCGCGACTCCCCGTTCCCCCGTGTCACAGCTCGCACGGCGGGTCGCATTTTTCAGGAGTTGTTTGTTCGACACCAGGCTTCGAACACGAACAATCACCAACGGGCTACATCTGGGCAGATCCGATCCACAACCCGGGGGAAACAGATGCGGCGCACCGAGATCAGGACATTCCGCCCACACATGGGTGGGCAGTTGCGATCCGCCGATGCCATCCTTCTCCCGATCAGGGGTGCCGGTGGGGCGGGGCGAGGGCGGTGGGTGTTGGCAAGATCGCGGTACCGGGGTGTCGTTGCTGTCATGGTGGGGCTTTCGGTCCTGCTCACGGGGCTGGGCGCGGGTGGCCTGACCAGGGAGGGGACTGCTGACGCGGCAGCGCCGCCGCCCGTCTCGCCCACCAGCTCGGCGCCGATTCCGGCCGAACGCACTGCCCTGACCCGGGCCCGGGAGTCCGGGAAGCGGGTCGAGGTGGTGGCGAAGCGGACCGAGACGATGGAGGTCTACGCCGACCCCAAGGGCCACTTCACCGCAGTGCTGCACCCTGGCCCGGTCCGGGCGCGCCAAGACGGCAAGTGGGTGGCGATCGACACCACCCTGGTGCGGCGGCCGGACGGTTCGGTCGCCCCGCGTGCCGCGGCGGTGTCGCTGGCCTTCTCCAAGGGTGGTCAGGAGCCTTTGGTACGGCTCGGCCAGGGCGGGAAGCAGGTGGCGCTGGGCTGGCCGGACCCGTTGCCGGCACCGGTGCTCAAGGGCGACACCGCCACGTATCCGGAAGTGATGCCGGGCGTCGACCTCAAGCTCACCGCGGGGTCGGCGGGCTTCAGCGAGGTGCTGGTCGTCAAGACGCGCGCGGCCGCGAAGAACCCGGAGCTGCGCAAGGTGCGGTTCGGCGTGCAGACGAGCGGGCTCACCTTGAAGGCGGGCAAGGGCGGTGGCTCCGAGCTCGTCGACGCCAAGGGGAAGACCGTCTTTTCCTCGCCGGCTCCCGCGATGTGGGACGCGGCCTCGAACGAGGCGGTCGGCCGTTTCGAGATGGCCAAGAACGCGATCACCGTCATCCCGGACCGGAAACTGCTCACGGCCCCGGACACCAAGTTCCCGGTGTCGATCGACCCGGACTGGTGGGTCCCCTTCGGCGGCTGGGCCAAGGTCTTCTCGGGAAAGCTGGACTCCTCGTTCTGGCACGGCGGCGGGGACGTCGAGCCGCCCGGCAGATTCGGCGGGCAGAACCTCGGCAAGGTCGGCAAATGTTGGCTCGCCAGCGGTACGTGCAACGGCATCGGCGCGGCTCGTACGTTTGTGCAGTTCGACATCAGAGGCCTGCACGGCGCGCAGGTCGTGACCCCGAACGGGTTGTCCGGTGCGGAGTTCAACGCGCACGAGGTGTACGCCCCGGCCTGTGGCGGGGGCAGCAGGAGATTCGGGGTGAGCCTGGTCCATGCCAACCCGTTCGGCTCCGACCTCACCTGGCGTAACTCGCAGAAGGAATTTCCGGCTCCCATCGGCGGGACCCGCAGGGAGATGCACGGCTACGAGCCGGGCGGAGCATGCGGGCCGGCGAATATCGGCTGGGGCGTCGGCGACCAGGTGCGGTATTCCAACGGCCAGGGCGCGACCCACGTCGCGTTCGCGCTGATCGCCGAGGATGAGACCGAGGACTACAGCTGGAAGAAGTTCGACGCGTACTCGCTGCTGGTGCACTACAACTGGCCGCCCGACGTGCCGAAGAACTTCTCCTGGTCGGCGGGGAGCTTCTCGCGTCCGTGCAGCACGGATGTGAACAACCCGGACTATGCCAGCAACGCGTCCGGGCCGATCATCTTGCGGGCGACCGGCACCGACCGGGACGACGACAACCTGTGGATGCGGTTCGAGCGGTGGACCCGGCATGGATCCATGCACGAGCCGCCGAACGCCCCTGGGCCGCTGGTCAATGGTTCGGAGTTCACCGACGTCATCCCGCAGGGGACCTTCCAGCACGGGTTCCAGCTCTCATGGCGGGCACGGGCCGGCGACAACTGGGGTCCCAGCCTGTTCGGGCCGCAGACAGGCACCGGGATGTGCCAGCTCGACATCGACAACGAAAAGCCCGGGAGGCCGTCGGCCACGCCGCCCTCCGAGTCGACCGTGGGTGCGCCGGCCGAGTTCACGGTCAAGGCCAATGACCCCGATGTGGTCGAGTTCCGGTACGGCCTGGCACAGGGCGGCAGCCAATGCCGTACGACCCGCAGCGTGCCCGCGGAAGATCTGGGTGGTGAGGCCTCGTTCAAGGTGACGCCGATGAAGGCGGCGGACTGGGACATCTGGGTGACGGCCGTCGACCGGGCCGGCAATGTGAGCTCGGACTGCGAGCGCCATACGCTGAAGGTGGCGAAGGGCGCGAGCCCAGTGGCGCAGTGGGCGCTGGACGGTCGCTGGACCGATGCCGGCGTGACCGACCCGATGGGCGGTCACAACGGCACGGTCGCCCTCGGGCCCACACGCTGGACAAAGGGCCGGGCTGGGGACGCGCTGCACTTCACCGGCGCCAGCGACTCCTATGTCGCGCCCGGCGGTGGGCCCGCGGTGGCCACGAACGGGAGCTTCTCGGTGTCGGCATGGGTGAAGCTGGACCAGGCGAACGGTGTCACCCGTACCGCGGTCTCCCAGGTGGGCGACCGGATGTCCGCGTTCTCGCTGGGGTACATCGGCGAGGTCAACCGCTTCGGCTTCCGGATGGCGTCCAAGGCCACCGACGACGCCGAGCTGATCACCGTGACATCGCTCAAGGTCGCCCAAGTCGGCGTGTGGACCCATCTCGCGGGCGTCTACGACGTCCCCACCCAAACGATGACCCTGTACGTCAACGGTCTACGCCAATACAACGTCACCGCCGTGGTGACTACACCGTGGGAATCCAGCTCGGTCCAGATCGGCCGCGGTAAATGGCGGGGGACCTTCGGGGACAACTGGGCCGGCGACATCGACGAGGTGCAGATCTATGACCGGGCGCTCAGCGACCTGACCTTCCTCGATCCGGGGGAGGACACGCCGCGCAGCGAGGTCGATCGCCTGGCCGGGACGCCGGTCGAGGAGGCGTACTACCCGCTGGACGAAGGCTCGGGCGGCAGCGCGGGCGACGCCTCGGGGAACTACCGCACCGTCGGCCTGAGCAACGCGAGCTGGGTCACGGGCAAGGTCGGCGGCGGGGCGGTGCGGTTCGCGGACGGGACCGGTGCCGGGCTGACCGCCCAGCCGGTGGTGGCGCGCACCGACACCAGCTTCACGGTCGCCGCGCGGGTCAGACCCGATGTGCTGGACGACACGGCGCGCACCGTGGTGAGCCAGGACGGCGGCCAGCACAGCGGGTTCTTCCTCCAGCGCCGCAAGGTCGGCAGCGACCACAAGTGGTCCTTCCACCTGGTCACCGCACCGGACCAGACCAACCCGACCCCGCTGTCGGTGGACGCTGCCGGGTCCGGGACGGTGCCGGTCCAGGGGGAGTGGGTGGCGATCGCCGCCGTTCATGACGCGCAGACGGGCGAGATCCGCATCTACGTCAACGGGCACTTGGCCGGGACCAAGGCGGTCGGCACGCAGAACTCGAACGTGACGGGCCCGCTGGTCATCGGCCGGGGGAGGTGGAACGGCCAGCCGGCGGGGAACTGGATGGGATCGATCGACGAGGTCCACGTCTATAACGGCGTGCTGGCGGACCGGGAGATCGCCGAGCTCAGCGCCCAGACGGAGCCGCAGCCCCCGTCGGCCTTCGCGGGCGCCTTCGGGCAGTTCGCCGGGCATGACGGCAGGCGCTACACCGGCCCTGGTCCGGTGCCGCCGGGGTACTACTTCGAGGGCACGCGCGGGTTCAGCGCACCGGAGGGCGCGCCGGACACCCGGCCGGTCTACTCCTGCCGCTATGGCGGAGGGTTCTTCCTCGACCACGCGGCCAACTGCGCAGGATATGAGGTTCTCGGCACCGCAGGGCGGGTTTACATAAACCCGCCCGAGGGCGTTCCCACATTGCCGGTCTACCGGTGCGTGGTGATTGCAAGCGGGGACCACTACCTGTCCCATAGCGACGCCTGTGAGAGCACGCCGGACAAGGTGCGTACCGAGTTCCTTTTCGGATACGTACGAACGCTCACGCCGCTCATCCGCTATCGCGGGCCGGACGGGGAGCGCTGGACCAGCGCGCACGCGCAATTCCTGCCATCCGGCTATAAGACCGAGAAGGTGCTGGGCTACGTGTCGCTACGGAGCATCGAAGGCGGCCCACCGCAGCTGAAGCTGTGTGAGGACAGCCGCTCCGACGTGTTCGACGAGTTCGTGTCCACGGACGTCGCATGCGAAGGCCAGAACGACATGGGTGCCTGGCCCAGCGGCCACCTGTGGTCTGAGCCACCCGACGGCATGGAGAGCCAACAGCTGTACGCATGCCGCAGCGAGGGCGCCGAGTGGTTCGAGTCCCTCGACCCGTTCTGCGAGGGGAGCGCCGACTTCGGCCGCCCGCTCGGCTACGTGATCACCCGCCCCTGACGGACCTGAGGAAGTCGCCATGATCATGCGTCGTTTCATAGCTTCGGGTACCGCAGTGACCCTGGTGGTCGGGCTGGTCGCGGGCATCCAGTCGCCTGCGGGCGCGGACGAGAGCTGGCCGCCGATCAAGCCGGACCGCGCGCACCTGGTGGACACCGCCAAGGTGCCCGTCAAGGCACCGCCGCCCGACAAGGTGGCCGAGGCCGTGGCCAAGTGGAAGCCGGCTGCGTCGTGGCCCGCCGCGGGGAAGGCGGAGGTGACGCCACCGGCGGCGGCGACCCAATTCGGGGCGCGGCGGGTCCGGGCCAAGGCGCTACCGGTATGGGTCGGTGCCGCCAGCGGATCGGTCTTGCTGGGCGGTGCCGGGAAGTCGGCCACACCACCCACGGTCCAGGTGGAGATGATCGATCACCCAAGCGCGAAGAGGCGGAGCGTCGACGGGCTCATGCTGAAGCTGAGCCGTACCGACGGGAAGACCGAACCCGGCAAGGTGTCCCTGACCGTCGACTACTCGTCCTTCCGGCACGCCTATGGCGGTGACTGGGCGGCCCGGCTGCGCCTGGTCGAGGTCCCCAACAACGGGTCGGCGGGGAAGGTCCTGACGACGACCAACGACGTCGAGGCCGGGACGGCGACCGCGGACGTGACGGTGGCCAGGGCGGGTTCGACCTTCGCGCTCACCGCCGCCCCGAACGGGGAGACGGGCGACTACAAGGCGACGTCGCTGTCGCCCTCGGGTTCGTGGGCGGTGTCGACGCAGTCCGGCGACTTCACCTACTCGTATCCGCTGAAGGTGCCCGCCGCCCCCGGCGGCCTGGAGCCGGACCTGTCGCTGTCGTACTCCTCCGGGTCCGTGGACGGCCAGACGGCCGCGACGAACAACCAGGCCTCGGCGATGGGCCTGGGCTGGGACATGTGGCCGGGCTCGATCGAGCGCTCCTACATGGGCTGCGCCGACGACATCACCGACCCGCTCAAGAGGACCGGGGACCTGTGCTGGGAGACCGACAACGCGTCGCTGAGCCTTGACGGGCGCTCCTCGCGGCTCGTGTACGCAGGCGGCAACAGGTGGCGGCCGGAGAAGGACGACGGGAGCCGGATCGAGCGGCTGACCGGGGTGGACAACGGCGACAAGGGCGGCAGCGAGGGAGTCGGCGAGCACTGGAAGCTCACCACGACCGATGGCACCCAGTATTTCTTCGGCCAGACCAAGACGTCGGCGTGGGCGGTGCCGGTGTTCGGCAACGAGGACGGCGAGCCGTGTAAGCAGGCCACGTTCGACGCGTCGTGGTGCGACCAGGCCTACCGGTGGAACCTGGACAAGGTCATCGACACCCACGGCAACACGATCACGTACTCGTACACGCCGGAGACGAACAACTACGGTCGCAACCTCAGCGGGGCGAAGACGACCCGGTACGTCCGCGGCGGGATCCTGGACCGCATCGAGTACGGCGGAAGAAACGGGGAGCATCCGGCCGCCCAGGTGGTCCTGGACCACGCCGAGCGCGGCGGCCCGGACGTTCCGTCCGACCAGGCGTGCGCAGACGGGCAGAACTGCGGGACGAAGTTCTCCCCGACGTTCTGGTCGACCAAGCGGCTTTCCACCATCACCACGCAGGTGTGGAACGGCAGCGCCTACAAGGACGTCGACCGGTGGACGTTCGAGCACAGCTACCCGCCCAACACCGACAACACCACGCCGTCGCTGTGGCTGCACGGCATCACCCACACCGGGCTCGCGTCCGGGGACAACATCGTCGGCCAGGCCATCGAGCTGCCGAAGGTCACCTTCAGCGGGACTCAGCTGCCGAACCGGCTGAACTCCGACACCGACGGCCTGCTGCCGATGAACAAGTGGCGGATCAACCAGATCAACAACGAGTCCGGCGGCACCGTCTCGGTCTACTACGACGGCACCGACTGCTCGCCGACCTCGCCCCCGGCCGCGCAGGGCAACACCAAGCGCTGCTTCCCCGCGATCTGGACACCGGACGGCGACATCCAGCGCAACGACTGGATGAACAAGTACCGCGTCCAGTCGGTCGCGCTCCAGGACCGGGTCGGCGGGCAGCAGACCGAGACGACCAGCTACGAGTACGTCGGCGGTACCGCCTGGAAGTACGACGACAACCCGCTGGTCCCGGCCGCGCGCCGGACGTGGAGCCAATACCGCGGCTACGAGAAGGTGCGCGTCCTGAGCGGAGACCCGACGAAGGTCACGCAGTCGTCGACGCTGCACCAGTACTTCCGCGGAATGGGCGGCGACCCGATCACCGACTCCCAGGGTGCGACCTGGCCCGACGATGACCAGCTGTCCGGCTTCCAGCGCGAGCAGATCACCTACGAGGGGGCTGGGGGGCCGGTGGTCTCCAGCGTGATCAACGATCCGTTGAAGCGCGATCCGACGGCCATCCACGGCACGCTGAAGTCCCATGTCGTCGAGGTCGAGAAGACGACCACCCGGACGACCCTGAAGCCCGGAGGCCTGCGCACCACCGAGGTCACCACCAAGTACAACGCCGAGGGCCTGCCTATCGAGGTGAACGACCTCGGCGATGTCGACGTGGCGACCGACAATCGGTGCGTCACCACCCGCTACGCCCGCAACGAGACGTCGTGGCAGCTCGAGCTGGTGTCGGAGGAGTGGACCGACGCCGTCGCCTGCGGCACCACGCCTTCGTACCCCCGCGACGCCGTTTCCCATAACCGTACGTACTATGACGGCGGCGCCCTCGGAGCGGCACCGACGGCCGGTGACGCGACGAAGGTCGAGGAGCTCAAGGCGTACGTCGACGGCGAGGCCACTTACATCCCCAAGACCAGGTCCACCTTCGACGGCTACGGCCGGGTTCTGGAAGCCGTCGACCCGCTGAACCGCAAGACCACCACCAGCTACTCGCCGCAGACCGGTCTGCCGACGTCCACGACGGCGACCAACCCGATGGACGTGGCCAACCTGTCGGACGACCATGTCACGACGACCACGCTCGACCCTGTGCTGGGCCGGCCGGTGAAGGTCGCCGATCCCAATGGCCGGCGCACGGATCTGACGTACGACGCGCTGGGCCGGCTGGTGGGAGTGTGGAAGCCCGGCCGCAGCAAGGACAGCGGCGACAGCCCGAACACCCGCTACGCCTACGGAGTCCGCCCCGACGGGCCGAGCTGGGTGTCCACGGAGGTCCTCAAGCCGAACGGCAACACCCAGACGGGCTACGAGTTGTTCGACGGCTTCCTGCGCTCTCGCCAGAAGCAGGCGGTGGGACCCGGGCCAGCCGGTCAGGGGCCGTTGCGAGTGCTCACCGACACGCTGTACGACTCCCGCGGGCTGGCTGTCCAGGCCAACGGACCCTACGCCGACACCGGAACACCTGGCACCACGCTCGCAGGCGTTGATGACACCAAGGTGCCCGCTATGACCCGTACGACCTTCGACGGGGCAGAGCGACCCACCGTGACGGCCGTGCACTCCCTCGGCACCGAGCTCCACAAGACGACGACGGCGTACTTCGGCGACCGCACCGAGACGACTCCGCCTGAGGGCGGCACGCCGGTCACCACCTACACCGATGCCAGAGGCCAGCTCAGCGAGCAGCGCCAGTTCTATGCCGCGGCCACTCCGACCGGCGACCACAACAAGACCCGCTACACCTACACCAACACTGGCGAGATCGAAACGATCACGGATGCCGCGGGCAGCACGTGGCGCTACACCTATGACCTGCTCGGCCGGCAGGTGGGCATCTCCGACCCGGACAAGGGCCAGAGCACCAAGACCTACGATGACGCCGGGCAGCTCACCTCGACGAAGGACGCACGTGGCAAAACCCTCGGCTACCGGCACGACGCTCTCGGCCGCAAGATCGAGGAACGCCTTGAGACGGCCAACGGCCCGAAGGTGCTGGCGAACTGGACATACGACACCCTCTTCAAGGGACAGCTCACCTCGTCGACTCGCTATGTCGGCACCGAGAAATACACAACGGCGATCACCGGATATGACGCCGCCTACCGACCCACCGGCAAGACGCTCACCTTGCCCTCCAGCCTGTCCCCGCTGAACATCAGCCTTACCACCAAGTCGACGTACAAGGTCGACGGCAGCCCGGCTACTGTCACCCTGCCCGCATTGCCCGGTGTCGCAGAGGAGACCCTCACCTACGGCTACGACAGCCTTGGCCTTCCCTTCGAGATGAAGGCCAACAGCGGCTTCAAGTACGTGTACGACACCGCCTACTCGGAATTCGGCGAACTGTCCCAGATCCAGTTCGGTGACCTACCGGCATCAGGCCAGACAGCCCAGCAGGTCGCACAGACCTTCTACTACAAGCAGGGCACCCGGTGGCTCGACCGGGCTGTCGTCCAGCGTCAGGGCGGCCAGCCGGGCAGCGTGCAGGATCTGAACTACATCTACGACAAGGCGGGCAACGTCACCTCGGTCGCCGACCGGCCGGAGATCGGCACCGCCGACGTGCAGTGCTTCACCTACGACGGGCTCCGGCGCCTCAGCGACGCCTGGACCACCACCGCCGCCACCTGTGGCTCACCGGGCAACAGCGGCGGCGGACCGGCGCCGTACTGGACGAGCTACACCTACGACGCCGTCGGCAACCGGCTCTCCGCGACCCAGCACGGCGTTGGCTCGGGAGCCGCCGCGACGGCCACCACCAGCCGCTACAACTACCCGGACGACGACGAGGAACAGCCCAACACGGTTTCCTCGATCACCGCAGGCGGGACCGCGGTGACCGCCGCGGGCGCCTACGACTACGACGAGACCGGCAACATGACCACCCGGCCCGGGCCATCGGGGACCCAGACCCTGACCTGGAGCCCGCAAGGCAAGCTCGAGACCATCACCTCGGGCTCGGTCACGACCACGAACAGCTACGACGCCGATCAGGGCCTGATCGCCAGCACGGACACCGGCGCCACCACCGTCTATTTCGGCGGCGACGAGATCCGCTACGACAAGACCACCCGCCGATCCGCCAGCACCCGCCACTACACGTTCTCGGGTCGCACGATCGCCGTCCGCGATGCCGGCGGGCTCAAGTGGCTCAGCCCCGACCACCACGGCACGGACGGGGTCATCGTCAACGCCGCCGACTCCGCGACGGCCCTGCGCCGCAGCGACCCCTTCGGCAACCCTCGCGGCACCCAGCCCGCCTGGACGGGCTCCCGCGGCTTCGTCGGCGGCACCGAACTGCCCTCGGGCCTCACCCAGCTCGGCGTCCGCCAATACGACCCGAACCTCGGCCGCTTCCTCTCCGTCGACCCCGTTCTGGATCCCAAGGATCCGCAGCAGCTCAACGCGTACGCCTACGCCATCAACAACCCCACCACCATGACCGACCCGGATGGTCTGAAGTACTTCATCGATCTCGATGGCAGCGATGCCGCACCGAGCCGTTCGGCCGCCAAGACCATGGGCTACTACAACTGGAAGATGGCCATCTACAAGGCCTCGATGAGGGTATGGAAACGACGGTGCCCGCCTTTCGGCAGCTTTGGCTGTATTCTCAACAAGCCCAGGAAGCCGAACCTCTTTGATCCGAGGGACATCAACCCGCGCTACGTCAAGCCCAAGGCGAAGCCCACGTCCAAGCCAGAGTCCAAGTCCAAGCCCGCCGAGCCCGTACAATTCGATCGGCCTATCGTCACGGAGGATTTGAACAACTCCGACGCCAAGGGCTCGACGTCCATCTGTCCATCGGTGGCGATTGCCGCCGGTTACGGTGCCGGGGCCAACGCCTGCCTCTCGATGGACTCCAACGGCTTCACCTTCAACGCCGGTGTGAAGCAATTCGGCACGGAAGGCGCCTTCGCCGCCGCGGACATCGGTCTCATGTACAACAGTGGCTCCGCGGACCAGATCAACGGTGGAAGCGGCACATACGCCCAGGCGTCCCTCGGCGGCCACCTCGGCGGCGGGGGCACCCTGGCGGCAGGTGTGGAGCGCAGCTTCGACGGCGAGCTCGCCTCGTACGCACAGGCTTCCCTAGGTATTGGTCTCGGTGCCGCGGTGGGAGAAGCCGGCGTGACACACGGCGTGAACTCCGGCTATTTCAAGTGGCCGTGGGTCGACCACGTCAACGTCCGCGTCGTCGACCTCCCCTATCGGAACCCGCTCGCCCCGAAGACTTCGGGCTGGGATCGATTCTCGTAGCCGAGCCGCCGTCAGCGGGTCTTGCGGTAGAGGACGGCGTGGGAGATGCCGAAGACGGGGCGGATGGAGGCGGCGATCGTGCCGTGGTCGTTGATGTCGACGACCTCGCCTTGGGTGGTGATGCCCTTGGCGGCGAGGTCGGTCCAGCGGCCTCGCTGCCACAGGGCCGGGTGGACCTGGCCGTTGGCGAGCTGTGACTCGGCCAGGATCTGGTTCCGGTCGTTGATCGCCACGAGCCGGGTGGTCGACCCGCCCAGGGTGCCCAGGTCGGTCAGTTTGCGCTTGCGCCAGAGCGTGCCGCGTTCGGAGCGGTCGGCGGAGAGCGTCCAGCCGATGGTCCAGCCCCGGTTGTTGATGCCGTAGGTGTTGCTGCGGTCGAACGCCCGGGCGCCCAGGTCGGTGACCTTGCCCTTGTGCCACCGGGCCGCGTGGAACCCGGTGGCGCCGTGCAGCCTGCCGCCGGCGACCTGGCCGCGGTTGTTGATGCCCGAGGCGTCGTCCAGCGGGAGCTTGCGCATGCGTCCCTTGGACCACAGGAAGGCCTTCCTGCGGCCGTCCTTGGTCGTGCTCAGGCCGACGACCTGGCCCCGGTCGTTCATCGCGGTGGGGAAGCTGGACGGGCCGCCCAGTGTGCGGAGGTTGATCAGCTTGCCGGCCCGCCAGAGGTAGGCGGTGTTCTCGCCGTCGACCCTGCCTGCTGGTACCACTCGTTGCCCTCGCGCCGTAGCCGCCGCTCAGTCCGGGTGAGCGACGGGTCCGCCGACGCGGAGTTGATGGTCTCCTGCTCGCGCAGCCCGCCGATCAGGAGCGACCACAGGTTCTCCACCACGTTCTCGGAGAACCCCGCGTCCGTCATCAGCGCGCGGTACACGGACCACTCCGGGTGCGCGGTCGGGTCGTCGGTGTGAGGCCGGTCGGCCGCGTTCGGTCCAGGGAACTTCCGCTGTACGACCGTCCCCCGCGCCCTCGTCCGGCCGATCACTCGGGCCATCGCGGCGTTCCCGGCGGCCCCCTGCAGACTCCGCGCCCATGCCACGGGGGACCCGGACCGGTCGCTCACCTGGGGTTTCGTCACGTGGGCGGTGCCGGTGCGGCCCTCGTCCTCTGTCCGGTGCGGCAGCTCGGGGAGCAATGCTCAGGACTTGTGGATCAGCTCCTCTGGAGGACGCGCGAAGGGCGTACCTTCCCGAGTGAGTGATCGTCAAGTCACCGAGTAGGCCCGCGCTGCGAACGCGGGTCGGGAAGGCACGCCCGTGCTCAGCGTAGTCAATGAAGACGGCACCACCGAGTCCGGTTCTGTGATCGACGAGATCGTCCGCGAGGGTGCTCGGCGGATGCCGGCCGCCGCTCTGGAGGCGGAGGTGGACCAGTACATAGCCGAGCTCGCCGGGCAGCGTGACGAGGCCGGTCGCCGACTGGTGGTCCGCAACGGCCGGCACCGGCCGCGGACCGTGACCACGGCTGCTGGGCCGGTTGAGGTGGCCGCCCCGCGCGTGAACGACAAGCGGGTCGACGAGACGACGGGTGAACGTCAGCGGTTCTCCTCGAAGATCCTGGCGCCGTGGTGCCGGAAGTCCCCGAAGATCAGCGAGGTGCTGCCGCTGCTCTATCTCCACGGCCTGTCGTCGGGCGACTTCGTGCCCGCGATGGAACAGTTCCTGGGCTCCTCGGCCGGGCTGTCGCCGGCCACGGTGACCCGGCTGACGCAGCAGTGGGCCGCCGACCACGCCGAGTTCCAGCGCCGTGACCTGGCCGAATCCGACTACATCTACGTCTGGGCCGACGGCGTCCACCCCAAGGTTCGCCTCGGCCAGGCCCACTCCTGCGTCCTGGTCCTGATGGGCGTGCGCCTGGACGGCACCAAGGAGCTGATCGCGCTGGCCGAGGGCCTGCGGGAGTCGACGGAGTCGTGGGCCGACCTGCTGCGGGACTGCCGCCGCCGGGGCATGCGCGATCCGGCCCTCGTCGTGGGCGACGGTGCGATGGGCCTGTGGAGGGCGCTGGCGGAGGTGTTTCCGCAGGCCAGGCACCAGAGGTGTTGGGTTCACAAAACAAGGAACGTCTCGAACGCGCTGCCGAAGTCCGCGCAGCCCGGCGCGAAGAAGGCTCTGCAGGAGATCTACAACGCCGAGGACCGTGCGCACGCCGAGAAGGCGGTCACCGCGTTCGAGAAGGCGTACGGGGCGAAGTTCCCCAAGGCCGTCAAGAAGATCACCGGCGAGGTCGACGAGCTGCTGGCGTTCTACGACTTCCCCGCCGAGCACTGGGTCCATCTGAGGACGACGAATCCGATCGAGTCGACCTTCTCCACCGTGAAGCTTCGGACCAAGGTCACCCGCGGCGCCGGCAGCCCGGCCGCAGCCCTCGCGATGGTCTTCAAACTCGTTGAGTCCGCCCAGGCCCGCTGGCGAGCGGTCACCGCACCGCACCTCGTCGCCCTCGTTCGAGCCGGCGCCCGCTTCGAGAACGGCCTCCTCGTCGAACGAGACGAGACCCTCGCAGCGTGATCCACCTCAACTGATCCACAGGTATTGACAATTACTCTTGACTGACCGTCTGGCGGGGAAGACCGAGCCGGAGCCCCTGTGGGATGAGGGCGTGCCGGACCACATCGACGTGCCCATCCGTGACTGGCTGTACGAGGTGCTGCGCGCGTACGACATGGCGACACCTGTCGCCGTGCGGCTGAAGCTGCATTCCCGGTTCCTCAAGAGCCGCGACCCGTATGCCGAGCTGGCCAATCTGGACGACCGGATGAACCCGATGCTGCGCCTGGAGGTCATCGACGCCACGCTGGGCTGTGTGCAGCAGGCGCTGCAGGGAGCAGTGGCTTTGTAGGTGAGTCTTGAGGCCAGTTGTGGGTGGGTTCTGACTCCAGTGATGTCGGTGGGCAGTTGATGTCGGTGAGTTCTGACTCCACT
>NZ_JBSFMT010000107.1:0-25015 GCF_053599695.1 Streptomyces sp. NPDC000878 | reverse complement strand
CGCCGGCGCAGCTCCAGGGTCAGATCCTCCAGGTCGAAACGGGACTGGGCGTCGACCGACCCGAACGGCTCGTCCATCAGCAGCACCGGCGCGTCGTACGCCAGCCCCCGCGCGATCGCCACCCGCTGCTGCATCCCGCCCGACAGCTGCCAGGGATACTTCTCGCCGACGTCCGCCAGCCCGACCGCCTCCAGACACTCCAGGGCGCGCTGCCGACGTGCCGCCTTCTTCACCCCCCGCCCCTGAAGCGGGAAAGCCACGTTGTCCCACACCCGCATCCACGGCAGCAACGAACCCCGGTAGTCCTGCGAGACCACCGCGATGTCCGCATGCGGCGCCGTCAACGGCAACTCCCCGTAACGCACCGCACCCTGGGTCGGCGGAGTCAGCCCGGCCAGGCAGCGCAGCAGCGTCGTCTTGCCCGCACCCGACGGCCCGACGATGCACACCACCTCCCCCGGATCCACCCGCAACGACAGCCCGCCCAGCACCCGATGCTCCTGCGCACCCCGCCCGAAACTCATACCGACGCCCTCGACGTGCAGGCTGGATCCGCGTGTCATACGACGACTCCGTTACTCGTGGCGCGTTCCGTGGAGGTCAGCTGCGTAGGGGGAGTTGGCGGACGTACGGCCCGTCGTGCGCGCGGCGCCCGCTGGTGGTACCAGCCCAGCAGGGCGTGTTCGACGAGCAGGAGCAGCACGCTCAGTACGTAGCCGAGGACGCCGATCAGGATCGTGCCCGCCCAGGTCTCGGCGACGTGGAAGCTCGACCCGCTCTGCAGGATGAAGTTGCCCAGGCCGATGGGCGATCCGTAGATCTCGCTGACCACCATCAGCACGACGGCGATCGACAGCGCGACCCTGATGCCGGCCAGGATCTGCGGCAGCGCGCCGGGCAGCACGACCCGACGCATCCGCAGCGCCCAGGGGATGCGGTAGCCGCGCGCGGTCTCGTGCACCGCCGGGCCGATCGCCTGCACCCCGCTGACCGTGTTGAGAAGGATCGGCCACACGGACCCCAGGAAGATCAGGAAGATCTTGGGCCCGGAGCCGATCCCCAGGGTGAGGATGATGACCGGCACGAACCCGACGGTCGGGGTCGCGCGAGCGAAGTCGAGCAGCGGGCCGGTGGCCAGGCGCAGGGTGCGCACCTCGCCGATGACGAGGCCCGCCCCGACGCCGACGACCGTGGCGAGGGCCAGGCCGAGGACGATGTTGCGGAGGCTGAACCACAGGTCTCCGACCAGTCCGCCGTGCAGCAGTTCGGTCCAGAGCACGTCGAGGACTTCCGTCAGCGGCGGGAAGTAGAAGCTGGTGCTGCCGGCGGTGGAGACCAGAAGGACGCCGAACACGAGGGCAGGCAGCCACAGTTGGCGCAGCGCCGGCTTCCAGAAGGTCCAAGCCGTCCGTGCGGTCCCTGTCGGATTCATGGCACTACTCCCCTCCCGGGTGCGTGGGCGGTCGCCAGCGCAGCAAGCGCTGCTCGGCGAGTTGCGCCAGCATGGTGATCGCGTACCCGATGGCACCGGCGGTGAGGATGTAGGCGTACGCCCGCGCCGAGACCCCCGCCTGCTGCGACTCCATGATCATGTGCCCGATGCCGGGCAGCGTCGTCAGCACCTCGACGCCGATCGCGACCAGCACGGAGGTGGTCGCGGCCAGCCGCAGCCCCGTCATGATCGACGGCACCGCGCCCGGCAGGATCACGCGCCGGAACCGCAGCAGGCGGGGGACGCGGTAGGACCGTACGGTCTCGTGCACCGCAGGAGTCACGCTGCGGGCGCCGTACTGGGCCTGGAGCAGCACCGGGAAGACGCAGGCGATGAAGACAACTGTCGCTTTCATCCCCGGAGTTGAGCCGAGAACCAGCAGGAACACCGGCAGCAGGGCGATCACCGGGAACGACCGCAGGATCTCCGTCAGCAGCCGTGAGGACTCCTCGGCCGCCGCGTACACCCCGGTCACCAGGCCCACCGGGATCCCCACGGCGACGGCCACGACCAGCCCGGTCACCGCGCCGCGCAGGGTGTCGCCGACGGCCTGCCAGAACGTGCCGCTGCCGACGAGGTCCCCGAACGCGGCGGCGACGGAGGCCGGTCCGGGCAACGCGGTCGAACTCACCACGCCCACCGCCGCGATGAGCGCCCACAGCGCCAACACGGCGGCCAGGGCGCCGAGTTGCAGCAGTCGTACTCTTCCGGTGGAGCTACTCCCCATCAGGCTGCCCTTCATCGGGCTGCTCCCCGTCGGACTGCTCGCCATCGTGTTACTCCTCGCCGGTGACGGTCGGCGCCTGGTCCCAGTACACGGCGTCGTCCGTCGGCTCCTTGTCGAGCAGGTCGAACTCGTGCATCTTGGTGATCACCTTGCGCATGACCGTCGTGTCGAGGTTCTTGTCGTAGAAGTTGGTGTCGTGCGCGTCGATGAACTCGTCCGGCACCTCGGTGTACTTCTTGTCGATCGCCTTGACCGCTTCGGGGTTGGCGTTGGCGTAGGTGATCGCCTTGGCGACGGCCTCGATGAACTTCTTCGCGGTGGCCGCGTTCGCGGACAGGTACTCCTCGCTGGAGAAGAGCACGCCCTGGATCATGCCGGGCAGGTCGTTCATGCCGTTGCCGATGGAGCGCAGCCCGCTGTCCTTCGCGGCGAAGTAGAACGGGCCGAAGGAGAAGACCGCGTCCGTCTTGCCGGAGGTGGCGGCGTCGGTGAGTGAAGTCGTGGGCAGGGCGACGAACTTGACCTTCGACGGATCGCCGCCGTCCTTCTGCACGAGGTACTCGCAGATGAACTGGATGGTCCCGCCGAGCGCCGAGATACCGACCGTCCTGCCTTCGAGATCGGCGAACGACGTGATCTCGCTGTCCTTCTTCACCAGCAGACCGTCGGTCGGATCGGTCTTCGTCGTCGCGGACTGCAGGCCCGTCACGATGCGGATCGGCATGTCCTGGGCGGCGCCCTTGAGGAAACCGGAGCTGTCGGTCATCGCGAACTGGGCCTCGCCGTTGAGGACGGAGGGCGCGTTCTGCGAGGTGTCCTGCGCGCCCGCCTTGATGGTGACGTCGAGTCCCGCATCCTTGAAGTAGCCCTGCTGCTCGGCGATGTAGAGCGGCTCGAAGATCGCGCCGTTGGACCGCAGGACGGTGATCTTCGGCTTGCCGTCCGCGGTGGTCGCGGTCGCGGCCTCCCCACCGCACGCGGTGGCCATGGACAGGACGACGGCACAGGCGGTGGCGGCGAGAACGGCGCGACGGCCGGGGTTTCTCGAAGTCTGCGAGGTCTGCGAAGTCTGCATGGAACGGCTCTTCCTCACGAAGGTAGGAATCGGGACAGTACTGTCGACACTTTTTGCCTTCAAGGGGTTCGACACTCAAAGATTCTGTGTATCTGCCGACACTAATCAGGCGGGGAAGTCGTACAGCTCCGCCGGGTTGTCGACCATCAGGCGTCTCAGGTGCGCCGGGTCCGGGGCGATCCGCTCGACGAGGTCCACGAGCAGCCCGTCGTCCGGGGCGTCGCCGACGATGTTGACGTGCGGATAGTCGGTCCCCCACACCACCCGCTCGGGCGCGTGGGCGACCAGGGACGCTGCGAGGTCGACGGCGTCGGCGTACGGCGGCCCCTGCCGCGAGACCCGGTCGACACCACTGACCTTGACCCACACCTGCCCGGTGTCGAGGAGCGCGCGCAGACTGCGCAGCGCCGGTCCGTCACGTCCGGCGGCGAGGTCGACCCGGCCGATGTGATCGACGACCACACGTCCCGGCAGGGTCCGTACGAGGCTCTCCAGTACGGCGATCTCCTCGCCCCGCACATGGAGTTGGGCCGCCCAGCCGAGCCCCTCGACACGTTCGAGGATCGCGTCGATCTCGGCCCGGGTCGGCGGAGTCCGCAGATGGGGAAGGAAGTTGAGCCGGAAGGCCCGTACGCCGGCCCGGTGCAGCTCCTCGACCTCGGCACGGCTCGTCCGCTCACCGACCAGGGCCACCCCGCGCAGCCGCCCCGCCCCGGCGGCCAGGGCGTCCAACAGCACCCGGTGGTCGTACCCATGACAGGAGGACTGCACGACCACGGCCCGGGTGAGCCCCAAGTGCCGGTGCAGGGCGTGCAGTTGCTCCTTGGGGGCGTCGTACGGCGTGAAGGTGCGCTCGGGTGCGTACGGGAAGACGTCGGCGGGCCCGAAGATGTGGCAGTGGGCATCGCAACTGTCGGGCGGGAGACGGAGGTCGGGGGTGCGCGGGGCGGGGTGCGGGGGCGGACAGCCGGGAGAGGGCGCCGGGGTGTCGGGGTGCGCGGCGGACGGCACGGCGGCCTGGGCGGCGGGCACGTGCTGAAGTGCCGACAGCTGCTGAACTGTGGACACGGGCGGTACGGCAGGCGCCGGTTGGACGGTGGGCTCAGTCACAGCGGGCCGTCATTCCACCGTCGACCACGATCTCCGTGCCGGTGACGAACCGCGCCTCGTCGGACGCCAGGAACAGTGCCGCGTACGCCGTGTCGCGGCCGTCGCCCATGAAGCCGAGCGGGATCCGGGCCTGCCGCTGGGCGAGCAGCTTCTCCACGTCCCCGCCCGCGCGCTGCCCGGCGAGACGCGCCTCGACCATCGGGGTGTGCAACTGCCCCGGGACGACGGTGTTCACGCGGATGCCCTCCGGCCCGTACTGCACGGCGGTGACCCGGGACAGCTGGATGACCGCGGCCTTGGCCGACGCGTACCCGACCTGCGCGGCACCGGTCCAGCGCAGCCCGGAGCAGGAGGCGGTGTTGACGATGGCACCCCCGCCGCCGCGCCGCATCACCGGGATGACGTACTTGCAGGCGAGAAAGGCGCTGGTGAGGTTGGTGCGCAGCTGACCGTCCCAGCCCTCCAGGCTCAGCTCGACCGCACCACCGGCCCGTGACCCGCCGACGTTGTTGACGAGGATGTCGATACGGCCCGCGAGGCGTTCGACCTCCTCGAAGCAGGCCTGGACGGCGGCCGGTTCGGTGACGTCCAGCAGGTGGGTACGGACGGTGCCGCCCTCCTCGCGGATCTGCTGCGCGGTGACGTCCAGCGCTTCCTTGTCCCGGTCGGTCAGGTACACGGTCGCGCCCTCACGGGCGAAGATCACGGCGGTCGCACGGCCGTTGCCCCAGCCAGGCCCCACACTGCCGGCACCGCTGACGACGGCGACCTTCCCGGCGAGCCGCCCCGGCGGCGCTCCCCCCGGCCTGTCGGGGCGGGCGTCTGACGCGTCTTGGATCACAGGAGTCTCCCCGGGTCGACCTCGGAACCTGCCGACAGTCTTAGCCAAGTGTCGACAGAAAGTAAACATCGAGGCACCTGTGAGCGGTGACAGGCAGGACTATTGCCAAGGGTGTCGACAGAGGGCTGGATGGGGAGTTGGATAGAGCGTTGGATGGAGAGTTGGTTGGAGAGTTGGTTGGACAGTGAGAACCAGTCCCGTTTCCGGAGGACGCTGATGCAGAAGCCGCCCGTGTTCACCCCCGAGGAGGTCGCCCGCTTCCGCGCCGAGCTGGGCGCGCGCCGGGCGCCGGGTGCGTACGAGCCCGGCCGCTGGTCGGTGAGCCCGCTCAACCGCCGTACGGACGTGGTCGGTTCACTGCCCACGTCCGTACGGCTGCGGGACGCCACCCTGCGCTCGATGGAGACCCTGCCGGGCGTCACGGCCTCTGCGGCCGAAAAGGCGGAGTTCCTAAGGCAGTTGGTGGGCACCGGGGTCCCGGAGGTCGTCACCGCCGGACTGGCCGGACGGGACGACGACGCGCTGAAGGCCGAGGTGGGCCTGGCGAAGGGCGAGAATCCGGACTGCCGGCTCGTCTGCCCGCTGATGCGCTCGCCGGAGGACATCGACCGTGCGGCGGCGGCCGGTTACGACGCCGTACAGGTCTGGGTGCAGGGCTTCGGCGAGACGTCCCTGATCTACCAACCGGCGATCTACGCCGCCGCCTGGCGGGGCGAGGAGTGGCGGCACCCGCAAACACCGCGCGACCGAACGGCCGTACTGGACAAGTCAGTTGGCCTCATCCAGCACGCACGAGCCGCCGGCCTGGACGTGATCGTCCCGCTGCTGATGGTCTCGTACGCCACCGAGGAGAGCCACACGGAGTCGGTCACCGCGCTCGCCGCGGCCGGGGCCACCGAACTGACCCTGTTCGACGGCCCGGGCGCGCTGAGCCCGGAGGCGTACGGCCATCTGGTCCGCCGTACGCGCGAACTGGCCCCGGACGTCGAGGTCGGCCTGCATCCGCACAACACCTTCGGCCTGGCGGTCGGTTGCGCGGTGGCCGCCGTCAAGGCAGGCGCCACCGCCGTCGAACTGTCGGTCAACGGCTACTGCGGCGGCCCCGGCAACGCCGACCTGGCCGCCACCGCGCTGGCTTTCGAGGCGCTGTACGGCGTACACACCGGAATCCGGACCGAGCGTCTGACCCAACTGGCCTGCACAGCGCAGGAGTTGACGGGCTACCGGACGGCCTGGAATCACCCGGTGACCGGCACGCACGCCTTCTGCTGGGGCGGCATGGACCTCATCACCCAGGAGACGGAGATCGACCCCCTCCTGCACAACTGCCTGGAACCCACCCTGGTCGGCAACGAACGCGAGATCCCCTTCACCCCGGACAGCGGCCCCTACACCCTGACCGACCGCCTGACGACCCTGGGCATCGACGACCTCACCCCCACCCAGGTGAATGAACTCCTCGGCAGGGCACGCGAGTTGATGAGCACGGAGAACCGCCTGGCAACGGACGAGGACCTGACCTCACTGGCCGAGGAGATCCGATCCCGATGAGGAGCCCGCGCCTGTCCCCCTTCCCACTCTCAGAACTGACTGTCTCGCAACGCGAGTTGTACGAGACGATCACCGGCGGACCCCGCGCGAAGGGCCCTCAGCGCTTCGCCCTCACCGACCCGGAGGGACGCCTGCACGGCCCGTTCAACGCGATGCTGCTGAGCCCGGCCCTGGGCAGGGCCCTCCAGGACCTGGGCGCCGCGATCCGGTACGCCTCCCAACTCTGCCCTCGTACAAGGGAGATCGCGATCCTGGTGGTGGCCGCGTCCTGGGACAGCGCCTTCGAGCGGTACGCCCACGAACGGGTAGGCGCGGCCGTCGGCCTGACAGAACCCGAACTACGGGCCCTGCGCGAGGGCGGTGACCCGCGTCTGACGGACCCAGTGGAGCACGCGGCCTGGGAACTCACCCGAACCCTGATCCGCGACGGCGGCACACTGACCGACGAGCAGTACGAGCAGGCCCGCACCACCCTCGGCGAACGCACCCTCTTCGAACTCTCCACCCTCGTCGGCTACTACGCCACGCTGGCCCTGCAACTCCACCTGTTCGCGGTGCCGGCACCGCGAACCGACCGCATGAGGTGACTCTGCCCAGCGCTCCTTAGGCCTCCAACTCCAGTGGCCTCTTGGGAACTTGGGACGATTCAGCAGACTCCCCGCCCACCACGACCGGGACCTGCTTCCGACGCACCTGTGTCCGCACCGCCCCCATGCTCGCCACGATGACCAGGGAGATGGCGAGGGCCTCGGGGGCGGAGAGGGTCTGGTGCAGGATCAGGAAACCGGCGAGCGCGGCCACGGCGGGCTCCAGGCTCATCATGACCGCGAAGGTGGAGGAGGGCAGGCGCCGCAGGGCAAGAAGTTCGAGGGTGTACGGCAGTACGGACGACAGCACGCCCACCGCCGCACCCAGGGCCACGGTGGTCGGGTCGAGCAGTTTCCCGCCCGACTCGACGACGCCCAGGGGCAGAAACGCCACCGCGGCGACGACCATGGCGAGCGCCAGCCCGTCGGCCTGCGGGAACCGTCGTCCCGTACGGGAGCTAAGGATGATGTACGCCGCCCACATGGCACCGGCGCCAAGGGCGTAGGCGACCCCTACGGGATCAAGGGTGTCGAAGCCGCCTCCGCCGAGCAGGAACACACCGGCGAGGGCGAGCCCGGCCCAGGCGAGATTGAGGGCACGCCTGGAGGCGATGACGGACAGCACTAGTGGCCCGAGCACCTCCAAGGTGACGGCGGGCCCGAGCGGAATCCGCCCGATGGCCTGGTAGAACAGCCCGTTCATGGCGGCCATGGTGAGCCCGAACAGCAGGACCACTCCCCAGTCGCCCCGCGAGTACCCGCGCACCTTGGGCCGGCAGACCAGCATCATGATCAGGGCGGCGGCCAGCAGCCGCAGCGTCACGATGCCGAAGGCCCCCGCCCGGGGCAGCAGAGTGACGGCCAGCGCCCCGCCGAACTGCACGGATATCCCCCCGGACAGCACAAGCCCGACAGCCCCGAGGGTCCCCCACCCCTTACGCGCCCCCCGATGCCGCCCCCGAGATCCCCCAGGGGTGGTGGGCACGACGACAGCGGGCAGATTGACAGAAGGCAGAGTCGAACCGGACGCAACCGGTCCGACCACGGCGGCCCACGAGGGCAGACGCTCAGCGCTGGGCATCTTCACAGGGCCTTCCCAGGATTTACGCGCGATCTCCGTACAATACGGTGCACTTTACCGTCCAGAGTAATGGACCAGGAAGAGCATACGAACCCGTGTACACCCGACGCGCCCCGGCCTGTGCTCCGGCGCCCCTCACTCTGCGGTCAGCGGCGGGACATGTACATATCCAGCGCCTTGTGAAGCAGCCGGTTGAGGGGCAGATCCCACTCCCCCAGATACTCGGCGGCCTCCCCACCCGTACCGACCTTGAAACGCAGCAGGCCAAGCAGGTGGTTGGAATCCTCCAGGGTGTCCGTAATGCCGCGCAGGTCGTACACGGCGGCGCCCAGCTCATGGGCGTCGGCCATCATGCGCCACTGCATGGCGTTGTTGGGCTGGACCTCGCGCCGACGGCTCGTAGAGGCCCCGTACGAGTACCAGACGTGCTCGCCGACGGTGAGCATCGTGGCCGCGGCGAGCACCTCACCCTCGTGCTGGGCGAGGTAGAGGCGCATACGGTCGGGGTGTTCGGCGGTCAGCGCGCTCCACATGCGCTGGAAATAGGGCAGCGGACGCGGAATGAACCGATCACGCTCGGCCGTCTCGGTGTAGAGGGAGTAAAAGGCAGGCAGATCCTCATAAGACCCCCGGACCACCTGCACGCCCGCCTTCTCGGCCTTCTTGATGTTGCGCCGCCACTGCTGGTTGAGCCCGCGGTGAACCTCCTCCAACGACCGCCCGGCGAACGGCACTTGGAAAACGTACCGAGGCTGCCCGGCAGCGAACCCACCATCCTCTCCACCCGGTTCGCTCTGCTGCCAGCCCAACCGTCGCAGCCGGTCGGCAACGTCGAAGGCGTGCGGTTCGTACGAGGTGGCCTCGGCGTCGCGCAGTCGCCGCGCCGCGGGATCGGCGATCGCCGCCTTCACCGCGTCGGCCGTCCACCGGCGTACGACGACGGGCGGCCCCATCTTGACGGAGAAGGCACCCTGGCCCTTCAGATACGCGGCCATCGGCGCCAGCCACCGCTCAAGATCCGGCGCCGCCCAGTCGATCAACGGCCCCTCGGGCAGATAGGCGAGGTACCGCTTGAGCTTGGGCAACGGCCGGTACAGCACCAGCCCCGCCCCCACGAGCCGCCCACCGTCCCCATCGTCGAACCAACCCAGGCTCTCCGCCCGCCAGTCGGGCTTCACATCACCCCAGGAGGGCACCTGCATATGACTGGCGGAGGGCCGACCCGCAACAAAGGCCAGATGCTCGGCACGGCTGATGGACCGAATACGGAGTGACACGAGCAGGGCTCCTTGATCAGGCGAGGCCCACCACCCTAGGAGATCAACTCCGTACCGCCCCGCGACCCACCCGACCTGGGCCGGTCCAGCACGGTCAGCTCGGGCCACTGCTCCCGCCACCGTGCCGCCTTCGCCTCATAGACACTCCGAGGAGCAAGCACCGGGTTGGGCCGGACGACGAGGTTGAAGACATCCGACAGTCCGTGCGGCGCGTACACACGCCACCGCCCATCCCGTTCCAGACGTACGCCAAGACAGCACGTCGTCGCCGCGAAGCTGTCGATCGCCGCCTCGGTGGACGCGTACGGCGGGCACGGCACACCGAACTTCTCCTCGTACCAGAGGTGCACCCGGGCCTCGTTGCGGATCTCGACCTCGGCGGGCAGGTCGGCGAAGACCTCCCGCCCGGCTTGGATCGCCCTGTCCTCCGCCTCCCACGACAGATCACCGTCGTCGAAGTAGAAGATGTCGTAGTCCTTGATCCCGTGGGTCGGCGGCCTGTCCGTGACGACGTTCCACACGGTCTGGAACAGACAGCCGGCGGTCAGGTACCACCGGGACAGATCCAGCGTCGCGGCACGAGCCAGGATCTCCACCAGCACCTCGTTGCGGGACAACACCTCGCGCAGGGCGCCGAGTTGTTCGTCGAGGGGCAGCCGACCGATCATCCCTCGGAGCGCTCGGCGACGAAGGAGCCGAGGCCGACCTCGGCGCGGATCAGCCCCTCCGACTTGAGGTGGGCCAGCGCTTTCTGAGCGGTGGAACTCGCGATGCCGAACTCGGCAGACAGTTCGACGACGGAGGGCACACGAGTACCCACCGGGTAATCACCATCGGCGATACGAGCCGTGATGATCGCGGCGACCTGGCGCCAGACGGGTCGGGTTCGGTCAAGCTCGGAGGTCATGCGGTCGACGCTAAAACGCCGCGGTAGACCGCGCGACCGCAGTAGACTCCGGTAGACCGCGAATACAGGCCGTGAAGACCCCCGCAACGGGAGCAACCGTCCGGGGGCACGGCCACCAGCTGAACCCAGACAGGAGCTGGTGACATGAGCGACCCTATCGGCCGCCTCATCACGTGGGTGGGCCTCCTGCTCACCCCACGCGGCACACACCACCGCACACCCCCGCCCGTCCTCCTCACACCCCCCGCGCCGCCCCCGAGCCGAACTCCACTCCCCGCCCACCGCAGCCCGTACGGCCTGGACGCGGACACCCCGCTCGACGGCACCGCCACCAGGTCCGTACGTCCGTACCTCACCGCCCATGAACAGCGTCAGCGGCGAAGGGAGTTGGCGATGGCCACCCTCAGGTTGGACATGCCCGGCCCGTACTGGATCCACGGGGTGGAGGTCGCCTGATGGAGGTGGAACCCGAGTCGCAGTACGGCCCCCGCCTGTTGCCCTGGACCGGCCAGGAGGGCAAGCCCTGTTACCTGATCACCGACGAGCACGGCGGGCCCGTGTCCCGTCTGGCCGACGCGACGGAGTCCGTCCAGCTCGGCATGGGCGCCGAACTCCTCGCCCACGCCCGTGAACTGCTCCCGGGCACTCCACGCGGCGAACTCCGCTTCCTCGCCGAGCGGTTGTCAGAAGCCCTCCGGGATGCGCTGCGAGTGGCCGAGAGCCGGGGGCAGCGCTTGAACCGGCTGAACTGAGCGGGAGGTGAGGTGAAGGGAGGGAGCCGCGAGTGTCCGGCCCCCTCCCTGCTCGCGCAGCAATCCGCGTGTGGCACGGAACCTTCGCTTGCGCACAATCGGGCGTACTCCCAATCCTGGGAGCAATCCCGCGCAATCCGCGAGCACCGGCCCGCCACCCCCACGCATCCTGGACCTTCAACCAGCAAAGACGGAGGGCCACATGACGCTCAGGCTCATCGGAACGACCAGCGAGGACGGCGACTGCCCCACGCTCTACGAGATCGAGGGCACGGACGAGATCCTCGTCCAGGGGGAGCGAGAGACCGACCCGGGGCACGTCGCTCAGCTCCGTGACATCAAGGAGTCCGAGGAGTTCGTCCGGGTCCCGCGCAGCCTGCTGACTCGCTACGCGCCCAGGAGCAAGGCCCCCGAGTTGCAGCCGTTCTGCTCGATCTCCCACCTGTTCCGCGAGTTCAGGCACAGCGCATGGCGGCTGGAGACCAGGACCGGCTACGCCTCGGACCGCAGCAGCCCCAACTGGTCGGAGTTCCAGCGCGGAAAGTCCTTCGGCTTCAATCCCGACAGCCCGTGGCATACGAACGTGCGCGCCCAGACCGAGGCGGGCAAGCGGTTCGAGCGTGTCCGGCTCGTCGACGACCCGCCGACCGAAGGCCAGCGTTTCCTGCTGGCGACAGGCCTCGGCAACGTCGCGGCGGGCGAGGACATCCGCAACCTCACCCGCGCCCGGGCCAAGGAACTGCGGCTGCCTGACCACGACTTCTGGCTGTTCGACTCCAAGGTCCTCGCCCGCTTCGCCTTCGACGACGAAGACACCACACTGGGCGTGTACGTCACCGAGGACCCGGCCGAGGTCCTCGCCGCCTGCCAGGCCCGGGACGCGGCCTGGCACCACGCTGTCCGTACCGAAGAGTTCGTCAGGCGGGTACGGGTACGTTCCACCGGGTGAGCACGGACTACCAGACCGCCAGGGAGGCCCTCGGCGGGCGACTGCGCGAACTGCGCGTCGAGGCTGGCCTGGAAGGCAAAGGGCTTGCCGCCAAGCTCGGTTGGCCGCCCTCGAAGGTCTCCCGCATCCAGAACGGCAAGCAGACGCCGACCCTCGAGGACCTCACCGGCTGGGCACGGGCCACCGGCCGACCGGACCTCGAGGCTGAGCTTCACGGCCTGCTCGCCGGTCTGGAGACGAAGCAGCGCCACAGGTCCTGGCGGGGTCAGTTGGCCGGCGGGCACCGAGGACGCCAGGAAATCGCCGTCCGACAGACCGACACGACGACGATGATCCGGGGTCTTGAAGTGTCACGGATCCCGGGGCTGTTCCAGACCCCCGAGTACGCGCGCGCCATTTTTGACTTCAGCGCCGAGTTCCGCGGCATCCCACCGACGACCGAGGCCGCCGTCGAGACCCGTATGCGCCGCCAGGAGGCGCTGTACGACCCGGAGAAGACATTCAGGTTCCTCCTCTGTGAGGCCGCCCTCTACCACCGCGCGTGCTCGGCGGATGTGATGGCCGAGCAGCTCGACCGGTTGTACAACCTCGTCGGTCAGCGCCGGATCGAGCTGGGCATCCTCCCGTTCGGTGCGCAGCTGCGTCGCACGGCACCGCACGCCTTCTGGATCTACGACCGGCGGTTGGTCGTCGTCGAGACGATCAGCGAAGAGCTGTGGCTCACCGGCGAAGAGGACATCAAGCTGTACGAGCGAGCCTGGGACTGGCTCGACGAGTCCGCGGAGTACGGTCCGTCGGCCCGCCACCTGATCGGCCGGGCGAGGGCTTCCCTGGGCCTCCCGTAAGCAATCATCCGCACGCTCGGCACGGGGATTCGCAATTGCGCGTAATCGGGGAGCACACCCGCAAGCGGGTTCCCTACGGTCCTGGTCATGGCCGCAAAGCCCACCCTCTCCACCAGGCAGGCAGGTCAGGACTGGCTCCTGACCTGCACCACCCAGCCCTCGGACGTATGCCGCCGCTGGGCCGACGAGGAGTTGGCCCCCATCCGGTCGGGCGTCCACTGGCGGATCGCTCAGGCCCCGCTCCTCCAGTCGGTACGCGCGATGCGGCGAATCGGCTGGCAGCGGCTGGGGCCGGTCCTCGCCGACCCGGAAGTGGATCTCGGATGGTGGCTACTGCCGCCGTCCGTCGGCGACGAGTTGGACAGCATCCGGATCATCACCGTGCACCCGGCCGACTGGGTGCTCGACTGCCCGCCAGTCCTGCATGCGGTTGAGGGCAGGACGTGGCTGGAGCGGCCGGACGGTTCCGGCCAACTCACCGACCCCTTGCTGCTCGCCGCCGCACTCGGCCATGGCGACGCTCGACTTCCCATGGAGGCATCCAGGTGACGACACGTACTGAGACCGATTCATCCGAATTCGCGGAGGGCGCGCCTCCACTCGGGGAGTTGCTGCTGAGGTCGGCGACCAACCTGCGGGATCGGGTGGCCGTGCGGGCGCTTGTCGAGGAGGGAGTCCTTCTGGCACGCGACACGGTCCGTACGGCGCTCGTCGTGAAGGCCCACGACGACACGGTGGGCTGCGGCTGGGAACGCTTCGCGCAACGCCTCTGCACCATCCATCTCACCGACGAGGAACGCGCGTTCGCACACATGATCCTGTCACTCGCGGGCCCCCACCAGACCAGTCTGTCCCTGGTCCTGGAACTGGACGACCGCCGCCTCGGCATCGTCCTGCGCGCGATGGTCCAACTGTCCGGAACCGACGCACTCACGGTCGTCACCCTGCTCTGACTCGCGCTCCCTCCGTCCGATCCGCGGGCAACACGTCGTGGTGGAGAACCCCTGCGTCACGGAGTTCTTCTCGGATGGACACCGGGATGTCGCCCGACCTCGTGTGGTTCTACCCGCACGGCGGCACGGTCGAAGTGGGCGGTACCGCGATCGAACCCCCGTCGGCGAACGCCCGGATCACCGAACACCGGGTGGGTGCGCGACCGACGCGGACTGCGGTGTGTGTCGAGTCGAATCGCCGCGAGGATGGTGTGCCTGTTATCCACAATTACGAGCACGGTGGCGCCGGGGTGACTCTTCCATGGGGCTGCGCTCAAGCGGTTCTTGAACTGGTTGGTGCCAAACGGACCGACCGTCGCGGTCAATAGCTTTGCTCGCCGCGTGGTACCGGACCCATCCGCGGTGCTCAGCCGGTCACCCACCTAATGAGCGTGACCACTGCCCCAGTCATCCCGCCGACGGCGGCGAGGATGGTGAAAGTGATCGTCACGACGTCGAACTTCGTCACCTGCTCACTGTCGAGCTTGTCGGCCAGCTTCTCCAGAGAGTCTGTGCGGTGCTTCAATTCAGTGAACGCAACTGCTGTCGTCATATTCGTGGCTTCGGTCGCCAGCCCCGCGGTGGCCTCGGCTCGTTCCCGATCGATCCGCTCGGAGCGCTCCTTCTCCATGGCAGCGTGCTCGTCGAGCACCTTCAGCAGGTGTCCGCGGGTCTCGGGGTCTGTGACGCTCGCGTTGACCTCCTGACGGAAGTCCTTGATCTGCTCAGCCGGTCGCAGCGAGTTGATCCGTTCCAGGATCAGGTTCTTCCGCTCCAGCAACGTGGGGAGGATTCCCATCTCCATGTGCGTATTGGCAGACTTGTCCGCGAGGACACTCACGATCCTGCCAGCGTTCGCGACCAGTTCCATCCTCGCCACAGGGAACGAATCCGCATGCTGGATCGCCGTGTTGACCGTCTCCAGCGACGTCTGCAGTTGAGCGAGCGACTGCGCCTTGATCTGCTGGACGGTCAGCCTGAGCTTGCGCAGGGTGGGCTCGAAGTACGCGTCAATGATGCTATCCATGGGATTGGAAACCCCCATGCCAAATACCCCCTTGATGCCACACGTTCGCCGGATACGCCCATACCCCGGAGGACGACGCTCCAGCTTTCATCGTGTGCGCATCATGTCCGTTCGCATAAGACATCATGCGATCAACGATTCTGTTCAGAGGTAGAATTGAGGAATGAGCCATCGGTGACGCCGACACCATCACCCGTCACGGCAGTCCTTCGCCAGCAATGCCAACATCGCCAGGCTCCCGGTCACATCAACGATCAAGACCACGCACGCCCTTAAGGTGCGGCCTTATTAGCAGGATGCTCATCCCTTCCCCGCTCGTGTCCCGTCCCCCTCCAACCCCTCCGCCAGCACCTCCGCCAAATGCCGCCCCCGCACCCCCGCCAGCTGCTGAAGCTGCGTCCGGCACGAGAACCCGTCCGCCAGTACCACCGCCCCTTCCCCCGCCTCCCGTACCGCCGGTAGCAACCGCTCCCCCGCGCAGGCCACCGACACCTCGTAGTGGCCCTCCTCGAAGCCGAAGTTGCCCGCCAACCCGCAGCAACCGCCCGTCAGTTCGCCCGTCAGGCCCGCTGCCTCGCGCAGACGGCGGTCGGCTGCATCCCCCAGTACCGCGTGCTGATGGCAGTGCGTCTGGCCCGTTGCCGGGCGGTCCAGGCGGGGCGGGGTCCAGTCGGGGGCGTGGTGTTCCAGGGTTTCCGCGAAGGTGCGGACCGTGTCCGCGAGGCGTCGCGCGCGTGGGTCGTCGGGGAGCAACTCCGGCAGGTCCGTACGGAGGGCCGCCGCGCAGCTCGGTTCCAGGACCATCACCGGGGTTCCTGTCTCCAGTACCGGTTCCATGATGTCGAGCGTGCGGCGCAATACCTTGCGGGCCCGGTCCAGTTGGCCCGTCGAGACGTACGTCAGGCCGCAGCAGACCCGAGCGCGAGCGGGCCGGGGCAGCCGCACCTCCAGGCCCGCCGCCTCCAGGACCCGTACGGCCGCCTGCCCCACCGACGGCGTCAAGTGCTCCGTGAAGGTGTCGGGCCAGAGCACGACC
Source organism: Streptomyces sp. NPDC000878 (assembly GCF_053599695.1). Taxonomy (NCBI): domain Bacteria; kingdom Bacillati; phylum Actinomycetota; class Actinomycetes; order Kitasatosporales; family Streptomycetaceae; genus Streptomyces; species Streptomyces sp. NPDC000878. Next base: position 8,766 of record NZ_JBSFMT010000107.1, on the reverse strand, counting down.
ACGGGCCCCCGTCCCCCACGGTCACGTCCGGCCTTCCGCCGCCGCCTCCCCCACCACCTGCTGAACGTCTCCCCCGCCACCACCGGAATCTCCCGCTCGGGCGCGATTCCCCCCAGCCGCTTCGCCAGCGCCGCCAACACCCCCACCGAAGTCAGGGAGTTGACCAGCCGCGCCGTGCGCGTACGCGCGACCGCTCCCAGCCACACCGGCAGCCAGCCCATCGCGTAGTGCGCCGCCGGGCGCAGTCGGCCGGACCAGTGGTGGTGGAGGAACTCCGCCTTGTACGTGGCCATGTCGACCTCGACCGGGCAGTCCGAGCGGCAGCCCTTGCAGGAGAGGCACAGGTCCAGTGCGTCGCGGACCTCCTCCGACCGCCAGCCGTCGGTGATCACCTCGCCCGCGAGCATCTCGTGCAGCAGCCGAGCCCGCCCGCGCGTGGAGTGCTCCTCCTCGCCCGTCACGCGGAAGGACGGGCACATCACGTCCGAGCCTCCGGTACCAATTACAGGCGTACGGCACTTGGCCACCCCCACACACCTGCTCACCGCCGCCGAGAAGCTCCCGCCGTCCGCCGGGTATCCGAAGGCCACGTCCACCGGCTCGCGCGGGAGGACCGCGAAGCGGAGGTTCTCGTCCAGGCGGGCGGGGCGGACCAGCATGCCGGGATTCAGGAGGTCGTCCGGGTCCCAGAGGGCCTTCGTGCGCTCGAAGAGGGCGATCACCTCGGGGGCGTACATCTTGGGGAGCAGTTCCGCGCGGGCCTGGCCGTCGCCGTGTTCGCCCGAGAGGGAGCCTCCGTGTGCCACCACCAGCTCCGCCAGTTCCTCCGAGAAGCGGCGGAAGCGGGCCACGCCAGGCGCCGTCAGCAGGTCGAAGTCGATGCGTACGTGGATGCAGCCGTCGCCGAAGTGGCCGTACGGCGTGCCTCGGAGGCCGTGGTGCCGGAGGAGGCTCCTGAAGTCCCGCAGGTACGCGCCCAGTCGGGGCGGCGGTACCGCGCAGTCCTCCCAGCCGGGCCAGGCCTCCGTGCCGTCCGGCATCCGCGTGGCCGTGCCGCTCGCGTCCTCGCGGATGCGCCACAGGGCGCGTTGGCCGGCCGGGTCGGACATGACGAGGGAGTCCATGACGTCCGCCGCGCGCACGATCGCCTCCGCACGCGCGCGTGCCTCCGCCGGGTCCGCGCCGCCCGTCTCCACGAACAGCCAGGCGCCGCCCCGGGGGAGGTCCGTGGCGGTGCGGACCAGGTCGGCGGCCATGCCCTCGACCGTCAGCGGGCCGTACGACAGCAGGCCCGCCGCCGCTTCCGCCGCCGCGCTCTCGTCGGCGTACGCCAGCACGGCCAGCGCACGCGCGCGGGGGGCCTCGACCAGGCGTACGACCGCCTCCGTGACGATGCCCAGGGTGCCTTCCGAGCCGCAGAACGAGCGGGCGACGTCCGCGCCCTTCTCGGGGAGGAGGGCGTCCAGCGCGTACCCGGAGATGCGGCGCGGGAGGTCCGGGAAGCCCGTGCGCAGGCGGGCCAACTCGCCCTCCGCCAGCTGCCGCAGTCCCTCCGGGGCGCCCGCCCAGTCCCGGCCCAGGCGGAGCCGGTCGCCCCGCGCGCGGATCACCGTCAGCTCGCGCACGCTGTCCGCGGTCGTGCCCCAGGCGACCGAGTGCGCGCCGCAGGAGTTGTTGCCGATCATGCCGCCGAGCGTGCAGCGGCCGTGGGTCGACGGGTCGGGGCCGAAGCGCAGACCGTGCGGGGCGGCGGCCTCCTGGAGTCGGTCCAGGACCAGACCAGGCTGAACCACCGCCGTCCGTTCCTCGTGGTTGAGGGAGAGGAGTTGGTTCATGTGCCGCGTGAAGTCCAGGACGACACCCGTCCCCGTCGCCTGGCCCGCGATCGACGTGCCCCCGCCGCGCGCGACGACCGGCACTCCGTGCGCCCGGCAGACGGCCAGCGCCGCCGCCACGTCGTCCGCGTCGTGCGGGGCGACCACGCCCAGCGGGACGCGCCGGTAGTTCGACGCGTCCATGGTGGCCAGCGCCCGGGACGTGGTGTCGAAACCGACCTCGCCCCGGACGGCCCCGCGCAGTTCCGCCTCCAGCGGCCGAAGATCCGTCATGACCCCAGCATGCATCCCACCACTGACAGTGACCGTCCGGACGGCCAGGGAAACGTGCACAGTTTGTGGGAACCGAACCGGAACACCGCAAATTCGATCACTAACTCCCCTATAGTGACGGCGAGTTGAACACCATCAGTCACTTCTCGCTCACAAAACGATCGAACTGATCGCACAGGCACCCCACAGAACCCCCACGGACCACGAACCACAGCTCAAGGCCCACGAGCCATGTGCCATGGCCCATGGCACATGACAGCAGCACGGAACCGACCGAGGAACAGACCCAGGAACAGACCGGGGACCCACCCTAGGAACCGACCGAGGACCGTTTGATGACCGCGCCCCGCCAGCCCGGCGAACGCCCCGCCTACCGCGCCCTCCTGCCCGCTCCGCTGCTCACCGCCGCGCTCGCCGCGCTCGCGGTGGCCGGCGCGGTCGCCCGGGCGCCGGACGAGGCGCGCGTACCCCTCGCCCTCGGCGGGGCCGGCGCCGCGCTGCTGCTGTGCGCGGCCGTCGCCGTGGCCGCCCGTGGCATCCACTCCGCCCGGCTGCTGCGCGAACAGCTCGCGGGCGTCATCGACGACGCCGGCCGCCTGCTGCACGACCGGTCCCGTCTCACCGAGGAGCTGAACCAGGTACGGGCCGGCCTCACCGCCGACCTGGAACGGGAACGCGCGCGCGTGTCCGCCGATCTCGCCCGCGAACGCGCCCGCCTCACCGAGGCCTCCACCCAGGAGGTCACCCGCCTCCGGCAGGAGAAGGCGTACGAGATCACCCTGCTCACCGAGGACAACGCCCGCCTGGCCGAGGAGCTGCGCCGGGCCAACCAGGAGCGCGCGGCGGCCCTCGCGGCCACCGCCAACGCGGCCGGCCGTATGCAGGCGCTGGCCACCGGCACGCTCGCCGACCTGCGCGCCATGGAGGACCGTCACTCGGACGACGACGTCGTCGCCGACCTCCTCCACCTCGACCACCGCACCGCGCAGGCGGGCCGTCTCGCCGACTCGATCGCCGTCCTCTCGGGCGCCCGCTCGGGCCGCCGCTGGGCCCGCCCGATCGTCATGGAGTCGATCCTGCGCGGCGCCATGGGCCGCATCAGCGGGTACCAGCGCGTGCGCGTGCACTCCGCCAGCGCCGCCGCCGTCGCCGGACACGCCGCCGAGGGTGTCATGCACGCGCTCGCCGAACTCCTCGACAACGCCGCGAACTTCTCGCCGCCGACCGCCGAGGTCCACGTGTACGTGGAGGAGGTCCCCGCCGGGGTCATCGTGTCCGTCGAGGACAGCGGCCTGGTCATGAGCGAGGTACAGCTGCGCCGCGCCGAACGGGCCGTCTCCGGCGAGGACGGGGAGCGCGGGCAGCGGGGGGAGCCCAGCGACTCCGGCGGCCCCGGGGAGCGCGGCACGAGCAACGCGAGGAAAGGCAGGAACGCCGACGCCATAGGCCTCGGCGGCCTCACCGGCACCCGCCTCGGCCTCTCCGTCGTCGGCCGACTGGCCCGCAAATACGGCCTCAAGGTCTCCTTCCGCCCCTCGGCACGCGGCGGCACCGGCGTCCTGGTGCTCATCCCGCAGGACATCCTGGCCGGGGGCGCGGTGACCGCGGAGCCACTGCCGATGCCGGCACCGCCGACACGCGCGACACAGCCACCGGCACCGGCGCCGGAGTCACCCGCCGCCCCGGTGCCGACGCCCGGTGAACCCTGGGAGGCACGTTCCAAGGAGCAGGACGAGGCGGAGCGGGAACAGCATCCACGGGTGTCGTACGCCGAAGAGGCCCACCCGGAATGGCCGTACCCGGAGACGTCGTACGCGGAGGGCTCGTCCGCGGAGGCGTTGTACGCGGAGGGCTCGTACCTGGAGGCGTCGTCCACGGAGGGCTCGTACCCGGAGACGTCCTCCACGGAGGGTTCGTACCCGGAGAGGTCGTACACGGACGGACCTTCCGCGCCGGAGCCGTACGCGGAGCAGCCGCACGGAGACCAGTCGCACGGAGCAGACCCGTCGTACGGAGGAGATCAACCGTACGGAGGAGACCCGTCGTACGGAGACCAGTCCTACGCGGAGCAGTCCCGCGCGGACCAGTCGTACGCCGCCGCCCGCGCTGCCGTCAGTGACCTGGACCCCGACCCCGTACCCACCCACGAGTCCCCCGAGCACGCACCGGTGCACCCGGAGGACCAGACCTCAGAGGCACCCCCCGCCGTGCTGCCGAAGCGGCGCCGGGGCCGTACCTTCGCCGAGGCCGAGCGCGCCCGGGCAGCGGCACGCGCCGACGAGTCGCGGTGGTCCGTCCCGCTCGCGGCGCCCGACTCCGACCCCGATCCCGAGGACACGCGCGCGCGGGTGGCACGTTTCGGGAGTTTCCGGCAGGCCGTGCGCGGCGCCCTCCCGGACCAGGCGGCCCTCCAGGGCAGCACGAACCCGGAGCCGTCCCGCGAAATATCGACCCTCGCGACCACCACACCCGCACCCGCACCCATGCAAGCCCCCGCACCCCCGACGGAAGCCGCACCCTCACCTCCCATCTCCCCCAGCTCCCACCCGGAAGGCGACCTCACCTGATGACCGGCACCGGCACTGGCCTCGGCCCCGGCCCGACGACCGCCGACGAGAAGCTGACCTGGCTCATCGAGGGCCTGCTGGAGCGCACCCCGGGTGCCCGGCACGCGCTCGTGCTGTCCCGGGACGGCCTGAAGCTGTGTCGTACGCCGGAGCTGTCCGTCGACCAGGCGGACCAGCTCGCCGCGATCGCCGCCGGGATCCAGTCGCTGTCGCACGGCGCGTCCGTGGAGTTCGGGGACGGCAGCGGAGGGGTGCGTACCGCGATGACGGAGTTCTACGGAGGCGTGCTGTTCATCGTCGAGGCGGGCCAGGGCGCGCACCTCGCCGTGGTCACCGCCGAGGACGCGGACGCCGGGCTCGTCGGCCACAACATGAGCGAACTCGTCGAGCAGCTCGGGGACCACCTGCGTGCCCAGCCCCGAACAGACCAGCCCCGTACGGCATGAACCGAACGGCGGGACAGCCGACGGGACAGCCGGGGAACGGTAGGGGCGGTAGCGGCAACCGCCCGGGGAGGGACGATTCTCCGGACCGCCTCTACACCCTCACCGGAGGGCGCAGCCGCTCCGCGCCCGACAGTCCGTTCGACCTGGTGACACTGGTCGTCGCCGAGTGCGATCCGGCGCCGGGGATGCAGTCGGAGCACGCGGCGATCCTGCGGCTCACCGAGCGTCCCATGGCGGTGGTGGAGGTCGCCGCGATGCTGCGGCTGCCGGTGGGCATCACGAGGGTCCTGCTCTCCGACCTGCTCGCCGCGGGCCGCGTCAGCGCCCGCCATCCGCGCCGGACCGCCGTCACCGACCCCGACATCCTGGAGCAGGTGCTCGTTGGACTCCGCAACCTCTGACCCCGCAGCGGCGGGCGATCCCGCCCCACGGCCGCCCCTCCGCGCCTCCGCCGACAACGGGCTGAAGATCGTGGTCGTCGGCGGCTTCGGGGCCGGCAAGACGACGCTCGTCCGTTCGGTCAGCGAGATACGTCCGCTCAGTACCGAGGAGACGATGACGCGGGCCGGCGAGGCCCTCGACGACGTCAGCGCGGTGCGCGACAAGAACGCGACGACCGTCGCCTTCGACTTCGGCCGCATCACGCTCGACGCGCACAACGTGCTGTACCTGTTCGGCGCGCCGGGCCAGGAACGCTTCTGGTTCCTCTGGGACCGGCTGTTCGCGGGCGCGCTCGGCGCGGTCGTCCTCGTCGACACCCGCCGCCTCGACGACTCCTGGTACGCCATCGACCGCCTCGAACAGCACGGCACCCCCTTCGTCGTGGCCCGCAACGACTTCGGCGGCCCCGACTTCGCCCCGGGGGCCATCCGCGAGGCGCTCGACCTCGATCCCGACGTACCGCTGGTGAACTGCGACGCACGCACCCGGAGTTCGAGCAAGCGGGTACTGATCGCCCTCGTGGAACACGCGAAACACCGCTACCGGAGTTCGCGTCCGGACCCGGGTTCGTACGATGGTCAAGTGCCCGTACGTCAAGAGGAGTTGCCCCTGTGAGCGCCCATGTGCCGCTCAACGGCCCCCGGTTCAGAACCGAACCCGACCGGCTGTACCGGGAGATGCGGCGCGAGCACGGTCCGGTGACACCGGTGCTGCTCGACGGGGACGTACCGGCGTGGCTGGTGCTCGGCTACCGCGAGCTGCACCAAGTCACCGGCGATCCGGTGCTGTTCAGCCGGGACTCGGAGCTGTGGAACCAGTGGGAGAGGATCCCCGCGGACTGGCCGCACCTGCCGATGATCGGCCGCGGCCAGCCGTCGATCCTCTACACGGTCGGCGAACGTCACCGTGAGCGGGCCGCGATGATCGGCAGCGCGCTGGAGGAGGCCGATCCGGTCGAACTGCGGGCGTACACCGAGCAGTTCGCGGACGAGCTGATCGACGCGATCTGCGCCCGGGGCGAGGCGGACCTCGTCAAGGAGTACGCGATGCGGCTGCCCGTACGGGTCATGGCGCGGCTCTTCGGCTTCACCGACGAGGAGGCGCCGGGGCTGGTCGGCGCGGCGACCGACATGGTCGACGGGCAGGGGGCCGGCGCGGCGGGCCAGCGTCATCTGGTCATGGCGATGGGCCAGTTGCTGGCGTCCCGCAAGATCCGCCCCGCCGACGACGTCGTCTCACGTCTCCTCGCGAACCCGTACGGCTTCACGGACGAGGAGATCGCCCACGACCTGATGATCATGATCGCGGCGGGGAACGAACCGACCGCCGGCTGGATGGGCAACTCGCTGCGGCTGATGCTCACGGACGAACGGTTCGCGGCGTCCCTCTTCGGCGGGCGCAGCAGTGTCGCCGAGGCGATGAACGAGGTGCTGTGGGAGGACGCGCCCGTGCAGACCATGCCGGGCCGCTGGGCGTCCCGCGACACCCGCCTCGGCGACCGGCACATCCGTACGGGCGACCTGCTCCTCCTCGGCCTCCAGGGCGCCAACTCCGACCCCCAGGTCCGCACCGACGGCTCCGCCCTCACCGGCGGCAACAACGCCCACTTCTCCTTCGGCCACGGGGAACACCGGTGCCCGTTCCCGGCGCAGGAGGTCGCGGAGGTCATCGCCCGCACCGGCATCGAGGTCGTCCTGGACCGCCTCCCGGACATCGACCTGGCAATCCCACCCACCTCCCTGACCCGCCGCCCGTCCCCATGGCTACGGGGCCTGGTGGAACTACCGGTCCGGTTCACCCCCACACCGGCACTGGGCGTCGTACCGACGTAGGCCCCTCTTTCATCCTTGAGGACGAGCGCGTTCTAGCGCGACAAGGGGGGTCTGGGGGCGCAGCCCCCAGGGATGGGACGGGTAGGGGCGGCGGGGGCGAGGAACTCACAACGCGCACCCCCACCCACCCCCACCCCGCGGAGCGCGTCTCATCCGACGGACGACGTTTCACCCACGTTTCACGGAGCCGATAGGCTCGCGCCCGTGGCTGACATCCAGATCCCCGCTGACATCAAGCCCGCCGACGGACGCTTCGGCGCGGGCCCCTCCAAGGTACGGACGGAGGCGCTGGACGCGCTGGCCGCCACCGGTAGCTCCCTCCTCGGTACCTCCCACCGCCAGGCCCCGGTCAAGAACCTGGTCGGCAAGGTGCGCGAGGGCATCCGGGACCTGTTCTCCCTCCCCGAGGGCTACGAGGTCGTCCTCGGCAACGGCGGCTCGACCGCGTTCTGGGACGTCGCGACGCACGGCCTGATCGAGAACAAGTCGCAGCACCTCACCTTCGGTGAGTTCAGCTCGAAGTTCGCGAAGGCCGCCAAGCTCGCCCCCTGGCTCGCCGACCCGACCGTCATCTCCTCCGACCCGGGCACCCACCCGGACCCGGAGGCCGAGGCGGGCGTCGACGTCTACGCGTACACGCACAACGAGACGTCCACCGGTGTCGCCGCCCCGATCAAGCGCGTACCGGGTGCCGACGAGGGCTCCCTCGTCCTCGTGGACGCCACGTCCGGCGCCGGCGGTCTGCCCGTCGACATCGCCGAGACCGACGTCTACTACTTCGCCCCGCAGAAGTCCTTCGCGGCGGACGGCGGCCTCTGGCTCGCCGCGTTCTCCCCGGCCGCGATCGAGCGCGCCGAGCGCATCCACGCGAGCGGACGCCACATCCCGGAGTTCTTCAGTCTCCCCACGGCGATCGACAACTCGCGCAAGAACCAGACGTACAACACCCCGGCCCTCGCCACCCTGTTCCTCCTCAACGAGCAGCTGGAGTGGATCAACGGCCAGGGCGGCCTGGACTGGGCGGTCCGCCGCACCGCCACCTCCGCCCGCACCCTGTACGGCTGGGCCGAGGACTCCAAGCACGCGACGCCGTTCGTCACCGACCCGGCCAAGCGCTCGCAGGTCATCGGCACGATCGACTTCACGGACGAGGTCGACGCCGCCGCCGTCGCCAAGGTCCTGCGCGCCAACGGCATCGTCGACACGGAGCCCTACCGCAAGCTCGGCCGCAACCAGCTCCGCGTGGCGATGTTCCCGGCGATCGACCCGACGGACGTCGAGGCACTGACGAAGTGCATCGACTACGTGATCGAGAAGCTCTAACACCCCAAGTCCGTACGCGGAGGGGGCGCCCGGCGAACACCGGGCGCCC
>NZ_JBSFMT010000106.1:0-26049 GCF_053599695.1 Streptomyces sp. NPDC000878 | reverse complement strand
CACCGTCCGCGGCGTCCACCCAGGCTCCGCCGATGAACAACTGCGTGGGCGTGTCGGTCATGGCCGGCGCGACCTGTCCCCCGGGCGCGTCACCCCTCTTTCCTCCACCGGCGTTCTTCCCGGCGACCGCACCGCCCCTTAGGGTCATCCTGAGATGTCATGGCGCGCTCCTACTCTCGCCCTTGAGGGGACCCCCACCATGCGCAACCTGCTTCGTACCGCCACGGCCGGAGCCGTCACCGTCGCCGCGGTCCTCGTAGGCGGCACCGCCCAGGCGACGCCGCCGGGGCCGGGAGTCTCGGGCGTGATCATCGCTCAGACCACCATCGGCGACACCGACTACACCCTGCGGGAGATCACCATCCCCGCAGGCCAGGCCACCGGCTGGCACTACCACGACGGCCCGCTCTACGGTCTCGTCAAGCAGGGCACCCTCAGCCACTTCGACGCCACCTGCGCGTCGGACGGCGTGTATCCGCAGGGCAGCACGATCAGCGAGCCGGCCGGCCCCGGGAACGTCCACATCGGCCGGAATCTCGGCACCGAACCCGTCGTACTGGACGTCCTGTACGTACTGCCGCACGGCTCGCCCTTCTCGGAGGACGCGCCGAACCCCGGGTGCGACTTCGAGTGACCGGCCGCCGGACCGGACCGGCCACGGGGATCACTCGGCGGGCAGCGGCTGTTCCGCCCAGATCGTCTTGCCGGTGCCCGTCTGGCGGCTGCCCCAGCGCTGGGTGAGCTGGGCGACGAGCAGCAGGCCACGGCCGCCCTCGTCGTAGGCGTGCGCCCGGCGCAGATGCGGTGAGGTGGAGCTGCCGTCGGAGACCTCGACGATGAGGGCGCGGTCGCGGATCAGCCGGAGCTGGATGGGCGGTTCGCCGTACCGGATGGCGTTGGTGACCAGTTCGCTGACGACGAGTTCGGTGACGAAGGCCTCCTCCTCCAGCCCCCAGGCGGCCAGTTGCTCCATCGCGGCCTGGCGGGCGACGGACACGTGCGCGGGGTCCTGCGGGATGTCCCAGGTGGCCACCCGGCCGGCGCCCAGCGCGTGCGTACGGGCGAGCAGCAGGGCCACGTCGTCCCCCGGCTGCTCGGGCAGCACGGCCTTGAGCACCGCGTCGCACACGGCGTCGAGCGAGGCGCCGGGCAGGTTCAGGGCGCGGCACAGCTCGGCGGTGGCGTGGTCGATGTCGCGGTCGCGGTCCTCGATCAGGCCGTCCGTGTAGAGGGCGAGGAGGGAGCCCTCGGGCAGTTTCAGCTCGGTCGCCTCGAAGGGCAGACCGCCGACGCCGAGGGGCGGTCCCGCCGCCACCTCGATCAGCTCGGGGACACCGCCGGGCGGTACTACGGCAGGCGGCGGGTGTCCGGCGGAGGCGAGGGTCAGCCGGCGCGAGACCGGGTCGTAGACGGCGTAGAGACAGGTGGCGCCCAGTTCGGCGACGTCGTCGCCGTCCTCCTCGTCGGCCAGATGGGTGACCAGGTCGTCGAGGTGGGTGAGAAGTTCGTCCGGCGGCAGATCGACGTCCGCGAGGGTCCGTACGGCCGTACGCAGCCGTCCCATGGTCGCGGAGGACTGGATGCCGTGACCGACGACGTCGCCGACGCAGAGGGCGACCCGGCTGCCGGACAGCGGGATGACGTCGAACCAGTCGCCGCCGATGCCTGCCACCGACCCGCAGGGCAGATAGCGGTGGGCGACCTCGACGGCCGCCTGGCCGGGCAGTCCCCGGGGCAGCAGGCTGTGCTGGAGGGCCAGCGCGGTCGTGCGTTCACGGGCGAACCGGCGGGCGTTGTCGACACAGACGGCGGCGCGGCTGGCCAGTTCCTCGGCGAGGACGACGTCGTCGTCGGTGTAGGGGTCGGGGCGGGCGATGCGCAGGAAGACGGCGACGCCCAGCGTGGTGCCGCGGGCCCGCAGCGGCACGGTGACCATGGAGTGGACGCCCTTGCGGTACGGGCGGCCGACGGGCTCGCGGGCGTTGCGCTCCGCCACCCACTCGTCGAACGCCCGCTCGCCGGCCCGGCCGAGCAGCGCCCGGCCCTCCGCCATCGCCCGCACGGGCGGGGTGGACGGCGGGTAGGTGTCCTTCGCGCCCAGCGGTATGACGGCCTCCGGGGTGCCCTCGGTGACGGAACCGTGGGCGACCCGGCGCAGCACGATCTCGTCGGCCGCCGTCGCGGGTTCCTCCGCGCCGAGCACCCAGTCGAGCAGGTCCACGCTGACGAAGTCGGCGAACCGGGGCACAGCCACTTCGACGAGTTCCTCGGCGGTGCGGACGACATCGAGGGTGGTTCCGATGGCGGTCGCGGCCTCGTTGAGCAGGGCGAGCCGCCGCCGCGCCCAGTGCTCCTCGCTGCTGTCGAACGCGGCGATGCCCACCGAGGTGACGGCGCCCAAGTCGTCGCGCACCGGCCACATTTCGAGGCTCCAGGCGTATTCGCGGCCGTCGTCCGCGTTGATGCCGAAGGTCTCATAGCGCACGGGGACGCCGGTGCGGGTGACCTCGCGCAGGTTGAGCAGGAATCCCTCGCTGATCCGGTCGTCGGGCACGAAGTTGACGTCCGCGTAGAACTGTCCGACCAGGGCCTGCTCCTCGGCCTTCATCAGGCCACAGGCGGCGTCGTTGAGCCATAGGTAGCGCTGGTCCGTGTCGAAGGAGGACATCGCCACGGAGGCCTGCCTGATCGCCCGCCCCAGCGAGGCGGGCCCCTGCGCGGTCGCCCACGGCTCCGGTGCCGTCGGTTCGGGGAGGGCGGTGACGACGAATCCCCGTGCGCCGCCGTCCTCGCCCAGCACGGGGCAGACGCTGACGGCGAGTTCGACCCGGTGGCCGTCCCGGTGGCGGAGCGCGACCACTCCGGTCTGCTCGGTCAGCGCCGTCGGCGACAGGGGCTCGGCGAGCAGTTCGGCGGCCGGACGTCCGACGACGGCCTCGGCCGTGTGTCCCGTCAACCGCCGGGCACCCTCACTCCATCCCGTCACCATGCCTCGGGCATCGACGATCACCGCGGCGGCGACTTGTTTCATACGCCCCAGGATGGTCCCTGGGCTCCCTGGCATCAACCCAGATGACCCACCTCGGCACGGCGCCTTGGCGGAACCTGTCCCTCCACCGGACAGAAGGGACCAGTGGGAAACGCCAGGCGGGAGAGTCAGCCCTGATGCGCGCGGAGTGCGGCGAGGGCACGGTCCGCGTGGGTGTTCATCCGCAGCTCGCTCGTCACCACCTCCAGGACCGTGCGGTCCTGGGCTATGACGAAGGTGACCCGCTTGGTGGGGATCATCGAGAAGCCGCGCTTCACGCCGAACAGCTCACGGACCGTCCCGTCGACATCGGACAGCAGCGGCATGCCGAGCGTGTGGCTCTGCGCGAACTCCTGCTGACGGTCGACCGAGTCCCCGCTGATCCCGACCGGCCGCGCGCCGACGGCGGCGAACTCGGCGGCCAGGTCCCGGAAGTGACAGGCCTCGGCGGTGCAGCCGGCCGACAGGGCGGCGGGATAGAAGAAGAGGACGATCGGCCCGTCCGCGAGCAGTTCGGACAGCCGTCGGGGCGCCCCGCTCTCGTCGGGCAGCTCGAAGTCCTCGATCTTGTCGCCGACGTTCACCTTGCGTGTCATGACCGGCCCTCTCCGTTCTTCGCGACACTGCGTGCCCACAGGACGAGCGGCACCTGGAGCGGCAGCCGCGCGATGGCACCGGTCCGCAGGGCTGCGGGCCGGTTCCGCCAGTCGACGGCCATCTTCACGTTGGCCGGGAACACCCCGACGAAGAAGCCCGCCGTGGCGAGCGCCGCGACCCGCCGGGTGCGCGGCAGCGCCACCCCGGCCGCCAGCGCGAGTTCGGCGACACCACTGGCGTACGTCCAGGTCCTGGGCGTGCCCGGCAGGGCGCGCGGCACGATCGCGTCGTACTGGCGGGGCGCGACGAAGTGAGTGACGCCGGCGGCGGCCAGCAGACCGGCGAGCAGCAGGGGCGAGCGTTGGGACCGTGGCACGCTTCCTCCTCGGATGGTGTGCCGGGCGATCCTACGGGACGGTAATTACGGGCGGAGAGGCGGGTGTTCGACTGTCGCCCGTGGTCAGGCCGGGGGCTCACCGGGTTCCGCGAGGGTGCCCAGCCACTGCTGGAGCAGCGCCGCCTCCACCACGGTGAGCTGCTGCGGCGGTTCGGCGCGCAGCCGGGCCGCGAGGGTGGCCGCCGCCGTCGGTACGGCGTTCCCCCGGCCGGTGTCGCGAGGCTCGCCGGTGCCTGCGGGGCGGGTGATGGAGTCGATCACCGAGTCGCGCAGCCGGGCGGCGAACCGGATGTCGGGGTACTGCTCGGGTCTGGTGAGCATGGACAGGGCCGCGCCGACGTTCGCCGCCATGACGACCCGGGTGGCGACCTCCGGGGGGACGGTCAGCAGTCCGGCCGCCGCGCACCGCTCCAGCACGCCGTGCAGCAGGGCGTGGGCCTCCTTCGCGGCGGAGGGGGGTGCGGTCAGCTCGGGTGAGTACATCAGGCGGTAGTGGTTGGGGTGGTCCAACGCGAACCGCATGTGGTTGTCCCAGCCACGCTTGAGGTCGGCGACCGGGTCGACACTGGGGCGGGCGGCGCGCTTGGAGGCGAGGTACTGCTCGAATCCCCGGTCGACCACCGCTGCGAGCAGCCCCGCCTTGTCTCCGAAGAGCCGGTAGAGCATCGGCGCTCCCACGCCCGCGGCCTCGCACACGGCGCGCGTCGAGACATCGGCGGCCGACGCCCCGGCCAGCAGTTCCGTGGCGGCGTCCAGGATCTTCTCTCTCGCGTCCATGTGTTCACGGTACGGCATGCGTAGCGACGTTACGAGCACCCATTAACATCGCTACGATTCCGTGATACTGTCGATACGAATCGACCGTAGCGTCGCTACGAAGGGAACCGTCATGACCAGTCAGCCCAGCACGCCTCCGTCCGACCGCCCCCTCACCGGCCCGCGCGTCGCGATCGTCACCGGCGGCTCGCGCGGCATAGGGCGCCAGGTGGCCCAGCAGCTCGCCGCCGACGGATTCGCCGTGGTGGTGGGCTACGCGGGCAACAAGGAGGCCGCCGAGGACGCCGTCCGCACCATCGAGGCCGCCGGCGGCACCGCGCTCTCCGCCCGCGCCGACGTCGCGGACGAGGCCGACGTGAGCGGCCTGTTCGACCTCGCGGAGAGTACGTACGGCGGTGTCGACGCCGTCGTCCACGCGGCCGGCCGGATGGCCCTGTCCCCGATAGCCGACCTCGACCTGGACGAACTCGACGCCGTGCACCGCACCAACATCCGGGGCACGTTCGTCGTCGACCGGGAGGCGGCGCGCCGGCTGCGGCCGGGCGGAGCGCTCGTCAACTTCTCCACGTCGGTCCTCGGACTGTCCTTCCCGGGGTACGGCGCCTACGCGGCGAGCAAGGGGGCCGTCGAGGCCCTCACACTGATCCTCGCCCGGGAGATGCGCGGCCGGGACATCACCGTCAACGCCGTCGCACCCGGACCGACGGCCACCGATCTGTTCCTCGACGGGAAGGACGAGGAGACCGTCGCCCGCCTGGCCGCCCAGCCCCCGCTGGAACGCCTGGGCACACCGCAGGACATCGCCTCGGTCGTGTCCTTCCTGGTCGGCCCGACCGGCCACTGGGTCAACGGCCAGGTACTGCGCGCGAACGGAGGCATCGCCTGATCCGCCCGCGCCCCGGCACGTCACCGTCCGCGCGGTGCCGTCGTTCTCCAGGCTCCGGGAGCCACACGGTTCACGGGGTGCGGGGAGGAATGACCATGGCGGCTGCGGAGCAGAACACCGGTGACCGGGACGGCAGAGGAGGCCCGGTCTGCCGACGGGGATTCCTCAAGGCCGCGAGCGGTACGGCGCTCACGGCGGCCGGAGTCGGCGCCGCACCGGTCCCAGCCTCACCGCCGGCCACCGCCGCCCGCACCCGTGCCGTGACCTCCAGGATCGGGGACACCATGCCCTCACTCACCTTCGACGACCCGGCCACCCAGCGACGACTCGGCAAGCTCTACGCGTCCGCGCTCACGGACGTCTCCGAGCGCAACACCATCGCGGCGGATCCTGCGGTCTACGACAGGGCCGGACTGCTCACCGACCCTCCCGGCACCCTCGTACGGGCCGGGGCCGGCTATCCGGCGCCGCAGCGGTGGACCCGGGACGCGGCCGTCAACGCGTGGAGCGCGGTCTCCCTGCTGGCACCGGACATCGGGCGCAACACCTTGTGGTCGGTGGTGGACCGGGGGCCGGACGGGCTGGTCGTACAGCAGGACAACCAGTGGTGGGACCAGGTCGCGTGGATCGTGGCCGCCCGGCACCACTACCAGGTCACAGGTGACCAGGACTTCCTGGCCAGGGCGTACGAGACGTCCGTGCACACGATGAAGGAGCGCGAGGAGCACAGTTTCAACGGTTCGTACGGGCTCTTCCGGGGCCCGGGGTTCATGAACGACGGGATCTCCGGATATCCCGACCCGCTTTCGGCCGTGGATGTCCGTTCGTCCTTCGTCCTGGACCATCCGCACACCGCGGATCTGCTGTGCCTGTCGACGAACTGCCTGTACTACGGCGCGCGTTCGGCGCTGGCGGCCATGGCCGACGCGCTGGACAGACCGGTCGAGGCGGCGGCGTGGCGTGTGGCGGCCGAGCGGCTGCGGGCGGCGATCGACCGGCAGCTGTGGCGGCCGGAAGCGGGGACGTACGCGTATCTCGTGCACGGGGGCGGCCCCCTCGCGGGCCGTGTCGACACCTCGCAGGAGGGCGCCGGGCTCGCGCTCGCGGTGCTGCTCGGGGTGGCCGAGGAGCGGCGGGCGCGACAGATCCTGGACGGTGCGCACTGGCAACCGCACGGCATCGTCAACGTCTGGCCGCACTTCGCCCGGTTCGGCGCCGGCCGTCCCGGACGGCACAACGTGATGGTCTGGCCGATGGTGCACGGCCTGTACGGGCTGGCGGCGGCCGGGGCCGGCAGGACCGAGCAGTTCGCGCGCGCCGTCGAGACCTTCGCGGATCTCGTCACCGGCAGCGGGGGCGACTTCTACGAGGTGTACGACTCGGTGAACGGAAAGGTCGACGGGGGCTGGCAGAGCGGTGCGAGCGGCAGACCCGAGCACTTCGTCTCGCAGCCGCACCAGACCTGGTCGGCGACCGCGTATCTACGCCTCGTCCACGAGGGCCTGATCGGCCTGGAGCACTCTGCGGACACCGTCCGGCTGAGACCGTGCCTGCCCCGCCGCTGGGGGCCGGTCCGGCTGCGCGGCCTGCGCCGGCAGGACCTGACGCTGGACATCGCACTGACCGGCGCCGGAAACCGGGTGCGCTCCTGCACGGTGGACGGCCGGCCGAGCGCCCCGGTTCTCACCGCGACCGGAACGGGCCGGCACACGGTCGAACTGGTACTCGACGGGGACTAGGGCCAGTTCGGCGGATCATGTCGCGGACGCGGGGTCTGGCACGCACATCTGCCACGTTGTCGTCACTCGCCGACGCTCCGCGTCGACTCCCTCCTCCGCCCTGGGGCGTGGCACGCACACATGCAGTCGTACAACGCCGCAGCTGAAGTCGGCGTGATCCGCCGCAGGCGCGGGACTTGGCACGCCCCCCAGAGGGAGACCCTCAGCGGCATTGTCGTCGGCTGCCGACAGGCCCCGGCCGATCGCACCGCGGGGACGGTGCGACACGGCACTGGACGGTGTGTCAGGCGCTGGGGACCGGCTCGGCGGCGCCCTCCTCGCCCTCCTCCTCGAAGGAGTAGGCGAGGAAGTCGTCGACCATCCGGTGGAACAGACCGGCGAGCTGCTGGAGTTCCTCGGCGGACCAGCTGCCGAGGGCCAGTTGCATACCGCGGCGGCTCGCATCCCGGATGCGGTCGACGGCCTCCTCACCCGTGGCGGTCAGCTCGATGCGCTGGGCACGACGGTCGTCGGGGTCGGGTACGCGGGTGACGTAACCGGCCTTCTGGAGCTGCTGCACCTGGCGGGTGACATGGGAGGCCTCGACGGCGAGCCGGTTGGCGAGTTCCCCGGGGCGCATCGGTTCCGAGTCGGCGATCTGCCGCAGGAGCGCGGTCGCGGCCCGGTCCAGCGGAACCCCGGCGACCGCCATCAGACGGTCGTGCTGACGGGCACGGCTGACCAGATAGGAGATGCGGGTGAGAGCTCGTTCGATCTCGGCCACATCCTTCAGGGCAGGAGCGGATTTGGATGGCGGTGTGGACATACCCTCAAGTTTACCATCTCGTTGCGTAACTCAAGTAAATTCCGCCGCCGGGGCCGCTCCCGCCACGGCATCATGCCAGGCGGTGCCCACCGCGATGGCCTGCCGCCACCGGCGAATCGCCTTCGGCGGCATACCGACCGCCAGGACGCCCACCAGCCGGTCACTCGTGCGGTAGGCGGCCAGGAACCGGCGCTCCGTCAGATCGCCCTCGACGACGGCGACCTGGTCGTGGCCGCGCAGATAGCCGTATGCCTGGATCTTCATGTCGTACTGGTCGGACCAGAAGTACGGAACCGGTGCGAAGGGCTTGCGTGCGTCCGGGTCGAGGAGGTTGCGGGCCGCCGCCATGCCCTGCTCGGCGGCATGGGTGCGGTGCTCGATCCGCATCCGGGTGCCGAACAGGGGGTTGTACCAGCGGGCCACGTCACCGGCCGCGTACACGAAAGGGGCCGCCGCGCAGTACTCGTCGCAGACCAGACCGTCGTCCAGGGTCAGACCGCTGCCGGCCAGCCACTCGGTGTTGGGGCTGGAGCCGACGGCCACCAACACCTCCTCGGCTTCGAGGAGTTCGCCGTCGGCGAGGCGTACCCCGTCCTCGGTCACCTCGCTCACACCGACACCGGTGCGCAGGTCGACGCCGTGGTCGAGGTGGACCTTGGACAGCATCCGCCCGACCTCCTCGCCGACCGCGTGGGCCAGCGGCACGGGCGCCGGTTCGAGGAGCGTGACCTGGGCGCCGAGCCCCCGGGCCACGGCCGCGGCCTCGGCACCCAGGAAACCGGCGCCCACCACAACCAGACGGCGGCCGGGCGCGAGTCGGTCACGGAGGGTGAGGGCGTCGTCGAGGGTGCGCAGGACGTGCGCCCCTTCGCCGGGCAGTCGGCGCGGGCGGACGCCGGTTGCCACGATCAGCCCGTCGTACGGAATCCGGGTGCCGTCGGCGAGCAGCACGGTGCGGTCGGCCGGTTCGAGGGCGGTCGCGGCGGTGCCGAGGCGCAGATCGAGGTCGAGCGCGGCGAGGTCGGACCGCTCACGCAGCGCCAGGCGTTCGGGGTGCCACTCCCCCGCGAGGATCTGCTTCGACAGCGGCGGACGGTCGTACGGGGCCTCGGGTTCGTCCCCGACGAGGGTCAGTGTGCCGTCGTAGCCCTGGCGCCGGAGCGTTTCGGCTGCCGCCAGTCCGGCCGCCGAAGCACCGACGACCAGGATTCGCCTCACTGCTCGACCAGCCGGATGGCCGCCGCCGGGCAGATCGCGACGGCTTCCTGGACGCTGTCGAGGAGTCCGTCCGCGGGCGTCTCGTCGAGGACGACGGCGATGCCGTCCTCGTCGCGCTGGTCGAAGACCTCCGGCGAGGCCATCACGCACTGGCCCGAGGCGACACACTTGGGCTCGTCTAACTCCACTCGCATGGTCATGTCAGTGCTCCTGGTCGTGTTCGTCGTTGTGTGTACGGGTTGAACGTTGGACGTCCGGCCCCGGTCACGGCGTGGAACCGCCGAGCCAGTAGCCGAAACCCCGGCGGGTGTGGATCAGCGCCGGTCTCTCCTGGTTCACCTTGCGGCGCAGCCGGGAGACGAGTTGTTCGATCGCGTTGCCGCCCCGGTACTCGCCCCAGACGTGCCGGGCGATCTGTTCCTTCGACAGCACCTTTCCGGAGTTGACCAGCAGATGGCGCAGCAGCCGGTACTCCGCCGGGGTCAGATCGAGCGGACGCGGCCCACGGCGCGCCTCGCAGATGGTGTCGTCCAGGGCCAGATCGCCGTACGACAGCACCCTCAGCTGTCGTCCGGGGCTCCAGCCGCGCAGCAGCACCTGGACGCGGACCAGGACTTCGGAGACACGGAACGGCGTGGTCACGTAGTCCTGTCCGACCCGGCCCATCGCCGACAGCAGCATGCCCAGGGAGTCGGCGGGGGCGAGGAAGAGGACCGCCGGACGTTCACCGGTGACGCGATGCCGCCGCGCCAGCACGTCCAGGTCCGGCAGTGTCAGGTCGAGCACCACGAGGTCGAAGCGGAAGCCCCCGAGCCGGGTCAGTGCCTCGGTTCCGGAGCCCGCCACGGTGACAAGATAGCCCGCCAACTCCAGTGTGGTCGACAGCAGTTCGGCGATCGCGGGATCACCGGCGATGATCAGGATGTGCTGTCCGTCACCCTGGACCGGCGCCGGTTTCTCGCTGATGCTCACCATGGAAAGACCGTTCATGTTGGATCCACGCTTCACGTCTCGACAGCTGTGCGAGCCACCGCGGTCGACCGCCCGGTGCGGTCAGGGGGTGGGGTGGGGCACGAGGGGCCCGCGGCCGTCGTCCGGCTCGATGGCGTACGCGAGCAGATCGTCGACCATCCGGTCCACGAAGGCGGCCAGGCGCCGGAGTTCCTGGGGCGACCAGCCCTCCAGGGCCATCCGCATGGAGTGGCACTTGACCTCCCGGATCCGGACGACCGCCTCCTCGCCCGCCACGGTGAGCCGGATGCGCTGGGCGCGGCGGTCGTGGGGGTCGGGTACGCGGGTGACGTAACCGGCCTCCTGGAGGCGCTGCACCTGTCGGGTGATGTGCGAGGCCTCCACCGCCAGCAGGTTCGCCAGCTCCCCCGGGCGCAGGGGTTCGGAGTCGGCGATCTGCCGCAGGAGCACCACGGCGGAGCGCTCCAGCGGGATGCCGGCCAGCTCTCTCAGCCGTCCGTGCTCCCTGGAGTGGTTGGCCAGGTGAGCCATCCGGTTGAGATTGCGGTCGATCTCGGCCACGTCCGTCGCCGCCGGAGCGGGGACTTCCGCTGACGGTGGTGTGGGCATGGACGCCACCCTAGCAGTCTGCTTGCGTGACTCAAGCAAAATGACCCACCCTCCTCCCCGGCTCGACATTTAGCTTGCTTGACTCAAGTAACTCACATATGCTTGCCTGACTCAAGCAAAAGGGAATCACTGAAGCCCGCGACGCGAAGAGCCCGCGGGCACCGAGACCGGGGCCGCCTTGAGCGGAGGAGGCCCCGCCGCGCCACACCCGTGGGGACGGGGAACGGCGCGGCCCTCGGACCCGGCTCCGGACAACTCCCCCCGTCCGGCGCCGGGTCCGAGGACACCTGGAGACGGAAGGCGGAATTCCCCGATGAGGACCTTCGTACGAGCCGGACTGGCCGGGGCGGTCGCGTGCGGCGCGCTCGTCACCGCGCTCGCGGTCGGACGAGGCGACGACGACCCGGACCCGCCGCAGGGTCCGTATGTCGCGCTGGGCGACTCCTACACCTCCGGCCCCAGGATTCCCGCCCGGACCGGGAAGCCCGCCGGCTGCGACCGTTCCGACCGCAACTACCCCTCTCTGGTCGCGAAGCACCTGGCCCTGGACGCGGCCGACTTCCGCGACATGAGCTGCAGCGGCGCCCGGATCGCCGACCTCTCCTCCGCCCAGTCCACGGACGACGGCGTGAACCCGGCCCAGCTGTCCGCGCTCTCCGCGAGGACCGGGCTGGTCACCCTCGGCGTGGGCGGCAACGACATCGGCTTCGCCGCCACGGTCCAGGAGTGCGTCAAGAAGGGCGTCGTCTACCGGCTGACCGGCAGCGGCAGGTTCACCGGGAACGACGCGCCCTGTCGCACGGCGTACGACTCAGGTGCTACGGACGAGATACAGCTCAGGATCGACAGGGCGGGCACCCGCCTCGCCACCGCACTGGCGCAGGTGAAGCGCAGGGCCCCGCGGGCCGAGGTGTACGTCGTCGGCTACCCGGCGATCCTGCCGTCCGGCGGAAACGGCTGCGACGACGACATGACTCTCGCTCCCGAGGACGTGCGGTTCCTGGACGCCAGGGAACGGCAGCTCAACAGCGTGCTGCGCGAGCGGGCCGAGGCCGCCGGGGCGGTGTACGTCGACACCTACGGCCCTTCCGTCGGCCGTGACGCCTGTGCCGCTCAGGACACCCGCTGGATCGAGCCCCTGATGCCGGCGGCGGACGCGGCCCCGGTTCACCCCAACGAGCGCGGTGAGCGTGGCATGGCCGATGCCGTCGTACGCGCCCTCAATATGTCGGGGTGAACGCCCCCCGACTCCCGGATCTCCCCCCACGAAATCATCAGTTCCCGTACTCAGAAGGCGAGTCACCCATGTCCACCACGATGAAGTCCGTGCACACCGCGAAGGACAAGGTCGAGGTCGTCGATGTCGAGCGTCCGGTCCCCGGACCCAAGGACGCCCTCATGCGCATCCGCGCCTGCGGAATCTGCGGCACCGACACCTTCTTCCTCCACCTCGGCGGCATGCCGGGCGCCGACGGTTCCATGCGCTCGATCCCCCTGGGCCACGAACCCGCCGGCGAGATCGTCGAACTCGGCGCGGAGGTCAAGGACCTCAAGGTCGGCGACCGGGTGGTCGTCAACCCGCAGGGCGTGTCCTCGGGCATCATCGGCTGTGGTGGCGCGCACGGGGCGATGAGCGAGTACCTGCTCCTCGACGACTGCGAGGTCGGCAAGACGGTCACCGTCTTCCCCGACACCGTCCCCTTCGACGTCGCATCGCTGAACGAGCCGATGGCGGTGGCCCGCCACTGCGTCAACCGTTCCGAGGCCACTCCCGACGACACGGTCGTCGTCTTCGGCGCCGGGCCCATCGGACTGGGCGCCACGATCTGGCTCAAGCTGCGCGGCGTCAAGCACGTCGTCGTCGCCGACGTCATCCCCGAACGCCTGGAGACGGCCCTCGCCATCGGCGCCGACGCCGTCATCAACTCCAAGACCGAGAACGTCACCGAACGGCTCACGCAACTGCACGGCCAGGCCGCCAACGCCCTCGGCCAGCCCCGCCCCGGCACCGACATCTACATCGACGCCGCCGGCGCACCCGCCGTCATCCAGACCGTCGTCGACTCCGCCAAGTGGAAGGCCAAGCTCGTCATGGTCGCCGTACAGAAGAAGGGCTCGGACATCGACCTCGGCGGCATGCTCCGCAGCGAACTCACCCTCATCGCCTCCCAGGGCTACCCCACGGAGATCTTCGAGGTGACCCCGGAGATCGTGGAGCACCACGAGACCTTCGCCAAGCTCATCAGCCACCGCATCCCGTTCAACGAGGTCGACACCGCCTTCACCCTCGCCCTCACCCCCGGAGCCGCCGAAAAGGTCGTCGTCACCTTCGACGACCAGAACGACAAGTAGGACGACAGGTAGGGCAGAGAGCGGGCGTGGGCCCGGGGAGACACGGCTCCCCGGGCCCCGCCGTCACGTACGGGGTGTCACCACTCGACCGGGAGTTCGTAGACCCCGTACACCGAGCCGTCGTGCTTGAACGTGATGTTCTCCAGGTCGGTGGCCAGGCGCAGGGTGGGGATGCGGCGGTACAACGTGCCGTAGACGACCTCCAGTTCCAGCCTCGCCAGCGGCTGGCCCAGGCACTGGTGCACCCCGAACCCGAACGCGATGTGCCGGCGGGCGTCGCGCGTGAGGTCCAGGCGGTCGGGGTCCGGGAAGGCGTCGGCGTCCCGGTTGGCGATGTCGTTCGGCGCGATGATGCCCTCGCCGGCCCGGATGACCTCCCCCGCGAACTCGATGTCCTCCAGGGCCGCCCGACGCCGTCCGCTGTGGGTGATGTTGAGGTACCTCAGCAGTTCCTCCACCGCCGAGGCGATCAGCTTCGGGTCGTCCGAGTCGCGCAGCAGGGCGAGTTGGCCGGGGTGCTGGAGCAGGGCGAGGGTGCCGAGGGCGATCATGTTGGCGGTGGTCTCATGGCCGGCGACCAGGAGCAGGACGCCCATCTGGGCCGCCTCGTTGCGGCTCAGCTCCCCTGCCTCGATACGGCCGACCAGGCCGGAGAGAAGGTCGTCGCCCGGGGCGGCGATCTTCGCGCCCATCAGGTCGTCGAGGTAGGTGAGCAGATTGGTGCTGGCGGCCAGGCGCTCCTCGGGATCGATGTCCCGCTTGATCAGGATCCTGCTGTTGTCCTGGAAGAAGTCGTGGTCGGCGTACGGCACTCCGAGCAGGTCGCAGATGACCAGGGAGGGCAGCGGCAGGGCGAACGCCTCGACCAGGTCGACCGGTCGGGGGCCGGCCAGCAGGCTGTCGATCAGGTCGTCCGTGAGCTTCTGGATGCCGGGTCGCATCGCCCGGGTGCGTTTCACGGTGAAGGCCGCCGTCACCATCCGGCGCAGCCGGGCGTGTTCGGGGTCGTCCTTGAGGATGAAGCTGATGTTCGTCTCACCGGTCACGGCGCTGGACAGCGGGTAGCCGGGGGTCGCCGGGTCGGAGCTGACCCGGGGGTCACCGAGCAGGGTCCGCTGGTCCTCGTACCGGGTCACCAGCCAGGGCGTACTGCCGTTCCACAGCCGGACCCTGCGCAGCCGGGCGTCCTGCTGGAGGTCCCGCAGGACCGGTGGGGGGTCGAAGGGGCAGCGGGCCGCCCGGGCCATGGGGAACTCCGGGACCTCGGCCGGGTGTGCGGTGGGGGGATGGGCTGTGCTCGTCATGACGTACTCCGGTACTCCGTGAGTGGGGGAACGGTGCCTCGTACGTGGTGTCGCCTGCTTCCCTTCGGTGTCTCTCCCGGTGTTTCTCCCGGTGGTCATCCGGTGTGGGTGACCGGTGCCAGCCACAGGCCGACGATCGCGTCCACCAGGCCGGTGGCCGTGTCGTGCCAGTTGGCGCGAGGGGTGGTGGCGCGGTCGGCCAGGGCGCGTTCGCGCTCGGCGCACATGTTCAGGATCAAGTGGCGGGCCATGTCGCCCCGTTCGGCCCGGACGTCGGCCGGGAGGTGGGGCAGACAGCGGTTCAGGCCGTCGATGATCTCCCGCAGCCTCGGGGAGGCGAGGGCCTCCTCGGTCATGATCTCGTAGAGGGCGGGGTCGGCCATGACCTGGACGCAGAACCGCGCGTACCAGGTGGGGTTGCCGAGGGCCGCGAGGTGTTCGGGGATCGGCCGGACCAGACAGTCCACCCAGTCCCGCAGGTCGGCGTCGGCGCGCAGTCCGGCCAGGAGCCGATGGCGCACCTCCTCGATCTGCCGGGCGTGCTTGCGGACGATCGCCCGTACGAGGTCGGCCTTGGTGCCGAAGTGGTAGCCGACCGCCGCGTTGTTGCCCTGGCCGGCCGCCTCACTGACCCGGCGGTTGGACACGGCGTACACACCGCGCTCGGCGAAGAGCCGCTCCGCCGCGGTGAGGATCAGCTCGCGGGTCGCGCCCACCCGCTCCTCCCGCACCGTTCTGGCCGGCATCGCGTCACCACCTCACTGGGACCTCGTACGGCCTGCGACGAGCGGTCCCTCCGGTCGCCGGGCGTTTCCTCAACCCCGCACGATCAGGCAACTCCTGTGGCTAGCCTAAGTCAAGCAGCTGACTTAACTTGACGGAAACCGTTCGCTCGGAGGCGACGACATGTCCGAAGCACCTGCCCGACCTGCGGATTCGTCCGGTCCGGCCGAATCGGGGGTGCCAGGACCGCTGCGGGCGAACGCCGTCGTGACGGTCCTGGCCTTCGCGGGGATCGTCGTGGCGCTGATGCAGACGCTGGTGATCCCGCTGCTGCCCGAGCTGCCGAAACTGCTCGCCGCCTCGCCCTCGGACGCCACCTGGGCGATCACCGCGACCCTGCTGGCGGGGTCCGTCGCGACGCCGGTCGTCGGGCGGCTGGGCGACATGTACGGCAAGCGCCGGATGCTGCTGGCGAGCCTGGCCCTGCTGGTGGCCGGCTCGGTGGTCTGCGCCCTCAGCGACAGCCTGGCCCCGATGCTGGTCGGGCGGACCCTGCAAGGGATGTCGTCCGGGGTGATCGCGCTCGGCATCAGCATCATGCGCGACGAGCTGCCGGGCGAGCGGCTCGCCGGTGCCACCGCGCTGATGAGCGCGTCGCTCGGGGTCGGCGGCGCCCTCGGTCTGCCGGCCGCCGCGCTCCTGGCCGATCACGCGGACTGGCATGTCCTGTTCTGGGCCTCCGCCGGCACGGGCGTCGTCGCCACCGCGCTCGTCGTGCGGATCGTGCCGGAGTCGCCGGTGCGCACGGGCGGGCGCTTCGACGTGGTGGGCGCGGCCGGTCTGTCGACGGCGCTGGTGTGTCTGCTGCTGGCGATCTCCAAGGGCGCCGGCTGGGGCTGGGGCAGCGCCCGGACCCTGGGTCTGCTGCTCACGGCGGTCGTCGTGTTGCTGGCCTGGGGCCGTTGGGAGCTGCGCGCCGGGCAGCCGCTGGTGGACCTGCGCACCACGGTCCGCCGCCAGGTGCTGTTCACCAACCTCGCGTCGCTCGTGTTCGGCTTCTCGATGTTCGCGATGGTGCTGGTCTTTCCGCAGATCCTGCAGTTGCCCGAGGCGACCGGATACGGTCTGGGCCGGACGATGCTGACCGTGGGCCTGGTCCTGGCCCCGCAGGGCCTGGTGATGATGGCGACGGCCCCGCTCTCGGCCCGGCTGTCCAGGACCAAGGGCCCCAAGGTCACCCTGATGACCGGCGCCCTCGTGGTGGCCGCCGGCTACGGCCTGAGCCTGTTCCTCATGGCCACCGTCTGGCAGCTCGTCCTGGTCTCCTGTGTGATCGGAGCGGGTGTCGGACTCTCGTACGGCGCGATGCCGGCGCTCGTCATGGGGGCGGTCCCGGTCTCGGCGACGGCCGCCGCGAACAGCCTCAACACGCTGATGCGGTCCATCGGTACGGCGGTGTCCAGCGCGGTGGCAGGCGTCGTACTGGCCCGGATGACCACCTCGTTCGGCGGAGTGCCGCTGCCCGCCGAGAACGGGTTCCGGGTGGTGATGGGCATCGGTGCCGGGGCCGCAGTGCTGGCCTTCGGCTTCGCCTCCTTCCTGCCCCGCGGGCAGGCGACCGCACCGGCCGTGGAGCCCGCCGAGGGGCGGCTGGTGGCTTCCGCGCCGGGTGCGAACTCCCGCGACGAAGCGACCGGTTCGGAGTAGGAGGGTGCTCCGGAGGGTCTATCGTGTCGGCATGTCCGTCCCTGAACTGATCCGTATCGTCTCCCGCGACTCGCCCATGGCCCTCGCCCAGGTGGAGCGGGTACGTGCCGAGCTGGCCGTCGTCCACCCGCACGTGCGCACCGAGGTCGTCCCCGTGAAGACGACCGGTGACAAGTGGATGGGCGATCTGTCCAAGGTCGAGGGCAAGGGTGCGTTCACCAAGGAGGTCGACGCCGCGCTGCTGGCCGGTGAGGCCGATCTCGCGGTGCACTGCGTCAAGGACGTGCCCGCCGACCGGCCGCTCCCGGCGGGCACGATGTTCGCCGCGTTCCTCAAGCGGGACGACATCCGCGACGCCCTGATCCACCCGGGCGGCCTGACCCTGGACGAGCTGCCGGACGGCACCCGGATCGGTACGTCCTCGGTGCGCCGGATCGCCCAACTGGCCGCCTCCCACCCGCATCTGGAGTGCGTGCCGTTCCGTGGCAACGCCAACCGGCGGCTGGAGAAGCTCGCGGCAGGCGAGGCCGACGCGCTCCTCCTCGCGGTGTCCGGCCTTGAGCGCATCGGCCGGATGGACGTGGTCAGCGAGGTCCTCTCCCCCGAGACGATGATTCCGCCGATCGGCGCGGGCATCCTCGCCCTCCAGTGCCGTGAGGGCGACCACGAGCTGATCGACGCGGTCAGCGGCCTCGGCGACCCGGACACGCATCGGGAGGCGACGGCCGAGCGGATGTTCCTGCACGTCCTCCAGGGGCACTGCAACAGCCCGATCGCCGGGTACGCGAAGGTGTCCCGCAACGGCGAACTCTCCCTGCGCGCCTGTGTGTTCACCCCGGACGGCAAGACCCAGCTGAACGCCCACGAATGGGCGGGCCGCCTTGATCCGGCCACGCTCGGCACGTCCGTGGCGGTGGCGCTGCTGCGGCAGGGCGCGCGCGAGCTGATCGACAACATCGCGCACTGAGGAACGGGAACGAGAAGAAGGAACTACTCATACCGTCCGGCGCGCCGGGCGGTATCGGTCGTTCAGGTGGGTTCCGTCTGGCCCTTCTGGTCCCGCGGCTCCCTCAGGTCCCGCTGTTCCTTCAGGAAGTTGCTCACCTGGACGGCCACGCCGTCCCGGGCCGTGCCGTGGTGGCTGCCGGCGCCGGTGAAGTCCTCGGGGAGGCCGATCCCGCCCGCCCAGAGGTGCCGGGCGGTCCACTCGTCCTCGACCCGCAGCTGGATCTGCACGTCGACCTGCGCCAGGGAAGCCTCCGGGCCGGCGGCGTACAGGACGGCCGTGGCGCGGCGCAGCGGGTGAACGTCGAAGCCCTCGATGAACTGGGAGTTCCGCCAGTCGATGAAGGCGCCCTCGCCGTCGGAGCCGAGCCGGACGTCGACCTGACCGTCCTCCAGGTGGACGCCGTAGTGCCGGTCGCCACGGTTCTCGACGGTCACCCGGAGACTGAAATAGGTCAGCCCCTCGGCGGCGTCGTCGCGCCCGCGCGGCGGTTCGGCCGCCACCAGGCGGTGGACGCGGACACGCAGGCCGGCATGCTCGTCGTACTCGTGCCAGTCCCCGACCACGTTCGGCTCGCGCACAGTCCACCTCTCGACCTCGGATGGCTGCTTCCTATCCTTGTGCCCGGCGCACAGTCAAATGAGCGGAATGCGCTGTGGCCAGCGAATTCGCCCCCTTGATCACTGATCAAGCGGTGTGCAGCGGAAATCCGCCGAAGAGCCGTCCGACACCAGGTCGGCGCGTGCCGCACATCACGTTCCGGTGCATGGTCGTGACCGGCGTTCAGCGGGCCAGCCGGCCGAGGAGCGAGGAGGCCGCCACGATGCTGAGGACGGCGGCGACCAGCAGGACCCCGAAGTCGACAGCGAGGTTGGACGGGGTGCCGAGGAGGAGCCCGCGCAGGGCGTTCACCTGGTAGCTCAGCGGGTTGATCCGGCTGATCGTCTGGAGCCAGCCCGGCATCACGCTCACCGGGTAGAGGGCGTTGGAGCCGAAGAAGAGCGGCATGGTGATGGCTTGGCCGATGCCCATCAGCCGGTCGCGGGTGAGGACGATCCCGGCGATCGTCATCGACAGACAGGAGAAGAAGGCGGAGCCGAGGACGACGGCCGCGGCGACTCCGAGCAGCTTGAGCGGGTTCCAGGTCAGGGCCACACCGAGCAGGGCGGCGATGACGATCACGACGACGGCCTGGATGAGTGCCTTCACCCCGGCCGCGAAGGCCTTGCCGGTGACGAGGGCCGCGCGTGGGGTCGGGGTGACAAGGAGTTTGGTGAGGATTCCGGCGTCCCGCTCCCAAATGATCATGATGCCGTAGAAGATGGCGATGAACATCGCGGACTGGGCGATGATGCCGGGCGCCAGATAGTCGAGGTAGGGGATGCCGCCGGTCGGGATCGCCCTGATCCGGGTGAAGGTCTCGCCGAAGATCAGCAGCCAGAGGGCGGGCTGGATGGCCCGGGTGTACAGCTCGGTGCGGTCGTGGCGGAGTTTCTGCAGTTCGACGGCGCACATCGCGCCGACCCGGGCGGGCAGCAGGCGCCAGCCCGTCCTGGGCGTGGGCGGTACGAGCAGGAGGTTCGGGACGGCGGGGTCAGCCGACACGGGAAGCGGTGCGGCGGGTGCTGCGGACATCGCGGAAGTCTCCTGACCGTTCGTCGAGGCCGCTGCCGGCAATGTCCCGGAAGACGTCCTCCAGCGTGGGCGGCGGGGCGGTGTCGGACGCGCCCTCGGCCCGGCGCCGTTCGCCGAGCCCCGCGCGGAGTTCGTCGGGGGTGCCGAGGGCGCGGATGCGGCCGTGGTGCATCAGGGCCACGCGGTCGCAGTACTGGTCGGCCTCGTCCATGTAGTGCGTGGTGACCAGGACGGTCATGCCGGTGGCGGCGCGCACGGCGTCGATGTGCTCCCACACGCCCGTCCTGGCGATGGGGTCGAGCCCGATGGTCGGTTCGTCGAGGATGAGCAGCCGGGGCGCGCTGACCAGCGCCTGGGCCAGTTCGAGCCGGCGCACCATGCCACCGGAGTACGTCCCCGCGAGCCGGTCGGCCGCGTCGGTGAGGCCGACCGCCGCCAGGGCCTGGCCGACCCGTTCGGCGCGCTCGCGGCGCGGGACGTCGAAGACCCGGGCGAACAGGACGACGTTCTCGCGCCCGGTGAGCCCGGAGTCGGCGGACAGCTGCTGCGGTACGTACCCGAGCAGCCGGCGCACCGCCATCCGGTCCCCGGCGGCGTCGCGCCCGAAGACGCGGACCATGCCGGCGGGAACCGGCAGGAGCGTGGTGACGCAGCGGATCGCCGTGGTCTTGCCCGCGCCGTTGGGTCCGAGGAGGCCGAACACCTCGCCTTCCCGGACCGTGAGATCGAGCCCGTCGACGGCGTTGGTCTCCCCGAAGGCGTACACGAGTCCGGTACAGCTGACGGCTTCCCGGCCGTCGGTGGTCTCGGCGAACCGGGTTTTCTCGGTGGTCCTGTCGTACGTCATGTCTCCTCCGCCTCCTCGCGCAGGTTCCGGGCCAGCTTCCGCAGGGCCGGGAGTGCGGCCCGCAGGGCCTCCCGGTCGGCGTCGTCGAGACGCGCCACCTGCCGTCGTACGAGAGCGGTGCGCCGTTCCCGCCAGTCCCTGAGGCGTGCCTCAGCCGCCGGGGCGGGCAGCAGCCGGGCGGCCCGCCGGTCGGCGGGGTCCGTACCGCGGATCAGATAGCCGTCCTTGACCAGCTGGTTCACCAGCGTCGACACGGAGTTGCCCGCCAGGTACAGCTCCCTGGCCGCCTCCGAGATGCCGATGCCGGGGCGGTCCATGACCAGGCGCAGCAGCTCGACCTCGGCGCCCCGCAGCCGGGGCACTTTCGTCCCGCTGCGCAGTCGGCGCCGGATGAGCCGCTGCACTCCGAGAAGCGCGTCGGCGAGTTCGTCCGCGAAGGTCGCTGGTTCCACACGCCGAGATTAGCTCTGTGTCAGAGGTATTGAGGGAACAGGGAAGGAAAGGACGGGTCAAGAACATGTATTCAGCATCTTCCGTACCGCGAATTCGCACGGCGATCATCGAGAAACAGAAAGTCATGCTTTATGGCGTTTTGTTTCCATGTCACCGGGAGCGGGAATTCCCCTTTCAGTGCTTCGGACAGGAGGCACGTCCGTGGGAGCCGGTTCGCCGGGCCTTCGGCCGACCTCCGTGCGGTCCGTGAGCGCACCCTCCCCCGGTGTCTGTCCAGTCGGCACCAACCGAGGAAGGTGCGCGCGATGCGTATCGCCACGAGAACGAATCGCCATCCGCACGACGACGCCCCCGACACCGCCGCCGCCTTCGAACGCCTCGCCCGGCTGCCCGAGGGACCGGAGCGGCACGACCTCCGCGACGACCTCGTACGGGCCTGGCTGCCCATGTCGGAGCGGATCGCCGTCCGCTTCCGGGGCCGCGGCGAGGCCCTGGAGGACCTCTACCAGGTCGCGGCCGTCGGCCTGGTCAAGGCCGTCGACCACTACGACCCCGGACGCGGCGCCGCCTTCGAGGCCTACGCCGTGCCGACCGTCACCGGCGAGATCAAGCGTCACTTCCGCGACCATCTGTGGGCACTGCATGTGCCGCGCCGGGTCCAGGACCTGCGCAACCGGGTCCGCAGCGCCTCGAAGGAACTGTCCGCCACCGTCCCGGGCAGGCCCCCGACCGTCGCCGAGATCGCCGCGTACACCGAGCTGAGCGAGAGCGAGGTGCGTACGGGCATGGAGGCCCTGGAGTGCTTCTCCGTACTGTCGCTGGAGGCGGAGCTGCCGCGCACCGACGGGTACGCGCTCGCGGACACCGTCGGCGGACCCGACCCCGGTTTCGACCTGATCGTGGACCGCACGGCCGTCAGTCCCTGTCTGCAGGCACTGCCCGAACGTGAGCGGACCATCCTCTACCTGCGGTTCTTCGGCGGGATGACGCAGAGCCGGATCGCCGGGCAACTCGGTATCTCGCAGATGCACGTCTCCCGGCTGCTCAGCTCCTGCTGCGCGCGCATACGCGAGGAACTCGACCTCGACGACGAACCGTCCGACGGGGAACTCCTCGCCGATGCCTCCTGCTGAGGGCCTGCCCCGTACTCACTCCAGTCGCCCGGGCGAGTCTTTCGCGGCCGGGCGACTGGGGGGCGGGCTCACTGCCGAACCCTCCCGGGAGCGATTCCTCAGCGTGCCCTGCTCCCCGGTGTCACCGCAGGGACGGGGTTGAAACACACTCCCGGTCAGGAAAAGCGTCAGGCGTCCGGTGCGCCACCCGGAATCTGGGTGGGTCCGTGGCGGTCGAGCGCGTCCTCCAGTTCGGCACGGATGGCGGACGGCATTTCTCCGTCCCGTCCCCAGGTCAGAATCATCTCCGCGATATTGCGCAGTTTGATGTTCGTGTGCTGGGAGACCTCCTTCAGCACCTCCCACCCCTGGTCCGGTGTGACCCGCCCGAGCGCGACCATCATGCCGATCGCCTGGTCGACGACAGCATGGGAGGTGACGGCCTCCTTGAGCTGGTCGACCTCGGCCTGCAGGGCGAAGACCTGGTCGTCGTCGCTCGGGCCACCGTCCATGGACATGCTCACCTCCGGGTCGCGTCCCGCGTACTCTCCCATCGTCTCCACTGGGCCCGCCAGGTGCCAACAGGCCCGATCGGGGTACTCGACAGGCCCGCGACGGAGTTCGGCCGGAGACTGGTGTCCGGCCGGCGCCCGCCGGTGGACGGAACCAGGACGCGAGTGCCATGAACCACGACACGACACCATCCAGCGGCGCGACGGACGTCGTCTCGACCCATTCCGTGTTCGGCGCCCCCTGCTGGGTGAGTCTGACGAGCCGCGACCTGCGGGCCACGGAGGCGTTCTACAGCGCCGTACTGGGCTGGCGGTGGCGTTCGGCCCGGCTGGGCGACCGCTTCCGGGTCGCGCTGGTGCAGGGCACACCGGTCGCAGGGATCGCCGCGGTGGCCTCCGTGTGGCAGGTGGCGGTCGCCTGGATCCCGTACTTCGCCGTGCCGAGCGCGGACGAGGCGGCGGGCCGGGCCCGCGAGCGCGGGGGGACGACGGCGGTCGGACCGATCTCCTTCCCGCCCGGCCGGGCGGCCCTGCTGGCCGACCGGGACGGGGCGATCTTCGGGATCTGGGAGGGCGAGCTGCTCGCCGGCTGGGAGGCCTGGCGACGCGCGGCACCGGCGTTCGTACGGCTGCACACCCGCGACGCGTTCGACGCGGCCATCTTCTACGGCGAGATCCTGGAGTGGGCCTCGGACCGTCCCGGTTGCTGCGAGGTCCACTACGAGGGCGACGAGGTCGTGCTGCGCAGCCGGGGCGACGTCGTGGCCCGTATCGTCTCGGGTGCGCTGGAGGCGGCGCCGGACCCCACGATCCGGCCGCACTGGCAGGTCCACTTCGCGGTCGAGGACGTGGCGGCCTGCGTCAAGGCCGCCGAGAACAACGGCGGCAGTGTCCTGCGGTACGACACCGCTTCGGTGCCGTTCGAGGCGGTGCTGCGCGATCCGGACGGGGCACAGTTCACGGTGACCTCACACGTCCCGCGCTGAGCCCGCCGACTGCCGGACCGACGAGTAAAGGCGCTGGTCGTCCTGCAGCGGCTGGGTGCGGACCCTGCCGGTCCAGAGCAGCAGGCCGTGCCGCCGCTCCCAGCGGGCGACCCACCATCCGCGAGCCAGCCACACCGGCGCGAAGACCAGCGGGAAAAGGGCCAGATCGCGCTCCCACAACAGACCGGCGCCCACCGCGCACGCGGCCAGGGAGACGAAGAGAAGCGCGTTGACGCAGTTGCGGTACCCCTCGCCCCGCGTCGGCAGGACGGAGGCCGGATCCCGCAGCGGAGCGGCCTTGTCGAAGTCCCGCCCTTCACCGAACCACTTGACCCGGGAGACGGTGAGCACCCCGAACCCGGCAACGAGCACCAGATGGATCAGCCCGAGGACGATGGCCCGGCCGACGCCCCCCGGCGTCTCGGGGGCGCCCTCCACCCCGAACACCACCCCCGCGCTCACCACCGTCGCGCAGACCGCGAGGAGCGCGCAGATCACCTCGTAGTGGACGTACCTGAACACGGTGTTCCCCCTGCGCACGATGCTCCCCCTGTGCCCCACCCCGGCCCCGAGGCAGAGTGCCAACTCCACTATGCCCCGGGGCAGTCCGGAATGTGCCGCTCCTACGCGTTCACGAGGGCGTCGCGCGCCCTGCCCGTCGCACCGGCGAAGGACGGGACCACTCGGGGCGCCTGGCGTCCCTCCCGGAGGGTCGGCGCGGGCCCGGTCGTGACCAGCGGGACGCCTTCGCAGGAGCGGGCCCGGCGCGAGAACCAGATGATCTTGGCGCCGGTGTCCGTGGCACAGCAGCCCCAGCCGTCGCTCAGGGCGGCGATCCACGCCAGGCAGCCGCGCAGTTCCTGGTCGGGGCGCAGGTCGTGGTCGTGCTCGGCGATGGCGGTGATGAGGTGCTGGCCGTTCCACCACATCTCGATCACCGCGCGCTTGTCGGTCGCGTGCTCGTCGATGGCGCGCAACAGCATTTGGGTGCCGTGACAGACGGGTCCGACGAGGTGCTCCAGGCCCCAGAGGCGGAGGTGGGCGGCCAGGATGCGCTCGACCTGGCCGACCCGTTCGGGACAGACCTCCACGTCGAGGTGGTAGTAGCAGGGCTCTGCGGTCTTCATCGTCGTTGGCTCCTCACGGCGGACTCACCCTTCTGCACGCTCTGCGGGGCCGGGCCCCGAACGCGAAGCGTGAGCACTGTTCGCTTCTGAGTCAGCTCCAGAGTGGGAGCGCTAGTCCATTCGTGCAACACGAGCGCCCCCTGTGGTTGTTGAAGACCCAACAAGACGCTGGGTCGCCACGCATGCACCATGAGTGAAGGTCTCGCCGCAGAAGTCGTTGAAGCAGTCAGTCACGCAGTCAGTCATGAGGAAGGGGACCAGCGCCATGCTGCTGCCCGCCAAAGCCGAGGTCGCCCGACAGCTGAACAAGTACCGGGCGTGGGAGCGCGTCATGCTCGCGGCCCCGTCCGACCGTTCGGCTCGCGACAGTTTCGAGGACTCGGGCTACACCTTGTGCGTGCTGATGGGGAAGCGGTGCGCGCGGGAGGCGGCTCACGCCGCCGAACGCTATCTCCGCACCAGCCTGGTCACGTACCTGCGCGAACAGGCCGGCTGGACCCACAGCGACCGTTTCACCGGGCACGTTCCGCCCACCGTCCAGCGCACCGCCGCGGGCGGATAGCCCACCGGCACCACCCACGACTCCCGTCCCGATCCCGCCCCCTCCCCGAGCACGGCAGAGGTGAGACCCATGAGCCCGACTCCGGCCATCGGCCGCATCCCGGTCCGGGATGTACGCCCGGCCGTCGAGAGCGGCAGACGCCCGGCGAAGGCCGTCGCGGGAGAGACCTTCCAGGTCACCGCGACGGTCTTCCGCGAGGGCCATGACGCGGTCGGCGCCAATGTCGTGCTGTGCGACCCGGAGGGCCGTCCGGGCCCCTGGACGCCGATGCGTGAACTCGCCCCGGGCTCCGACCGCTGGGGCGCGGACGTCACCCCGGACGCGACGGGCCACTGGACCTACCGGGTCGAGGCGTGGGGCGACCCGATCACCACCTGGCGGCACCACGCGGGCATCAAGATCCCGGCCGGGATCGACACCGGGCTGATGCTGGAGGAAGGCGCGCAGCTGTACGAGCGTGCAGCCGCGGGTGTGCCGCAGAAGGCGGCCCGTGCTGTCGTGCTGGCCGCCGCACGAGCCCTGGGTGACGACTCGCTCCCTGTCCCGGATCGCCTCGCGCCGGCGCTGACCCCGGCGGTGGACGAGGTGCTGGCGCGGTTCCCGTTGCGTGAGTTGGTCACCGCCAGTGAGCCGTTGGCGCTGGTGGTGGAGCGGGAGCGGGCGTTGTACGGGGCCTGGTACGAGTTCTTCCCGCG
>NZ_JBSFMT010000105.1:0-27312 GCF_053599695.1 Streptomyces sp. NPDC000878 | reverse complement strand
CCGGCGTTTGAGGACGAGCGCGTTCAGCGCGATACGGGGGTTCGGGGGCGCAGCCCCCGAGGATGGGACGGGTAGGGGCGGCGGGGGCGAGGAAACTACTCGAACACCAGGTCCGCCACGATTGCCGTCGCCGCGCGGTAGCCCCCGCTCGCCGCATGGATCACCTGCTCGCCGAACCCGATCGCATTGCCCGCCGCCCAGACCCCCGGCACCGTTGTCAGCCCCGTCGCGTCGACCTTCGGATACGTACCGAACGGGGTCTCCGTCAGTTCGGCGCCCAACGACTCGAACAGGGCGTTGCGGGGGACGGGCCGCGGCGCG
The DNA here is from genome assembly GCF_053599695.1 of Streptomyces sp. NPDC000878. Classification (NCBI taxonomy): domain Bacteria; kingdom Bacillati; phylum Actinomycetota; class Actinomycetes; order Kitasatosporales; family Streptomycetaceae; genus Streptomyces; species Streptomyces sp. NPDC000878. Next base: position 26,991 of record NZ_JBSFMT010000105.1, on the reverse strand, counting down.
ACGAACACCGTCTCGCGGGCGTACGTCGTGCCGTTCGTCAGGCGTACCCCGGTCAGGCGGTCCGCGTCCGTCGTCAGGGACTCGACCTCGCCGGGGACCACCGTCACGCCTGCCCTGCCCAGCCTGCGCCGGTCATCGTCCGCCACTTCCTCCTCCCTCACCGTGTGCAGGAACAGCGTCACGTCCTTCGACCACCGGGCCACCAGCAGCGCCTGGTGCACACTCGCCGGCGTCGAGGCCAGCACGCCGAACGCCCGGTCCCGTACCTCCCAGCCGTGGCAGAACGGGCAGTGGAGCACGTCCCGCCCGAAGTGTTCCGCGACGCCCGGTACGGCCGGGAGTTCGTCGCGCAGGCCCGTCGCGATGACGAGCCGCCGGGCACGCACCGTCCGTCCGTCGCTCGCCAGCGTCACCGTGAAGTCCTCGCCCCTGGCTACGTCCACCACCCTGTCTTCCACCAGCTTCACCCCGTACCCCGCGACCTCCGCTCGCCCCACCGCCAGGAACTCCGCCGGCGACATGCCGTCCCGGGACAGATAGCCCTGCATGTGTGCCGCCGGGGCGTTGCGCGGCTCGCCCGCGTCCACGACCAGCGTGCGGTAGCGGGCCCGGCCCAGGACCAGTGCCGCCGACAGTCCCGCCGCCCCGCCTCCGATGACGACAACCTCGTACGAATCGCTCTCGTACGAATTGGTCTCGTACGACTCGCTCCCATGCTGCTCGGTCATGGTGACCACCTCCGCCACGACCGTCGCCCGTCCGCTGCCGCATTGACAAACCTCTTTGCCGAAACTGCAATGGCGGCATGGATGAGACGAGTGACATGAGTGACGACACCGGCCATGTCCTTGCCGAGGTGGGCCCCCGCCTGCGGCGGATCCGCAAGGAGCGGGGGGCGACCCTCGCGGGGCTGTCCGCCACCACCGGGATCTCCGTCAGTACCCTGTCCCGGCTGGAGTCGGGGCTGCGGAAGCCCAGCCTGGAGCTTCTCCTGCCGATCGCGCGGGCGCATCGCGTCGCGCTCGACGAGCTGGTCGGGGCCCCTGCCGTCGGTGATCCCCGGGTGCGGGCCAAGCCGATCGTGCGGCACGGGCGGACGTATCTTCCGCTGACCCGGCAGCCGGGCGGCCTCCAGGCGTTCAAGGTGATCCTTCCGGTGCTCGGCGAGGAGCCGGAGCCGCGTACGCACGAGGGGTACGAGTGGGTGTACGTGCTGTCGGGGCGGCTGCGGCTGGTGCTCGGGGAGCATGACGTGGTCCTCGGGGCGGGAGAGGCCGCCGAGTTCGACACGCGGGTGCCGCACTGGTTCGGGGCGGTGGGGGAGGGGCCCGCGGAGTTCCTCAGCCTGTTCGGGCCGCAGGGGGAGCGGATGCACGTACGGGCGCGGCCGACTCGTTCGAAGGGTGCGCGGTCGTGACGTACGCGACTGTTCCGGACCTGGTCCCGACGGTTCCCTGATGCGCAAGCGACCGCTTAGTATGCGGTCGAGCCCGGTCAGGTGGACAGGACGAGCGCAGTTCCGTGGAGGCCCCCCATGCAGGCATGGCAAGTGCACCAGAACGGTGAGCCGAGCGAGGTGATGGTCCTCGGTGAGGTGGAGCGGCCGGTGCCCGGTGAGGGCCAGGTGCTGCTGAAGGTGCGTGCCGCGACCATCAACTTCCCGGACGTACTGATGTGCCGTGGGGAGTACCAGGTCAGGCCGCCGCTGCCGTTCACCCCCGGGGTGGAGATCTGTGGTGAGACCGAGGACGGGCGCCGGGTGATCGGGAACCCCGTGCTGCCGTTCGGTGGGTTCGCCGAGTATGTCGTGGCCGATCCCCGTGGGCTGTTCGCCGCCCCTGAGTCACTCGACGACGCCGAAGCCGCCTCCCTCCTCATCGGTTATCAGACCGGGTGGTTCGGGCTGCATCGGCGGGCCGCCCTGGAGGCCGGCGAGACACTGCTCGTGCACGCCGCCGCGGGCGGGGTCGGCAGCGCCGCCGTACAGCTCGGGAAGGCCGTCGGAGCCACCGTCATCGGTGTCGTCGGCGGGGCCGAAAAGGTGTCCGTGGCGCGGGAGTTGGGCTGTGACGTCGTCATCGACCGGCGTGCGGAGGATGTCGTTTCCGCCGTCAAGGAAGCCACCGGGGGGCGTGGGGTCGATGTCGTCTACGACCCCGTCGGAGGGGACGCCTACACCCAGTCCACCAAGGTCGTCGCCTTCGAGGGGCGGATCGTTGTCGTCGGGTTTGCGAGTGGGGCCATTCCCAGCCCTGGGCTCAACCACGCCCTCGTGAAGAACTACTCGATCCTCGGGCTGCACTGGGGCCTGTACAACACCAAGAACCCGAAGCTGGTCCAGCACTGCCACGAGCAGCTCACCGAACTGGCCACCCGGGGCGCGATCAAGCCGCTGGTGAGCGAGCGCGTGCCGCTGAGCGGGGCCTCGGCCGCAGTGCAGCGCGTCGCCGACGGTGTCACCACCGGCCGGGTCGCCGTGCTGCCCTCCTTGTCCTCCCTGTCCTCCCTGGAGAACGGAGCCGTCGCATGACCGTCGACGCCACTGAACTCACCCGACTGACACGGGAGTTGCTGGCCGCACATCCGCCCGTCAGTACCGACCGGCTCGACTTCCTCAGGGCCCGGTTCGACGCCGGGCTCGCCTGGGTGCACTACCCGGAGGGGCTGGGCGGGCTCGGTGCGCCGCGTTCCCTCCAGGCCGTCGTGGACGCCGAGTTGGAGGCCGCGGGGGCTCCCGACAACGATCCACGGCGCATCGGCATCGGGCTGGGCATGGCCGCGCCGACCATCCTCGGCTTCGGTACCGAGGAGCAGAAGCGGCGGTTCCTGCGGCCGTTGTGGGTGGGGGAGGAGGTCTGGTGCCAGCTGTTCAGCGAGCCTGGTGCCGGGTCCGACCTCGCCGCGCTCGGCACGCGGGCCGTCCGGTCCGATGGGGGCCCCTCCCGCTCGAGCGAAGCCGAGAGTGGGGGAGACTGGATCGTCAACGGGCAGAAGGTCTGGACGTCCAGCGCCCATCTCGCCCGCTGGGCGATTCTCATCGCGCGCACCGATCCCGACGTGCCCAAGCACAAGGGCATCACCTACTTCGTCTGCGACATGACCGACCCGGGCGTCGACGTACGGCCGCTGCGGCAGGTCACCGGAGAGGCCGAGTTCAACGAGGTGTTCCTGACCGACGTCCGCATCCCGGACGCCCATCGCCTCGGCGAGATCGGCGACGGCTGGCGGGTCGCGCAGACCACGCTCAACAACGAGCGCGTGGCCATCGGCGGTATGCGGCTGCCCCGCGAGGGCGGCATGATCGGGCCGGTCGCCAAGACCTGGCGCGAGCGTCCGGAGCTGCGTACCCACGATCTGCATCAGCGGCTGCTCAAGCTGTGGGTCGACGCCGAGGTCGCCCGGCTCGCCGGTGAGCGACTGCGGCAGCAGCTCGTCGCGGGCCAGCCCGGACCCGAGGGCGCCGGCATGAAGCTCGCGTTCGCCCGCCTCAACCAGGAGATCAGCGGCCTGGAGGTCGAACTCCTCGGCGAGGAAGGCCTGTTGTACGAGGACTGGACCATGCGCCGGCCCGAACTGGTGGACTTCGTCGGCCGGGACGCCGGTTACCGCTACCTCCGCTCCAAGGGCAACAGCATCGAGGGCGGGACCAGCGAGGTCCTGCTGAACATCGTCGCCGAGCGTGTCCTGGGCCTGCCCAGTGAGCCGCGCACCGACAAGGACGTCGCCTGGAAGGACCTCGCCCGATGAGCACGACGAGCACTCAGCCCGACCTGCTGTACTCGGAGGAGGAAGAGGCGCTGCGCGCCGCCGTCCGGGATCTGCTCACCGACCACTGCGACCCGGCCGGCGTGATCACCCGCATGGAGACGGACGCCCCGCACGACCTCTCCCTGTGGAAGTCCCTCGCCGAAGGCATGGGGCTGGCCGGTCTTCTGGTGCCCGAGGAACAGGGCGGCCAGGGTGCCTCGCACCGCGAAGTCGCCGTCGTCCTGGAGGAGTTGGGGCGCGCCGTCGCACCCGTCCCGTATCTCACGAGTGCCGTCGTCGCCACGGAGGCGCTGCTGGCCGGTACGGGTGAGGCGGTGGGCGAGCTGCTCTCCGCGCTGGCCTCCGGCCGGACGATTGGTGCCCTCGCCGTCGCGCTGAACGTGGCTCCCGGCGGCGCCTACAAGGTCGTCGTCCACGAAGGCGGCCTGCTGCACGGTGAGTTGACCGGCATCGCGGACGCGATCGCCGCCGATGTGCTCTTGGTGCCGGCCGACGACGGTGGGCTTTACGCCGTGGACACCAGCTCCGCCGCCGTCACCGTCACCCCGCAGGTCTCCTTCGACCTCACCCGGCCGGTCGCCACCGTCACCCTCGCCGGAGCGTCGGCCCGGCTGCTGGGCGACGCCGAACCCGCCGTACGACGTGCGCTGCGGGCCGGGGCCGGACTGCTCGCCTCCGAGCAACTCGGGCTCGCCGAATGGGCGTTGACCGAGACCGTGCGCTATCTGAAGGACCGCAAGCAGTTCAACCGGCCCGTCGGCGGCTTCCAGGCCGTCAAGCACCGGCTGGCCCAGCTCTGGCTGGAGGTCGTCAGCCTGCGCGCCGCCGCCCGGGGCGCGGCCGACGCCCTCGCCACCGGCAGCCCGGACACCGACGTCGCGGTCGCCGTCGCCCAGTCCTACGCGGCCCCCGTCGCCGTCCGCGCCGCCGAGGAGGCGCTCCAGCTGCATGGTGGCATCGGGATGACGTGGGAGCACCCGACCCACCTCTGCCTCAAGCGCGCCAAGGCCGACTCGATCGCCTACGGCACCGCGGGCGGCCACCGCGCCGCCCTCGCCGAACTGGTCGACCTGCGCGCCCCCTGACGTACCGCCCGCGCACGTCCGCGAAAGCCCGCCCCCGCCCGGGGGCGGGCTTTTTCGTGTGCGGGGCGCGGACGAAATGAACACGCAGAGTCAGCGGTGAACACACAGCGGCAGTCCGGCCAACTCCCGCGCCAGGCCCTGCTGCTGGGCCCCGCCCGCCCCTCATACTCGCGGAGGCTTCATACCTCGGCCCCAGCTCCAGAGTCAGCCCCACATGAACTCCAGCCAGGGAGGCAGCGCATGGCCCTCACCACCCGCCGCAGAGCCCTCACCGCCTTCGGTGCCGCCGTCCTGGGCACCGTCGCCCTGCCCGCCGCGCGTGCCCTCGCGGGCGAACCGACGTACGGTCCGCGCCCGTTGTGGCGCGCCCACGCCCACAACGACTACGAGCACCCCCGTCCCCTCCTCGACGCCCTCGACCACCGCTTCGGCAGCGTCGAGGCCGACATCTACCTCGTTGGCGACCAGCTCCTCGTCGCCCACGACCCCCAGGACCTCGACCCGGCCCGCACCCTCGAATCCCTCTACCTCGACACCCTCGCCGCCCGCGTCAGGGCCAACCACGGTTGCGTGTACAGGGGTTACCGTCGGCCGCTCCAGCTCCTCATCGACATCAAGACCGAGGGCTCGTCGACGTATCTCGAACTCGACCGCCATCTCCGCCGCTACCGGGGCCTGTTCACCACGTACGCCCATGGCCGCGTCCACCCCGGGCCGGTCACCGCCGTGATCTCCGGTGACCGTGCCGCCCGGGTGCCCATGGAGGCCCAGAGCGTACGGCGGGCCTTCTACGACGGACGCCTCGCCGACCTCGGCACCTCGGCGCCCGCCTCCTTCGTGCCGTTGATCTCCGACAACTGGACGCTCAACTTCACCTGGCTGGGCGTCGGTACGTTCCCGGCCGCCGAGCGCGCCAAGCTGAACGGCATCGTCTCGGCGGCCCACAAGCGCGGGCAGCAGGTGCGCTTCTGGGCCACGCCCGATGCGGCCGGACCCGCCCGGGACGCGCTGTGGGGCGAACTCCTCGCCGCCGGCGTCGACTACCTCAACACGGACGACCTCGCCGGGCTCGAAGCGTTCCTCGACGCCCACGAGACGCCCTGACACTCGCGAGACACCACACGTTCGGCCGTCATGTCAGCCGCCCGAACGAACCCTCCGCTACGCCACACTTGCGGCCGAAAGCCGCGAAGTGCGCGTGGCGGAGGAGGTTGACGATGGCCATTTCCATCTCTGCGGTGGTGCTGCTCCTGATCCTGGCGGTGGTCTTCCTGCGCAACGGAGCGCTGAAGCCCAGCCATGCCGTGGTCTGTGTCCTGCTCGGCTTCCTTCTGGCCGGCACGAACGTGGCACCGACCATCCACAGCGGGATCACGGCCACGGCCGACATGGTGAGCAGCCTCAGACCCTGACGTCAGGACGTCGTTCAGGACGTGGTGAAGACTCCGATCGCGTTCGGGACGGGCCGTTCGGCGCCGCCGGTCGGATGGTTGCGTACGGTGGCTCTGCTCGCCCCGGGTGCTCTGGCGACGAGGGCCGTCGAGCCGCCGCCATCCAGGTTGAAGGCGTCGACCGAGCCCAACTTCCGCATGGTGGCGGCGACTTCGGCCACCGTCAGCCCGCTGCGGTACCTGGCCGCACCGTCCACCGCGAGCAGCAGCAGCTTGCGCCCGCCGCTCGCGATGCCCGCCGCGGTGCGCACGGCGGAGGTGGTGGAGTCGAGGCCGGACAGCGGTCGGCCGGCTTTCAGCACCGGGTAGCCGCCGAGGGCGAAGCGGTACGGGACACGGCTCGTCGCGGCCACGAGACCGCTCTTGACGGTGACCTTCGCGCCGACGAACAGCTTCCGCAACTGCTGCGCGCCCGCCTCCCGGCCCACGAGGACGGTGGTGTTGGCGCCGATGGCCCCCTTGCCGGGGGAGTTCGCCATCCGTACGACCTTGCCGCGCCGCACCGTCACCTCGTATGTGTCCGTACTGCACGGCGCGGCCCGGTTGGTGTCCGTGCCGCACACCGCCCGGGCCCGGGAGACGCTGCCCCAGGCCGGGGTGAACGCGCCGATGGAACCCACCGGCAGCGCGTACTGGTTGAGCCCGCCGAGGTTGAACCGTCCCACGGGAGTGCCGACGCTGCCCGTCAGGGTGAGGGTGTCCAGCCGGGCCTTCCGGTCGGTGCCCACCCCGAGAACGGCCCTGGTGGTGATGCCGGGCGGCATCGCGGGACCGAAGCGCTGGCCCTTCGGCACCGCCGCCTTGAGGACCACGCCGCTCGCGATCGCGGGGCCCACGGACGCGCCGGTGGCCGCGACCCCGGGATGCTGGACCTCGCTGATGTTGAAGAAGTCGCCGTTGACGCCCGCGACGGCGCCCTTGGCGTTGGCCAGTCTGGAGACGGCGGACCGTGCCGCCACCGCCCCCGGGTAGAGGAGGTTGAGCCGGACCCGCGCGTTGCCGAGGTCGACGCTCAGCAGATGGGCATGGGTCAGCCCCTTGGCCGCCGAGATGTCGAACTGCGTATAGCGCACGCCCGGCGCGATCTGAACGGCACTCGGCGCGCTGCTGGCCGGTGCCGCCCCGATCAGGGCCGCGCCGGCCAGCGTTCCGAGTGCCGCGACTAGTGAGAGTGCCGTTCTGGCCGTTCTGAACCGTCCGCTGCCACGCATTCAGACCCCCCTGATGTCTCGTCAACTGTCCCAGGACGCCAGGGAAGTGCACCAGATGACGATGAGCCGCGTGGGGGGCTTGCGGGGGCTATCCGTTGACTACACGGGAACGGATCAGGAAACGCACTCCTTCGGGTGCCTCCAGTGAGAAACCACTGCCCCGGCCGGGTACGACGTCCACGATGAGGCGGGTGTGACTCCAGAGCTCGAACTGGCTGCGCGACATCCAGAACGTCACCGGTTCGGCGACACCCTCGACCGTCAGTTCGGCGAGCTGGACGTCCGAGCCGCCGGTCCGGAACTCGCCCTCCGGGTAGCACATGGGCGCGCTGCCGTCGCAGCAGCCGCCGGACTGGTGGAACATCAGCGGGCCGTGCATCGCGTGCAGCCGCCGCAGCAGATCGGCGGCGGCCGGGGTCAGTTCGACGCGCGGGTTCTCCTCGGGCATCTCCACGGGCATCTCCACGCGGTCAGTGAACTCCGTACGACGTTGCGAGAGGGTTGCGGGTCGACCCCGGACGCCCTGGGCATGCGGAAGGCCGCCTCCCCGTGCGGAGAGGCGGCCTTCGTATACGAACTCGTCCTACCGGATCAGCTCGGGTCGGTCACGTCCGTGACCCTCCAGCGCTGGTTCGAGCCGGAGTTGGCCTGCCACGTCGTGACGGCGGCACCCTCGTCGGTGGCCTGGCCGCCGACCTCCAGGAGGCGGCCGGTGGCCCAGTTGACCAGGGTCCACGTGCCGTCGCCGGTGGTCGACATGACCCACTCGGTGGCCGGATCGCGCTCGCCCGTGTCGGGCTCCACCACGGGGACGTTGTCGCGGACGGCCAGTCGCTTGCCCTCGGCCGGGTTGGCGAACACGTACCGCTGGCGGGCGCCCTTGTCGCCGTGGCGGGCGTCGAGCTGCCAGTCCTGGGCGACCGTGCCGTTGGCCGAGCCGATGACCAGGTTCGTGCCGCCCGCCGCGACGGTCACCGCCTTGCCGCTCTGCACGCCGGTCAGCGTGTAGGAGTGGCCCTTGCTGAACAGGCCGGCGTTCTTCGCGACACCCCAGACGCCCTTGACGGCGAAGGAGGTCACGGACTGGGCGGGGACCGTGTAGGTCGCCTTGCCGTCGACGACCTTGACCGGGGCCTGCTGCTGGAGCTTGCCGTCGGCGCTGGTCACGGTCGGCGTGACGGTCGCGTTGCCCTTGATCGTGCGGAACTTGGACAGGTCGATGGTGACCGTACGGGCCTCGGTGGTGCTGTTGACGTGGACGAGCGAGGCGCCCTTGCCGTCCTTGGTCACGGCGGCGGCGCTGGAGGTGTCGTCCACCTTGATCAGCTTGTCGCCCGGCTTGATGAAGTGGGTGAAGTTGCGGGCGGTGTCGAACTTGGTGTTCGTGTAGATCGGGCAGGACTCCAGCGTGTCCGTGGACTTGCAGCTGAACGACAGCTGGATGCTGCCCCAGTTGCCGCCCTTGGCGGACTCGCCGCCCGGCTTCATGTTGTCGTAGTCCTCGACCGGCTGCCAGAACACCCAGGCGGAGGGCTCCAGTTCACGCAGGTCGTTCACGATCTGCTGGGCGAGTCCGAGACCAGGACGCATGTCCGTGAAGCTCTGGCCATCGCCCCAGTCGCCCTCGACCTCGCTCATCCACAGCGGCTTGTCGGCCGCCTTGGCGAGGTCGCGCACGGTGGTGCGCTGCCCGGTGCCGTAGGTGTGGACGTTCATCTGGTCGACGAGGTCCTTGGACGTCTGCGCGTACGAGTTCCAGTTGTTCGCGAAGATGGACGGGTTGGTCTCGTCCATCGCCGAGATCTCGGCCTTGACCTTGGCCTTCTTCAGCTCGGGGGCCAGCGCGGCCAGGACCTTCTCCTGGAGTGCGGGGCCGATGTGCGCGCCCTCCTGACGGCCGCCGACGGGCTCGCCGTCCGCGCCGAGACGGGTGCTCCAGTAGCCGGTGTTGGGCTCGTTGAACGGGTCGACGGTGTCGACCTTGATGCCCTCGGCCTTCTCAAGACGCTTCGTCGCCCCCGCCATGTAGGCCGCGAAGTCGTCGACCGAATCGGCCTTCAGCTGGTCGGTGTTGGCGTTGAAGCCGCCGGAGACATAGCCGCTCTCCGTCATGAACCAGGGCGGCGAGTTGCTGAACGTCTCCCAGTGGGTGATGTCCTTCTTGATGCGCTCCACCCACCAGCGCTGGGTTTCGTCCGCCTTCGGGTTCCAGTCGGCCGCGTCGTCGGCGCTCCACCAGTCGGTGTCCTCGCGGGTGGTGCCCGCAGGGGCCTTCCACCAGCCCTCGACGGCCCCGCCGGCCCGCAGATAGTCCTTCACATCGGGGGCGTTGCCGCCGCCGATGTTGTAGCGGGCGATGTTCAGCGCCAGCCCGTCGTCGCCGAACAGCAGCTTCGCGAGCTTCTCGCGGATCGCCGGGGGATAGTCGCCGGTCGCGTTCGCGAACCAGACCAGACTGGTGCCCCAGCCCTCGAATCTCTCCTGGCTGTACGACGGATCGGGGGTGACGGTGACGGACGAGGCCGCTGCCTCGACCGCCGCCTGCGCGTCCGGCGAGGCCGGCGTGACCAGGGCGGCCGAAGTGGCCAGGACGGTGATGCCGACGACTCCCAGCAGGTGTCGTGTGCGGGTACGGCGTGCCAACGTGTGCTCCCAACTCAGATGTGGTCGCTGCGGTGGACCGCCGTGCCCGCACTCCGCACGCGGTGCGCACGGAGTGACGGGGCACGACGGTGTGCCCCTTGGAACAGGGGAGTTCAGGGTTTTCAGTCGGTGGGCTGTCGCAGTACGGCGACCTCCCTCGGCGCGAGGAGGAGGACGCCGTCGGCATCCGTACCGCCGGACAGCCGCTCCCCGTCGAGGCCGGGCAGCGGCACCTCCTCCTCGCTGCGGTTCACCAGGAACAGGAACCGGCTTCCGCCGCCCTGTCGTACGGTCAACTCGACGCGCCCACGGGCCGGTTCGGGCAGTTCGCTGTCGACGCCGGCCGGTGCGAGCAGCCCCGGCAGCAGCGCCGCGAGGCCGTCGGCGCCGAGGCGCGTGGAGACGTACGACGCCGAACCCCCGCCTGTCGTACGGCGGGTGACGGCCGGCCTGCCCGTGTACGCGCCCGAGCGGTAGTGGGCGAGGATCTCGACCTCGGGGTCGGTGACGTCGATGCGGTCGGTCCACACCGTGCCCGTACCGCCGCCGTCCACCTCGACCGACTCACCCTCAAGGAGCGGGCCGAACTCCTCGACGCGGATGCCGAGCAGCTCGCGCAGGGCGCCCGGGTAGCCGCCGAGCCAGATGTGGTCGTTCTCGTCGACGACACCGGAGAAGTACGTGGTGACCAGATGGCCGCCCGTCTCCGCGTACCGCGTCAGGTCCTTGGCGAGGGTCGCCGGGACCATGTGCAGGACCGGGGTGATCAGCACGTCGTAGCGGCTGAACTCGGTGCGGGTGGTGACGACGTCGGCGCGGATGCCCAGGGAGAGGAGCGCCGAGTACCAGTTCAGGCCCTCCTGGCGGTAGTCGAGGAGGGCGGTGGGGTGCGAGTCCTGCTCGCTCGCCCACCAGGAGTCCCAGTCGAACACGATCCCGACGCGGGCCGGTTCGCGCTCGGAGCCCGCGATCGGCGCCAGGTCCTTCAGCGTCTGGCCGAGGGCGGCCACCGCGCGGAAGACCTCGCTGTCGGCGCCGGCGTGCGGCACCATCGCGGAGTGGTACTTCTCGGCGCCGGCCGCCGACTGGCGCCACTGGAAGTAGCACACGGCGTCGGCGCCGTGCGCGACGTGCAGCAGCGAGTCACGGGCCAGTTCGCCCGGCCGCTTGGCGACGTTGACGTGCTGCCAGTTGACCGCGCTGGTGGAGTGCTCCATCAGGAACCACGGGCGCCCGCCCGCGATACCGCTGGTCAGGTTGGCGGAGAAGGACAGCTCGTCGCGGTCCTGCGGGCCCGGGTGGACGTAGTGGTCGTTGGAGACGAAGTCGATCTCGCCCGCCCAGTCCGGGTAGTTCATGCCCTTCGTGCCGCCCATCACCATGAAGTTGGTGGTGATGGGCACGTCCGGGGTGAACTCGCGGAGCACGTCCCGCTCCGCGACCAGGTAGTCCTTCAGCGCGTCCGAGGAGAAGCGCTTGAAGTCCAGCTGCTGGGTGGGGTTCGGGTGCGAGCCGGCCAGCCGGGGCGGCAGGATCTGCGCCCAGTCGCTGTAGCGCTGCGACCAGAAGGCCGTGCCCCAGGCGTGGTTGAGGGCGTCCAGCGTGGTGTAGCGGGCGCGCAGCCAGTCGCGGAAGGCGCGGGCCGCGTCGTCCGAGAAGTCGTAGATGTTGTGGCAGCCCAACTCGTTCGAGATGTGCCAGGCCACCAGGGCGGGGTGGGCGGCGTATCGTTCCGCCATCTTCCGTACCAGGCTCAGCGCGTGGGTACGGAACACGGGCGAGGTGGGGCGCCAGTGCTGGCGGGCGCCCGGCCAGACCGTCTCGCCGGTGGCGGTCACCGGGAGGATCTCCGGGTGCGCGGTGGTCAGCCAGGGCGGCGGGGACGCGGTCGCGGTGGCCAGATCGACGCCGATCCCACCCTCGTGCAGCAGGTCCATGACATCGTCGAGCCACTCGAAGTCCCAGGTGTCCGCGTCCGGCTGGATCCGGGCCCAGGAGAAGATCCCCACCGAGACGACGTTGACGCCGGCCTCGCGCATCAGCCGTACGTCCTCCTCCCACACCTCCCGAGGCCACTGCTCGGGGTTGTAGTCGGCGCCGTACGCGAGACGGGGCGTGGAATCACCGTCCGGCCCGTACGGCAGACGGGACGGGGAGGCGGAGGTCATGGTGGTCCTTCCGGGACGCTGTGAAGCGGTTTGACTCGGGGGGTACGAGGAGCGGCCGGCGTTGACGCTCTTCCGGCCGCTCCTCGGCTGCTGCTGCCCTGCTGCTACTTCTCGACGGTGAAGCCCTGCTCGTTGCCGTACTTGATGGACGCGTCCTGCCAGGTCTTCAGGCCCGCGGCCAGCTTCTCGCTGGAGATGTACGCCTTGCCGACGGTGTCGTTGAAGATCGAGTTGGCGTACTGCTGGAAGGGCAGGTACGACCAGTCGCTGGCGACGTTGGCGGCGGACTCGGCGAAGATCTCGTTGGCCTTCTGGCCGTCGAAGTACTCGAACTCCTTGTTCAGGAACGCGGAGTCCTGGAGCTGCGCGGTGGTCGCCGGGAAGGCGCCCTCGTCGACGCGGGTCTGCACACCGTCACCGGCGTTCGCGTACTCGACGAACGCGTAGGCCAGTTCCTTGTTCTTGCCCAGCTCGGGCAGGGCCAGCGAGCTGCCGCCGTTCTCCGCGCTCGCCTTCTCGCCCTTGGTCCAGGCCGGCATCGGGGCCGCGCGCCACTGACCGGCCGCCTGCGGGACACCGGTGACGAAGTTGGCGGGCATCCAGGCGCCCGTGGTCAGGGTGGCGATGGTGCCGTCGCCCAGACCCTTGTACCAGTCGTCGGTCCAGCCGTTGATGGGCGAGACCAGCTTCTCGTCGATGAGCTGCTGCCAGGTGTCCGTGTACTTCTTGGCGCCCGCGTCCTCGAAGTTGATCGCCACCTTGGTGCCGTCGACCTTGTAGGGGCGCGAACCGGCCTGCCACAGCATGCTGGTGGTGAAGCCCGCGTCGCCGGCGTCGTTGGCGATGTAGACCTTGGGGTCGGCCTCGTGCAGCTTGCGGGCCGCCTCGACGTACTCGTCCCAGGTGGTCGGGACGGCGATCTTGTACTTGTCGAAGACCTTCTTGTTGTAGAACATCGCCATCGGGCCCGAGTCCATCGGCAGACCGTAGACCTTGTCGCCGTCGCTCACGGCGTTCCACGGGCCGGGCGTGTACTTGGCCTTGAGCTTGTCGGCACCGTAGGGGGCCAGGTCGGTCAGGCCCTTGGTGAGCGAGTACTGGCTCAGCGCGAAGTACTCGACCTGCGCGACGTCCGGGACACCCTTCTTCGCCGAGATGGCGTTCGACAGGGCGGTGTAGTGCTTGTCGCCGGACCGCTCGCCCACCAGGTTGATCTTGACCTTGGGGTACTTCTTCTGGAAGTTGGCGGCGACCGACTTCAGCGTGGGCTCCCAGGCCCAGACATTGACCGTGCCGCCCTTCTCCAGGGCCGCCTGGATGTCCGCGGCGGAGACGGCCTTCTGGTCCGAGCTGTCGTCGTCGGAGCCGCCGCACGCGGTCGCGCCCAGGGCGAGGACGGAGAGCAGGGTTATGCCGCGCATCAGGCGGCCGGTGGTTCTACGCATCGAGGTGCTTCCACTTCTTCGTGGGCGGGACAGGGTGAGGGTGACTGCTCTGTTTGGTGAAACGTGGTGAAGCCGAGGGGGGTGTGGGGCCTGAGGGAGGAGAGTCACTCCTTGACGCTTCCGGCGGCGAGGCCGGACTGCCAGTACTTCTGCAGCAGCAGGAAGGCGGCGATCAGCGGGATGATGGTGAGCAGCGAACCGGTGATCACCAGGTTGGTGACGACGTCGCCGCCGATCGTCTGGGCCTGGTTGTTCCAGGCGTCGAGACCCAGGGTCAGCGGGTACCAGTTCGAGTCCTTGAGCATGATCAGCGGCAGGAAGTAGTTGTTCCAGGTCGCGACCGTGGTGAACAGCAGGACGGTCACGGTGCCGGGGGCCAGCAGCGGCATGGCGACCTGGAAGAAGGTGCGGATCTCGCCCGCTCCGTCGATGCGGGCCGCCTCCATCAGTTCGGTGGGGATGGCCTCGGTCGCGAAGACCCACATGAGATACAGACCGAAGGGCGACACCAGCGAGGGGATGATCACCGCCCACGGGGTGTCGGTCAGACCCATCTTGCTGAACATCAGGAAGGTGGGCACCGCCAGGGCCGTACCCGGGACCGCGACGGCACCGATGACCACGGCGAACACGGCACGCTTGCCGGGGAAGGTGAACTTCGCCAGCGCGTAGCCGCCGAGGATCGCCAGCAGCGTGGCACCGCCGGCGCCCAGCACGACGTACAACAGGGTGTTCAGCAGCCAGCGGACGAAGATGCCGTCGTGGTACGTGAACGTGTCGTGGATGTTCTGCCAGAGGGCGAAGTCGCTGCCGAACCAGAGTCCGGAGGAATCGGCCAGCCCCTCCTGGGTCTTGGTGGCGCTGATGACCAGCCAGATCAGCGGCACGACCGTGTAGATCAGGATCAGGCTGGTGAGCGCGGTGAGCAGGACGCTGCGCTTGGGGCGGCCGGCGGAGCGCTGCTTGCGGGTGCGCAGTCGGGCCGCGCCCTTCGAACCGCCGGTGGCCTGCGCGGCTGCGTCCGGGGCGGTGGTGGTGACGGAGCTGCTCATGGTTCAGGCTCCCTTGCGCATGCCGCGGAGCTGCACGACGTAGGCGATGACCATGGTGATCAGCCCCATGATGATGGCGACCGCCGCGGAGTAGTTGTGCTGCTGGCCGTTGAAGGACAGCGAGTACGTGTAGAAGTTCGGGGTGAAGTCGGTCGTGATGGCGTTGCGCGCGATCAGCCGCAGTACGGCCGGCTCGTTGAAGAGCTGGAAGCTGCCGATGATCGAGAAGATCGTCGCGATGACGAGGGCACCGCGGATCGCGGGGAGTTTGATGGCGGTGATGACGCGGATCTGCCCGGCGCCGTCGATCTCCGCGGCCTCGTAGAGCGAGGCCGGGATGACACGTAGCGCGGAGTAGAAGATCAGCATGTTGTAGCCGATGAACTCCCAGGTGACGATGTTGCCGATCGACGCCAGGACCAGATCGCTGGAGAGCGGGTCGGGCAGCGTGACGTCGAACGCGGTGTTGATGTCACCCACCAGCCCGTACTTGGTGCCGTACATGAAGCCCCACATCAGGGTGGCGACCACGGCGGGCACCGCGTACGGCAGGAAGATCGCGATACGGAAGAAGTCCTTGCCGTAGAGCCGGCCGCTGTCCAGGGCGAGGGCGATCAGCAGGGCGATGCCCAGCATGATCGGCACCTGTACGACCAGAAAGAGCGACACTCGTATGAGAGAGTCCCAGAACTGGTCGTCTTTCAGGGCCTGTTGGTAGTTGTCCAGGCCGACGAACTGAGTGCCGCCGATCAGCTGGTCCCTGAAGAGGCTGAGGTAGATCGAGTATCCGATGGGTGCCAGGAAGACGAGGGCGAACACCGCCACGAACGGGCCTATGAACCCCCATCCCGTCCATGAGCGGCGGTCCCTCTTCGCCGCGGGCCGGGCCGGGGCGCGCTTCGCGGCCACCGGCGGTTCTAGGGTCGTCATTGTCGTGCCTCGCTCGTCCGTCTCGGAACCGGCGCTGGTCCGCCGCCGCCCCGATGTTTACGTAAACATCACTCTCCGCGAGAACCCCACAAAAGGCCCACCGGCTGTTATGTTTACGTAAACATCTGATGGCGGCATGTCTACACCGCTCCCCGGACGCTGGTCAAGGGTCGTAGGGGGCAACTGTGGAACGGACAGCGAGGGTTGACGGTGGACACAGCTGACGGCACCTCGGCGGAGCCGGCGCGGGCGCGCGCACGCACCAGGAAACGGGCCGCCCGGCGTACCCAGAGCGCCTCCATGGCGGACGTCGCCCGGGTCGCCGGGGTGTCCTCGCAGACCGTCTCCCGGGTGTCGAACGGCTTCCCCGGGGTCAACGAGGAGACGCGACGCCAAGTCCTCGCGGCCATGAAGGAGTTGGGCTACCGGCCCAACAGCGCCGCCCGGGCCCTGAAGCGCGGCGAGTTCCGCACCATCGGCGTCATCACCTTCGGTCTGTCCACCACCGGCAACGTCCGCACCCTGGAGGCGATCGCGACCTCGGCGGCGCACGAGGGGTACTCGGTCACCCTGCTGCCGGTCGCCGTGCCGACTCAGGACGAGGTGCGCGGCGCCTTCTCGCGGCTCGGTGAACTCGCCGTCGACGCGGTCATCGTCATCCTCGAAGTGCACCTCCTCGACGCGTCGACCCTCTCCATGCCGCCGCACGTCCAGGTGGTCGTCGCCGACTCCGACGCGGGCGACCGCTACACGGTGGTCGACACCGACCAGGCGGGCGGCACCAGGACCGCCGTACGGCATCTCCTGGACCTCGGGCATCGCACGGTCTGGCATCTGGCCGGCCCCGAGGGCTCGTACGCGGCACAGCGCCGCACCGACGCCTGGCACGCCGAACTCCTCGCGGCGGGACGGGCCGCGCCGCCCCTGGTGCGGGGCGACTGGTCGGCGGAGTCCGGCTACCACGCCGGGCTGCGGATCGCCGAACTGCCGGACTGCACAGCGGTGTTCGTGGCCAACGACCAGATGGCGCTGGGGCTGCTGCGGGCCCTGCACGAGAGCGGGCGCCGGGTGCCCGAGGACGTCAGCGTGATCGGCTTCGACGACATCCCGGAGGCGGGCTCCTTCCTGCCCCCGCTGACCACCGTGCACCAGGACTTCGCCGAGGTGGGCCGGCTGTGCGTGGAGGGCGTCCTGCGGCAGATGCGGCAGGACGCGACGGAACACGGGACGACGCTGGTACCGACACGGCTGGTCGTGCGGAACAGCACGGCGCCGCCGAGGGCGGAGAGCTGAGGGCGGCGGAGGAGTGGAGTGACCGCTTCAACGGCAAGGTGACGGTGACAGCGGGCAGTTCGGCGATGGCGCCGGTGTTGGGAGGCTGCACGGCCTCCTGGCCGCGGCCGTGCCGACCGCGGTACGAGCAGCAGGGCCGTGACCCCGGACCCGGATGCCGGGAACGGGGTCACGGGGCCGTGGGGCGGGTCAGAGGCCGGCCGCGGCGCTGTGCAGGTTCTTCGCGGCCAGGGCCAGGCCCTCGGTCTGTGAGTAGGCGGCGTCCTCGTGCTCGATGTTCACGGCCATGTCCGGGTCGATCTCGGCGAGGGCGCGCAGGAACTCCGTCCAGAACGGCACCTCGTTGCCGACGCCCACCGCGACGAACTTCCACGCCGGGTTCTCGGGCCAGGCGTTGCACCAGAAGCCGTAGCCGGTGGGCACCTTGCCGGGCGCGTCGGCGGGCACGCGGGTGAACGACGTGTCCAGGACGCCTCGGATGTCGGCGCCCGGGCAGAGCGTCGCGTCCTTCGCGGCGGCGTGGAACACCAGCGGGCCCAGCCACTTGATGGAGGCGACGATGTCCATGCCCTGCCACATCAGGTGCGAGGGATCCATCTCCGCGCCGACGTTCGTCAGACCGCCCGCGTCGACCAGCCGCTTGAGGGTGACCGGGGAGAAGACGACGTTGTGCGGGTGCATCTCGATGGCGACCCGGACGTCGTTCTCCCGGGCCAGCGCGTCGATCTCCTGCCAGAACTCGACGGCCACACCCCACTGGTAGTCCAGGACGTCCATGTAGACGCCGTCCCACGGATTCACCACCCAGGACGGGTACTTGGCGTCCGGGTCGGAGCCCGGGGTGCCGGACATGGTCACCACGTGCCGGACACCGAGCAGACCCGCGAGCCGGATCGTACGGCGCAGATCGTCGGCGTGCTTCGGGCCGACCCCCGGCAGCGGGTTGAGCGGATTGCCGTTGCAGTTGAGGCCGGTCAGCTCCATCCCCCGCTCGGCGAAGACCGCCAGATACTCCTCGCGCGCGGTGGCCGAGGACAGCAGCAGGTCGACCGGGCAGTGCGGGGAGGGAATGAACCCACCGGTGTTGACCTCCACCGAGGTCAGACCGTTCTCCTTGAGGATGTCGAGGGCCTCGGGAAGGGTGCGGTCGTGCAGACAGGCGGTGTAGGCGCCGAGCTTGAGGGCCATGTTCTTTTCCTTCTGGGTGAGGGTCAGACGGCGGGCGGAACCGTGACGGCGGCGCCGCCGTTGCGGGAGGACTCGACGACCGCCTGGATGATCTCCATCGTCCGCAGCGCGTCGGCGAAGTCGGCACAGGCCGGCAGCGGTTCGGCGACCCCCGCGACCTGGTCGAGGAACGCCCGCGCCTGGTAGGTGAAGTTGTCGGCGTTGCTGGCGCCCACACCCGGCGCCTCCATCGGAACCCCGCCCGCGAAGTACGGCAGCTGCGGACCGGCGATGATCTGCCGGGCGCCGCGCGTACGGGCCTCGGGCTGGGCGTCGTCGAAGAGGTACTCGGCGGGCCGGTGCTGGTCGAACGCGGCCCGTCCGCCGAGCCCCAGGACGTCGAAGGCGAGCCCGTTGGGCAGCCCGAAACCGGTGCGCGTCACCGAGAAGGTGCCGACGAGCCCGGACTCGAAGCGGGCGGTGAAGGACGCGGTGTCCTCGTTCTCGACCTCGCCGAACTCGTCCGAGACGGGAGCCGCGTTGTGCCCGACGACCGCGCCCAGCGGCAGCGGACGCTTCGGGATCTGCGTCGACAGCGCGGCACCGGACACCGAGACGATGGACCCGGCGACGTACTCGGCGGCGTCGATCACGTGCGAGCCGACGTCCCCGAGCGCACCCGAACCCGGGCCGCCCTTGAAGCGCCAGCTCAGCGGCCCGTTCGGGTCGGTCGCGTAGTCGCACCAGTAACGGCCGCTGAACAGCGACAGGTCGCCCAGCTCACCGCGCCGGACGTGCTCGCGGATCGCGGCGATGCCGGGGGAGCGGCGGAAGGTGTAGCCGACGGCGGTCACGACACCGGCGGTGCGCTCCAGCTCGACCATCGCACGGGCGTCGTCGAGCGAGCCCGCCAGCGGCTTCTCGCACAGCACATGCTTGCCCGCCGCGACCAGCGCCT
This sequence comes from Streptomyces sp. NPDC000878, assembly GCF_053599695.1. Taxonomy (NCBI): domain Bacteria; kingdom Bacillati; phylum Actinomycetota; class Actinomycetes; order Kitasatosporales; family Streptomycetaceae; genus Streptomyces; species Streptomyces sp. NPDC000878. Next base: position 7,820 of record NZ_JBSFMT010000105.1, on the reverse strand, counting down.
CCGCGATCGGGCGGTGCAGGGAGTTGCCCACGACGATGCTCACGGCGTCGATCGTCGGGTTCTCGGCGACGGCCTCCCAGCTCGGAAGCGCCTTGTCGTACCCGTAGCGTCGGGCGGCGTCCTCGGCGAGCGCGACGTTGGCGTCGGCTATCGCGGCCAGCCGGACCGGCGGCAGACCGGCACCGAAGACCGTGTTGACGTTGCGGTACCCGGCGGCGTGGCTGCGGCCGGCCATACCGGCCCCGATCACCGCGACGGAGAGGGGTTTGGTCATGGGGGTGCCCTTCGAAGGAGTTGAGAGGGGGGAACTTCAGCTGGAGGTGGGGAAGTTGAAGCCAGCCGTGGACTGCTGGGCGGGCCGCGGCCAGCGCGTGGTGACGACCTTGGGCCGGGTGTAGAACCGGATGCCCTCCGGGCCGTGGACGGGGGAGTCCCCGACGAGGGAGTCCTTCCAGCCGCCGAAGGAGTAGTACGACATCGGCACCGGCACCGGCACGTTGATACCGATCATGCCGACCTTGACCCGGCGCTGGAACCGGCGCGCCGCCTCACCGCTGCCGGTGAACAGGGCGGTGCCGTTGCCGTACGGATTGGCGTTGATCAGGTCGATGGCCGCGTCGAGCGAGTCGACCCGGACGACGGCGAGCACCGGCCCGAACAGCTCCTCCTTGTACGCGTCCATCTGGACGGTGACCCGGTCGAGCAGGGACGGCCCGGTGAAGAAGCCCTCCTCGTGACCGTCGACCTTCAGCCCACGCCCGTCCACGACAACCGTCGCACCCTGGGTGGCCGCGACCCCGACGGCGTTCTCGACGCGCTCCTGCGAGGCCTTGGTGACGAGCGGTCCCATCTCGGTGCCCGGCACATCGCCGGGACCGACCTTGACCTCACGGGCCTTGCGCTCCAGCACCGCGACGAGGGAGTTGGCGGCGTCACCGACGGCCACGGCGACCGAGACGGCCATGCAGCGCTCACCGGCCGATCCGTAGGCGCCCGCCGTGATGTGGTTGGCGGCGAACTCCAGGTCCGCGTCCGGGAGTACGACCGCGTGGTTCTTGGCGCCGCCGAGCGCCTGGACCCGCTTGCCGTGCGAAGTGGCCTGCTCGTGCACGTACTTGGCGATCGGCGTCGACCCGACGAAGGACACCGCCTCGATACCGTGGTGGGCGAGGATCGCGTCGACGGCGTCCTTCCCGCCGTGCACGACGTTGAAGACACCGTCGGGCAGCCCTGCCTTCCGGTACAGCTCGGCGACGAAGTTCGCTGCCGACGGATCGCGCTCGCTCGGCTTCAGAATGAAGGTGTTGCCGGTGGCGATGGCCATGGGGTGCATCCAAAGAGGCACCATGGCAGGGAAGTTGAAGGGCGTGATGCCCGCGACGACCCCCAGCGGCTGCCGGAAGTCGTGCACGTCGACACCGCGCGACACCTGGTCCGAGAAGGACCCCTTGAGCACATCACCGAGCCCGCACGCGAACTCGACGACCTCCCGGCCGCGCGTGATCTCACCGCGCGCGTCGTCGACCGTCTTGCCGTGCTCGGCCGAGATGATCCGGCCCAACTCCTCCTCGTGCTCCACGAGCAACTGCCGGAAGGCGAACATCACTTGGGTGCGCTGCGCGAGTGAGGACTCCGCCCACGTCTCGAACGCGGCGGTGGCGGCCACGACGGCGGCATCGACCTCGGCGGCGCCGCCGAGCACGACCCGGGCCTGCTCCTGGCCGGTGGCCGGGTTGAACACCGGCGCGGTGTCCACGGCGCCGACCGGCGAACCGTTGATCCAGTGCTTGATGGTCTTCACGTGAGGGGTCCTTACAGGTAGTGGCGCTGGCCGAGCTTGTGGGAGGCGTACGTCTCGTACGCGGCGCGGGTGGAGTCCAGGGCGGAGGTCTGGGCGACGGGGACGTCCCACCAGCCGTGGCCGGGCGGGTTCGGCCCGTACAGATCGGTCTCGACATGCACGACGGTCGTACGGGTGGCTGCCCTGGCCTTCTCCATCGCCGCCCGGAATTCGTCGACGGAGGTGGCGTGCAGGACGTCCGCGCCGAGCGAGGAGGCGTTGGCGGCGAGGTCGACGGGAAGCACATCACCGTCCAGCTGGCCCGAATCACCGTCCCGGTAGCGGTACTTGGTGCCGAACCGCTGCGAGCCGAGCGACTCCGAGAGTGCCCCGATGGACGCGAACCCGTGGTTCTGTACCAGGACGACGATGACCTTGAGCCCCTCGGAGACCATGGTCACGATCTCCTGAGCCATCATCAGATACGAGCCGTCGCCCACGAGTACGACGACTTCCCGCGAGGGATCGGCCATCTTCGCGCCGACGCCGGCGGCGACCTCGTAGCCCATGCAGGAGTAGGCGTACTCCACGTGATAGGCCTTGGGATCCCGGGCCCGCCACAGCTGTTGGAGATCGCCGGGCATGGAACCGGCCGCGTTGATGACGACGTCACGGTCGCCGAGTACGTCGTTGAGGGCGCCCAGGATCTGGGTCTGGGCGGGGAGTTCGCCGGTGTTGCGCTCCGGGGCGAAGCACTCCTCCTCGATCTCCCTGGTACGGGCGATGAGTTGGCGTGTCCGGTCGCGGTACTCCTGGTCGACCTCCCAGTCCGTGAGCGCTCCCGCCAACGCCTGGATGCCGAGGCGGGCGTCGGCCACCAGGGGCTCCGCCGAGTGCTTGACGGCGTCCAGGCGGGCCACGTTGAGGTTGACGAACGTGACGTCCGGGTTGCCGAAGACGGTGTGGCTGGCGGTGGTGAAGTCGGAGTACCGGGTGCCGATACCGAGGACGACATCGGCATCGCGGGCCAGCTCGTTGGCGGCGTACGCGCCGGTCGAACCGAGGCCCCCGACCGCGTACGGGTGGTCCCACGGCACCGCGCCCTTGCCCGCGTGGGTGTCCGCGACCGGGATGCCGGTGGCCTCGGCGAAGGCGCGCAGGGCGGTCTCGGCACCCGAGTAGACGGCTCCGCCGCCGGCCACGATCAGCGGCCTCCTCGCGTTGCGGAGAAGGGCGGCGGCCCGCTCCACGGCCCGCGGCTCCGGCACCGGGCGGCCGACGTGCCACACGCGCCGCCGGAAGAACGCGACCGGCCAGTCGTAGGCCTCGGCCTGCACGTCCTGCGGCAGGGCGAGGGTGACGGCGCCGGTCTCCACCGGGTCGGTGAGCACCCGCATCGCGGCGAGCGCGGCCGGGATCAGCTGCTCGGGCCGGGATATACGGTCGAAGTACTTGGACACGGCACGGAAGGTGTCGTTGACGGTGACGTCGCCGCCCCGGGTGTCCTCCAGCTGCTGGAGCACGGGGTCGGCGGCGCGGGTGGCGAACATGTCGGACGGCAGCAGGAGCACCGGGATGCGGTTGGTGGTCGCCAGCGCCGCGCCGGTGATCATGTTGGTCGAGCCGGGGCCGGTCGACGCGGAGCAGGCGAAGGTGGCCAGCCGGTCGCGCATCTTGGCGTAGGCCACCGACGCGTGCACCATGCCCTGCTCGTTGCGGGCCAAGTAGTAGGGGAGATCGGCCTCTTGGGTGACGGCGGCCTGGAGCAGCGCCTGTCCGAGGCCGGCCACGTTGCCGTGCCCGAAGATGCCCCACACCCCGGGGATCAGCCGCTGCTCCTGGCCGTCGCGCTCGCTGTACTGGTTCGCCAGGAAGCGGACCAGGGCCTGGGCGGTGGTCAGTCGGACGGTAGTCATTGGTTCTCTCCGAAGGGCAGCCGGTCGTCGACGTCCTGGGACTCCCAGGTGGAACGCACCCACCCGTGGGCGGGGTCGTCGCAGATCAGCCAGGCGCGGTCCTGGCCGGGACCCGCCATGACGTTCAGGTAGTAGAGGTCGTAGCCGGGCGCGGCGATCGACGGCCCGTGCCAGCCGTGCGGGACGAGAACCGTGTCGCCGGAGCGGACCTCGGCGAGGACGTCGATCGGCCGGTCCTCGGTGCCGTACACCCGCTGGTAGCCGAAGGCCTGTGCACCGCCGTCGACCTCGAAGTAGTAGATCTCCTCCAGCTCGGACTCTGCCCCCGGCCGTGCCTCGTCGTGCTTGTGGGGCGGGTACGAGGACCAGTTGCCGCCGGGTGTGAGCACCTCGCAGACGAGCAGCTGCTCGGCCTCGAAGGTGCCCGGCAGGCAGTAGTTGTTGACCTGGCGGGAGCAGGCCCCGGCCCCGCGCAGTTCGACGGGGACGCCTTCCTTGGGGCCGTACCGGGCGGAGAGTGAGCTCCGCCCGGTACGGGCTGCGGGCAACGCGAACCGGCCGCCGGCCGCGCTGCTGATCAGGGCCTCCGACTCGCGCGGGAGGTACGCGAAGTCGGTGGCCGAGGCGAACACGCCTGTCCGCCCGGCGAGTTGGAAGGCCGTGCCGTCCGTGGTGACGGTGCAGGAGCCCGTCAGCGGCAGGACCAGGAACTCGCAGTCCCGGGTGGACAGGGCGTGCGCCTCGCCCGGCTTCAGGGTCAGGATCCTGAGGCCGGAGTATCCCCAGCCCGCCGACTCGGGCGTGACCAGGAGATCGTAGGGTCCGTCCGCCGAACTCCCCTTCGGCAGGTGGTACTTGCTCGTGTTCGGGAGGTGGTGCTTGCTCGTGTCCGTCACAGCAGGCTCACCGCCTTGTCCACCGCACCGGCGACATCGCCGTTGGACGGGTAGAGCAGCGAACGCCCGACGACCAGTCCCTGCGCGGTGGGCTGCTTCAGTGCCCTGCCCCAGGACGCGAACGCGGCGGCGGCGTCCTTGACCTCGCCGCCCAGCAGCAGCGCGGGGAGCGTCGAGGCGGACAGCACCCGCTCCATGTCGTCCACGACCGGGAGCTTCAGCCAGGTGTAGGCGCTGCGCCGGCCCAGCCCCGAGGCGATGCTGACCGACTTGACGACGGCATCCGTCGAGAGGTCGTTGCGGACCTTGCCGTCCTGCCATGAACTCAGGAACGGCTCGACCATGGCGATGAGTTGACGGTCGTTCAGCTCGTTGACGGCACGTGCCGTGTTCTCCAGCGCCGACGGTGTCGCCGGGTCGTCGAGCGCGATACGGGTGAGCATCTTGCCGCCGTCGAAGCCCAACGCCGCGATGGTCTCGGCGCCGTAGCCGGTGAACCGGTCGTCGATCTCGAAGACGGACCCGGCGAGCCCCGCCCGGTTCATCGACCCGAAGACGCTCTTCCCGTCGAGTACGCCGAGCAGCAGGAGGTCTTCGAGGATGTCGGCGGTGGCCAGTACTCCGGTCACGCCGGGCCGCTCCAGGGCGGTGCAGAGGCGGTCGAGGAGCTCGAAGCGGTCGGCCATGGCGTTCGGGGCGCCGCCCACGCCGTTGGCGCCGCGTGCGGGATGGTCGGCGGCGATGATCATCGCTCTGCCGTGCTCGCCGAGCAGCGAGCCGGCCCTCACCCGGCGTGCGGCGGCCGTCGCGATGGCGCCGGGGTCGCCCACCCGGGCCGCCACGATCCGGTTCACGTTGTCGGACAGCACGTCGTCACGCCTTTCGTTCGTTGAGGGCGAGGGCTGCCTCGCCGAGCTTGGCCTCGACCTCGGCCTCGGTCGGCATGGCGTCGGAGCAGGACAGCCGGCCCGCCACGATCGCGCCGGCCGCATTGGCGAAGGCGACGGTGCGGCGCGTGTCCCAGCCGGACAGCAGCCCGTGACACAGGGCGCCGCCGAACGCGTCACCGGCGCCGAGTCCGTTGACGACGTCCACCGGGACCGGCGGGATCTCGGCGGCCGAACCGTCGCGGCCCACGGCCAGGACACCCTTCGGTCCCTGCTTGACCACGGCCAGCTCGACTCCCGCCGCCAGCAGCGCCTTCGCGGCGGCGTACGGCTCGCGCTCGCCGGTCGCGACCTCGCACTCGTCGAGGTTGCCGACGGCGACGGTGGTGTGGCGCAGGGCTTCGGCGTAGTACGTACGGGCGTCAGCGGGGTTCTTCCAGAACATCGGGCGCCAGTCGAGGTCGAACACCGTCGGCCCCGTCTTCGCCCGGTGGGCGAGTGCCGCGAGCGTGGCCGAGCGGCTCGGCTCCTCGCTCAGGCCGGTTCCGGTGACCCAGAGGATCCGCGCGGCACGTACAGCGTCCAGGTCCAGTTCGTCGGTGCGGATGTCCAGGTCGGGAGCCTTGGGGAGGCGGTAGAAGTACAGGGGGAAGTCGTCGGGCGGGAAGATCTCGCAGAACGTGACGGGGGTCGGCGCGATGTCCGACGTACCGACGAAGCGGGTGTCGACGCCGTAGCCCGCCAGGGCCGTGCGGACGAACTCCCCGAACGGGTCGCGGCCCGTCTTGGTGATCACGGCCGCGGAGTGCCCGTAACGGGCGGCGGCCACGGCGACGTTGGTGGGGCTGCCGCCGAGGTACTTGCCGAACGAGGTGACGTCCGCCAGCCCCACGCCCGTCTGCAGCGGATACACATCCACTCCGACTCGGCCCATGGTCAGGACTTCCAACGGCATGACGCGGTTTCCCTTCGGCGGATCGATGGATTTAAAGCGCTTTAAAAACGCTTTCAGCAGAGAACGATGCCCGGGCTGAAATGTCATGTCAATAGATTGTTGCAACAAGCTGTCTCACTGGTGGGCAGGCAGTGCCCGGTCGGCACGCACCGCCGGATTGCCGGGCTGCCGGAGGTGCGTGCCGAGGCGGTCGCAGCCGTCAGGGGCGGGCGGCCAGATACTCGTCGATCTTCTTCCGCATGAAGACGGAGGACTCCTTGGCCCGGTCCTCCCAGGCGAAGACACACGCCGTGAGGGTGCCGTCGAAGCCGTTCGTGCGCAGGGCGTCGAAGAGTTCGTCGAAGTCGACCTCGCCCTGCCCGATGTCCAGGTGCTGGTGGACCCGGGCCGTGGTGCCGGGCGGGTTGAGGATGTAGCGGTTGCCCGACGACGCGGTGTGGTCGAAGACGTCCGCCAGATGCACGTGAGTGAGCAGGTCGCCCGCGTACTCGATGATGCCGGGGGCGTCGTTGCCGATGTGGAAGGTGTGCGGGGCGCAGTAGAGGAAGCTGACGCTGGGGTGGTTGATGCCCCGGATCAGGTTGACCGCGTCGTAGCCGTTCTCGATGAAGTCGTCCGGGTGCGGTTCCAGGGCCAGCTTGATGCCCTCGCGCTCGAACTCCGGCAGCAGGTCGTCCATCGACTTCCAGAACTGCGCCTCACTGCGGTCCGGGTCCTCGGGGCGGCCGTTGAACTCGGAGATCATGCTGTCCACGCCGAGATCCGCGGCGATCTGGATGGCCCGCTTCCAGTACCGTACGGCGGCCTGCCGGGCGTCCTCGTCCGGCCCCGACCAGCGGAACAGGGGCAGTAGGGAGGAGATGCCGACGCCCGCCGCGTCCAGCGCCTTGCGGAACTTCCGTACCGTCGCGTCGTCGACGCGTGGGTGCCGGAAGAAGGGGATGAAGTCCTCCCGGGGGGACAGCTCGATCCACTCGTAGCCCAACTCGGCCACCACGGCGGGCAGTTCGAGGAGGGGGACGTTGCGGATCATGTAGGGGTCGAGGGCGATCTTCACGGGGTGTGCCTTCCGGTCACGGGGAGACGGTGGGGCGTTGCTTTCGCCGAGCCATTGCCGAGCCATTGCCGAGCCGTTGCCGAGCATTCGCCGGGCCTTCTCCGGGGTCAGGACGTCGTCTTTTCCGAGGCGGCGGCCAGGGGCGCCTGGAGGTCTTCGGCCTCGGGGAGTTCGTCGACGTCGACGCCACGGACCTGGGCCAACTCGTGCTTCAGTGCTGCGAGTTCGGCGCCGCCGGCCATGTGGTTGGTGAGTTCTTCGAGGCTGACCTCGCTGCGGGCGGCACTCAACTCCATGGTGCCCAGGCGCAGGACGCTGAAGTGGTCGCC